>NZ_CBTK010000267.1 GCF_000531125.1 Candidatus Contendobacter odensis Run_B_J11 | reverse complement strand
CCCAGCAGGTTGCCGAGGGTACCGCCAGCGAGGCCGTAGCCGATGCCGGCCAGGCTGGCCAGCCAGAAGACGCCGATGGGCGCGGCGGTACAGGCTGCACAGCCATGGCGGGCGACGGCGGCGGGCGGCGCGACCAGAGCAAGTAGAGTTCTTTTCATAACGTGGTTCCTTTGATGGATTTGGCTTAAAGTATCAGGCTAAGGCTTAATTTAGAGTTATCGGGCGAATGATGATGCGATTTTGACCGCACCACACTATAACCATAGTCTTGATTTTCACCCTTCGCACGACAACCGCAATGGATCAATATAGTCGAACGGATCGCAACTGGAACCGTTCGGGACAAAATGACGATTCTCATGCCGTAGGAGGCCTGCATGAATATCAAAAAAGCGCTGGTGGTGGACGATTCCAAAGTCGCTCACTTAACCTTACGCAAGCTGTTGATCGAGCGCGGTATCGAGGTTGATTGGGTCGGATCCGGCGAAGATTGCATGAAGTACCTGGACACCAAGAAGCCTGAAATCATCTTCATGGATGTGATGATGCCCGGTATGGACGGCTTCGAGACCAGTCGGGCCATCACCGGCCACAATCCTCAGGGCGCGTCGCCCATCATCATGTGTTCAGCCAACGCCACCGACGAGGACAAGCGGGACGCCAAGGAAAGCGGCGCAGTCGGTTTCCTCTCCAAGCCCTACACCCCGGAACAACTGGACGAAGTGCTGCGGATGGTCAGCGAGGGCACTGCCGCCATTTCGATGGTGGAGCCGGCGACGCCGCCGAGACCCGTGATTACCCCGCCAGCCGTCGTCGAGAAAACGCCGCCAACCCCGGTCACCCCTGCTCAACCGCCGGTTGCGGCTCCTGCCAAAGCCCCAACGACAGCCCCGACTGTTGCAATGTCTGCAACCGAGGTCGAACAAATCGCCGAGCGTGCGGCTTGGGCTGCCGCCGAAAAAGTCGCCCGCGACATCGTTCAGGAATTAGTGCCCAATCTGGCGCGTGAAGTCGCCCAGCAAGCAGCGCGCGGTGTCGCTGAAGATTTGGGCCGGCGAGCCGCGCATGCGGCGGTACGCGCCGCCCAGGAAGCCGCCAAGCAGGTCGCTACTGAAATTGCCCGTGGCACTGCTGAACGCACTGCCCGTACTACGGCCCAGGAAAGCGCCAGAACAGTCGCTGAACAGGCCGCCCGTGAAGTCAGCGAGGGTATTTCCCAGCGCAATATTGCCCGTGGTCTGGAAGTCAACCGGGAAGAGTTGCTTGCGCAGATCGAAGAACAGGTTGGCCGGCAAAGCCAGGAAACATTGGTGATGATCACCGGCTCACCTGAATTTAAGCAACAGATTATCCAGATGGTTCGCTCGGGGATTCAACCGGTGATCGAAACCATCGCCCGGGAAACTGCCGAGCGATCAGTGCAGCGAGCCACCGCTGACCTCGTTGCCCAGTCCGGTGGATCGTCGACGGCACGCGCTACTCTGGCCTTGGTCCTCGCCATCGTCGCCGTCCTGGGATCGGCTGCTGCGTTGCTGGGCCACACCCTCAAGCTGTTTTAGTTCTCTATAGGCCCTGCCCGCTGGCGACTCCCACGCCAGCGGTTTTTTATGCCTGCTCCTGCTGCCGATCTTCATCCGTGCCGAACCCGCGATTGATAGTACAGCCCAGGGCTTACACGGATTAAGAGGTTACGCATGAGCTACTGGCTATTGAAATCAGAGCCTTCGGCGTTCGGAATCACCGATCTGGTTGCCGCACCCAACCGGATCACGCCATGGGAAGGGGTTCGCAACTATCAGGCTCGCAATTTTCTGCGGGATGGCTTGCGGGTAGGCGACCAGGCGTTCTTTTATCATTCCGGCACTGCGCATCCGGCCATTGTTGGGATTGTTGAAATTGTGCGGGCAGGCTATCCCGATGAGACTGCGTTCGATCCGGCCAGCCCTTATCACGATCCGGCCAGTACGCCGGCGAATCCGCGCTGGTACCGGGTGGACGTTCAACTGCTCAGAGCCTTGCAACGACCGATCACCCTGGCCGAATTGAAGCAGCACCCAACGGCGCTGGGAGAGTTCGCCCTGCTACGCCGGTTCAACCGGTTGTCGGTGCTGCCGGTGACTGCGGCGCAATGGGCGTTTATTCTGACGCTGGAAGCTGCGCCGGATTAGCTCCGCCCATCCAGAAACAGCCGATAGGCCGGATTGTCGGTCTCGTCGCAATGGGGATAGCCCAGTTCACGGATGTACTGATCGAACTGGGACCGTTCTGCTGCTGGAACCTGAATCCCGATCAGCACCCGACCGTAATCGGAGCCGTGATTGCGGTAATGGAACAGGCTGATATTCCAGCCGTGCGCCATGCCGGTAAGAAACTTCAGCAATGCGCCCGGCCGTTCGGGAAACTGGAACCGGTAGAGCAGCTCGTCGCGGATTCCCGGCGCATGACCGCCCACCATGTAACGCACATGCAGTTTCGCCATCTCGTTGTCGCTCATGTCCACTGCCGGGTAGCCCTGCTCGTGCAATGCCTCGAAGATGCGGTTTTTTTCTTCTTCACCTTCGGTCAGTTGGATGCCTGCGAAAACTTGCGCCTGCCGCGCATCGGCGTAACGGTAGTTGAACTCGGTAATAGCCCGCTTGCCGATGACTTGGCAAAACTTGCGGAAGCTGCCCGGATGTTCCGGGATGGTCACTGCCAGCAACGCCTCGCGCCGTTCGCCCAATTCAGCCCGTTCGGCGACATGGCGCAGCCGGTCAAAATTGATGTTGGCGCCACAGTTGATGGCGATCAGATTTTTACCGGTGACGCCGGTGCGCTCTACGTACTTTTTCAAACCTGCTGCGCCCAGCGCTCCAGCGGGTTCGGCGATGGAACGGGTATCGTCGAAAATGTCCTTGGTGGCGGCACAAATTTCATCGGTGGACACCACGATGACCTCATCCACCAGATCCTGCGCCAGCCGGAAGGTCTCTTCACCCACCTGCCGCACTGCAACGCCATCGGCGAAAATACCGACTTGATCGAGAATCACCCGGTGACCCTGCTTGAGCGCCTCATACATCGAAGCGGCGTCATCCGGTTCCACCCCGATGATCTTGATATCCGGGCGCAGAAACTTCACATAGGTCGCCACTCCGGCGATCAGGCCGCCGCCGCCAACCGCAATAAAGATCGCTTCAATCGGGTCGGGGTGCTGGCGCAGGATTTCCATGCCGATGGTGCCATTGCCGGCGATAACGTCTGGATCGTCGTAGGGATGAATAAAGGTCATGCCCTTTTCGGTTTCCAGTTGCCGGGCGTGTTGATAGGCTTCATCGTAGGTGTCGCCGAACAGTACCGTTTTTCCGCCCCGGTCGCGCACCGCCTGGATCTTGATCGCTGGAGTAGTGCGCGGCATAACAATCGTGGCTTTCGCACCGAGCCGCTGGGCGGCCAGCGCGACCCCTTGGGCATGATTACCCGCTGAGGCGCAAATAATGCCTTTGTCCAAGGTTTCGCGTGACAGCTTGGCGATCTTGTTATAAGCGCCGCGCAGCTTGAAGGAGAACACCGGTTGCAAGTCCTCGCGCTTGAGCAGTACCCGATTGTTCAGCCGCCGCGACAGGCGGTTCATGACCTCCAGCGGCGATTCGATAGCGACATCGTAAACCCGGGCAGTGAGAATTTTTTTGATGTAATCGTGCATGATGGCTTTGGAAAATTGTGGAGGAGAACACCGCCATGTCCAGCGATGAGATGAAAAAACGCGCCGCCGAAGCAGCTTTGAAATATGTTGAAGAAAATACCGTCGTAGGAATCGGCACCGGATCGACAGTCAATCATTTTATTGACGCCCTGTCGCGGATCAAGCACCGGATTGAGGGCGCAGTTTCGAGTTCAGAAGCAACGACTCAGCGGTTGAAGGCGCACAAAATCCCGGTGCTGGATCTAAATGCGGCTGGACCGTTGCCGTTATATGTGGATGGCGCCGATGAGGCCAATCGGCATTTGCAATTGATCAAGGGCGGCGGTGGGGCGTTGACCCGCGAAAAGATTATTGCCGCCGCCAGTGACCAGTTCATTTGCATCGCTGATCAAACCAAATTGGTAGACGTGCTGGGAACATTTCCGCTACCGGTCGAAGTGATTCCAATGGCGCGCAGTCATGTCGGGCGGGAATTGCTCAAACGGGGCGGTCAGCCGGTGCTGCGCGAAAATTTCATCACTGATAACGGCAATCTGATTCTGGATGTTTATAACCTGCGAATTCTGGATCCGGCCAAGCTGGAGACGGAATTCAATAACATCGCCGGCGTCGTCACCGTGGGATTGTTCGCACTGCGTCCGGCGGATGTGCTGCTGCTGGGAACTCCCGACGGGGTACAGGCACTGAAGCCTTGAAGGGCGGCGGTCGAGCATAAAAAACGGGCGCTGTCGCCAGCGCCCGCTGCCCTTACGCCTGTCTTGCTTGAATTAGAAATCTACGCGGGTGCCAATAGAAACGGCGTTTTGGTCGCCGTAGAAGAAGCTGTCGGCGCTGCGGCCGATGTATTCGGCCCAAAGTCGAGTCCGCTTGCTGAAGTTGTATTGGTAGCCAACAACATAGTTGTCGATTGTGTTATCGCCTTTAGTGCCGGGATCAAGCTGGCCGTAAGCAGCACTGATCATGTTATTTCCGAAGGTGTAAGAACCCGTCAGGAAGAAGTTGCTTGCATCATCACCACCAACGCGAACACCACCAACTCTGGCATTGGAAATCAGGCCGAACTGGTTGAGCGTACCCTGCTCATAAATAAAGCCCACGCTGAAAGGACCTGAAGCATACCCTAGGCCCACGACCCATTGATCCAGATCAAGATCAAGGCTTACAGTATTAGAAATCGAGACGTTGCTGTTGCCATCGAGCGCGATGTAGCTAACACCGGCGAAAAACGGACCATTACTGTACTTAGCGGCGATATTCCAGACATCAATATTATCGGAGTAACCGGCCCCGCCATTGAAATCATTCGCGCCATTCATGACCAGCATGGCTTCACCAGTGAAACCGTTGAAGTCGGGCGTCGTATAATAAACGCTATTGTCATAACGGGTCAGAGCACCCCTGCCACGAGTCGTGTTTCCCGAAACATCGACCTCAAACCCGTTGAACGAGCCACCCAACCAGAACGGGCCAGTAAATGTTTTGCCACTGTTGAAGATGTCGGTAACACCCGCAACATGGTAATAGGGGGTTTCCTGTGTACCCAAGGTTACGGTGCCGAAGTTACCCTTGAGACCGACGAATTTAGGACGGTTACTCTCGAAATTACCGCCTTCAGTGACATCCACCCCAAACTCGTATTGATAGACAGCGCTCAGCCCTCCCCCCAGATCTTCGGAGCCTAGGACACCCAACCGTGAGTCGTTGTTAACAACATCCCAATAGCCATCGGGATCGGTCGCGCCGGGCACTTGATCCAGCAAACCTAACTTTTCGTCATTGTAATCCACCGACACCCGGGCGGAACCGTACAGAATGGTGTCAGCCTGTGCGGCGAGAGGAGCGGCGAGCGCTGCGGCAACGGCCAAGGCAAGAATAGACTTTTTCATCGTGTGAGTCTCAAGTTGTGGTGCAAAACAAACAGACTTCAAAATTCCTTTCCGATCAAATTGATACCTTGATTGGAAAGCAGTCTTGAAGCAACCTTGCTGGTATTTATATACACATTGCAGCAAAAAAGCAACTGCATTTTCATAAAAATACAACCAATTTGCGCATACACAACGAACTGGACAGCAACTTCCAAGCGAGAAAACAAAAACGGACGCCCGAAGGCGTCCGCTGGTTTTTTTAACCTGATTCAGCAGAGCGAATCAGAAATCAACCCGGGTACCCATGGAGACGATGTTGACGTCGCCATTGTTGTTTAGGTCTTGACCAATGTACTCAGCGAAGACGCGGGTACGCTTGCTGAAGTTGTACTGGTAACCCAGGATGTAATTGTTGATGTCTTGCTGATCAAATCGCACGGTATTAGCATTAGCAACATTTTGCACATAAACCGCGCTGTCCGGAGACATGTAGCCATATGCAGCCCGGATAACATTGTTGCCAAAGGTGTACTGGCCGGTCACATAAATGTTCTGAGACGTACCGAAGTATGCGTTGTTAGCATCGCCGTCCTCGTAGCTGAGGGTGAGCGCGAATGGACCCTGGTTATAACCTATGGCTATACCCCACTGATCCCCGTCAAACGCCGGCCGAGTGCTATTGATAAAAGTAACGGGGTTGGTGTTAAAGACGGTATCAAAGTTATCGCCATTCAGCGCCAGATAGGTCGCACCGATAAAGAACGGACCGTTCTTGTAGGTCGCCGCGATGTTCCACAGATCAACGCCATCACTGAGATTACTCGGGCAGGTCCTGAGGTCTACACAGGAAGTACTTATCTTGTCACCCGCACTGCCCGTCCCATTCATGACCAACATCGCCTGGGCGCTAAACCCGCTCCAATTGGGCGTGGAGTAGACCACGCTGTTGTCCATGCGCGTCCCGAACTGTTTACCCAGGTAGACGGTGGAGTTATCGAACGGGCGGTTGCTGTTGAAAATATCAGCGACGCCCATCACGTTGTAGTAGGGAGTCCACTGGGTGCCAAGAGTGACTGAACCCCAACTGTTGCCCTTCAATCCAACCCACTTCGGCCGGTTGCTGTTAAAGCCAGTACCACCTTCAGTCACATCAACGCCAAACTCATATTGATAGATAGCCGCCAGACCGCCGCCCAGATCTTCCTCACCACGCACACCCAGCCGGGAAGAGTTGTTGTAGACATCCCAGACTCCATCAGCACCGGGGGTGCCATAAGAGCTAATGCCGCCGGGGGTGAGGGAGAAGTTATTTTGGGGGCCGATACTGTTGTCAACCCAGTCGACCGATACCCGGGCAGAACCGTACAGGGTGGTATCCGCATAAGCAGCAGAACCAAAACCAACCAGCGCAGCAGCAACGGCCAGCGCAAGAGTAGACTTTTTCATGACTTAACTCCTAGGTTTGTGTTGTATGTACACAACAAGAGGGTTTTCACAACTCATTGGGGAGATTTATACGCATTCTGAAGCACAAACGCAACTGATATTTTCAAAAAAAACACAAAGCCTTGAGTTTGTTTTTTTTTAGCAACAGGCTGTTGTTTTCCAATTTTATAACAACAAAAAACCCACCTCGGTTCAAGTGGGTTTGGTTTTGGCTGGGGGACTAGGATTCGAACCTAGGTTGACGGAGTCAGAGTCCGTAGTCCTGCCGCTAGACGATCCCCCAAATAAACCATTAGCGCTTGGAATACTGGGTGGCGCGGCGGGCTTTGCGCAGACCCACTTTCTTACGCTCTACCTCACGGGCATCGCGGGTGACAAAACCCGCCTTGCGCAGGGAGGGGCGCAGGCCCTCGTCATAGTCGAGCAACGCCCGGGTGATGCCGTGGCGGATGGCGCCGGCTTGACCGGTGATACCCCCTCCCTTAACTGTGACGTAGATATCAAATTTTTCCTTGAGATCGGCCACTTCCAGCGCTTGATAGACCACCATGCAGGAAGTCTCGCGCCCAAAGTATTCATTCAAAGGACGTCGATTGACCGTGATATTACCGGTGCCGGGCCGCAGAAACACCCGGGCGGTAGCGGTCTTGCGTCGGCCAGTACCGTAGTGCTGATTTTCAATCATTGCTTGCCTGTTCCATTCCTGATAGATGCATCAGCCCACTTACCGCACCAGGATCAGCGGTTTGGGTTGCTGGGCGACGTGCTGGTGTTCGGGACCCGCGTAGACTTTCAGCTTACGGAACATCGCCCGACCCAGCGGATTCTTGGGCAACATCCCCTTGACGGCGATCTGGATAACGCGCTCCGGAGTTTGCTGCAACAGCTTTTCCAGCGAGACCGATTTGAGGTTACCAACATAGCCAGTGACCCGATGGTAAAACTTGTCGGTTTTCTTGCGACCGGTTGCTCGCACTTTCTCGGCATTGACCACAACAATGTAGTCGCCGGTATCCACATGCGGGGTATATTCAGGCTTATGCTTGCCGCGCAAACGGTGCGCGATTTCAGAGGACAGCCGTCCAAGCACCTTATCCGTGGCATCGATCACGTACCAGTCGTGCTTGACTTCATCCGACTTGGCGCTAAAGGTTTTCATTATGACGTGCTCCGAAATGTCCATGTTCGCTTGGAAAGCTGCGTATCTTACTCAAGCGGTATACGCCCCGCAAGCCCTGATGGCGGATGCTGCCTAAATCCGCAACCGTTCCACAATTCGACCCTTCACCAGATGTTCCGCGATAATCTCATCCAAATCGGCATGGTCTACATAGGTGTACCAGGTCGCATCGGGATAAATCACGATGACCGGCCCCTCGGTGCAGCGATCCAGACAACCGGCGTTGTTGATCCGCACCTTATCAGGAATGGCCGCTCCCAATGCCTTGACCCGCTGCTTGACGTAATCGCGGGCTTCCTGAGCGCCGCACTGCTGGCAGCATTGCGAGCCATCGGGCCGCAGGTTGGTGCAAAAGAAAACGTGATAGCGATAATAGGACACTTCAACTCCTCAACTCAGGTTTGAGTATTCACTGATGACTCCTCGTTACTATACCGCCGCCGATACCCTGCTGATCAATCTGGATCAGGCCGTTCGCACCCTGTTTGGCCGTCCTATGACCACCGGACGACCGAATCCCGCCGATCAGGTCCCGCCCGCCGAGTTGCCGCCCGCTGAACAGCGACAGTCAGCACGGTTGATGCGGGTGAATCACACCGGTGAAGTGTGTGCTCAGGCGTTGTATCAGGGTCAAGCGCTCACCGCGCGGCTGGATACCGTGCGGGATCGCATGGATCAGGCGTCCATTGAGGAAAATGATCATTTGGTCTGGTGCGAGACGCGGCTAAAAGAACTGGACAGCCATCCCAGCATCCTGAATCCGCTGTTCTACGCCGGCGCTTTTACCATCGGTGCGCTGGCTGGCAGGATTGGGGATCGCTGGAGTCTGGGCTTTGTCGCCGAGACGGAGCATCAGGTGGTTGAGCATCTTCATTCGCATCTCGGGCGCTTGCCGACCAATGATCAGCCAAGCCGGGCCATTCTGGCGCAGATGAAGGAGGATGAAGCCCGACATGCGACCGATGCATTGGCCGCCGGCGGTACACGGTTGCCGCTGCCGATCCGGCTCCTGATGAAGGGGGTATCGAAGGTGATGACCCGGACCACTTATTGGGTCTAGGCGCTGGCTCTGCCCTTTCCAGCCGGCGAGAGGGAGCTGTCTCTGGGCGCGAGATTGTACACACTGCGCCCTGCTGTATTGAACGCAGTCAAGACTTGGGCAGCAGCACCAGTTCGGTTTCTGACCCACGGTCGGGCAGACGCAGCGCCAATAACAGCAGCAGACATCCCAGCCCCGCCGCCAGGCTAAGGCCCACGCTGACCCCAAACACCTGATGCAGGTAAGCGACCGGGACTAACCACAGACCGGCGATCAGGAATCGCAGTAGCGCCTGCCACCAGCCGATGCCACCGCCATCACGCCGCTGCACCCGCACCCGCCAAGCGCGCATCCCTAACGTCTGTCCGCCGTAAATCCAGAATCCGCCATAGAAAAAAAAGCAGACCAAGAGCAGATAGGTGGAGAAGAAAGGATTACCGGTGAGCGGGTTGTGAAGTTTGAGAGCCTCACTGCCCAGCAGCGCCGCCGCCAGTCCTAACGCGAGTGCACTCGCACCGAATAACACCCCTGTCAATAGCAGGCCGTCATAGACAATGGCCGCCAGCCGGCGCGGTAACCCAGCCGACGATAATCGGGAGAGCGGCGGTTTGGGGGGCGCAATAATGTTCATTACCATCAGCCCGCGTGGTGGAACCCTTGGTCTGCGAAATTACTTGGGTTCAGCAGCGGACGGCTTGGGCGCAGGGGAATGAGAAGGTGTTGCCTTCTTGTCAGCAGCTTGGGGGGCGGGCGCCGTCATGGTTCTGTCAGCGACCTTGGCCGGTTTACCGCCTGCCTTGTCCTTATTGGCCGCCGGTTTGGCCGGTTCCTTGGCCGCTGGCTTAGAGGAACCGTCGGTTGCGCGGGGCTTGGCCAGCCAACCATTGATTTCGATGACATCCGCTTCCGAAAGCTGACCGGCAGCCTGCCGCAGCGTCAGGAAACTGACGATGTAGGAATAACGGGCATTGGCATAGTCCGCCTCGGCCTGATAGACATTACGTTCAGCGTCCAGCACATCCACGATGGTGCGCGTGCCCACCTCGTAACCGGCCTGATTGGCTTCCAAAGCGCTCCGGGTGGAGATGCGGGTCTGGTTACGGGCCTTGATCTGGCTAATGGCGGTTTCCTGACCCCGGTAGGCGTTGCGCACGGTGCGAATGGTATTGCGCTGCAAATCTTCCAGACTCTGCCGGGCCGCTTCGTAGTTGTACGCCGCCTCACGGGAACGTGAGGACACCGCGCCACCGGTGTACAGCGGAATGATGAGTTCCAGATTAACCTGGCTGCTCGTAGTTGCAGTAACGCTGTTATCGAAATCGGCACGACTGGCTTTGAAATCGAGCGTTGGGTAATGGCCGGACTTCTGTAGATTGATATTTTCCCGCGCCTTATCGACATCGAAATTGGCGCTGCGCAGCTCGAGATTATTTTCCAGCGCCATGCGCACCCATTCATCGGGATCGCTTGGTTTGGGTAGCGAGAGCGGCATCTGCTCACTGAGAATCGCAATCTGGGCATACTCCTGATTGGTCAGTTGCCGCAGCAACTCGCGAGCATCGGCCAACGCATTGATGGCGCTCACTTCCTGGGAGACGGCGGCGTCGAAACGGGCCTGGGCGTCGTACACGTCGGTGATCGTCGCCAATCCTACCTCGAATCGTCGGTTGGCCTGTTCGAGTTGCCGCGCAAACGCATTTTTGGCTGCGGTGGTGAAGGTCAGGATATCGAGTGCCGCCAGCACCCCGAAATAGCCTTGCGCCACTCGCAAGATCAGCCTGTCCTGGGTATTGCGAAAATTCACGTCGGACTGACTGACCACCGTGTCCGCCAGCCGCTGCCGGACCTGGCTATTACGGTTATAGATCGGTTGCGTCAGGCCGATTGCATAGTTATGGCTATTGAACGATGAATTATCCTGCGCCCCTGAAATCCCGAAGGTGCGCCCTTGTTCGACCGTGACTCCTGCGTTGGGTAGCAGCAACGCCCGCGCCTGCGGTTTGGTTTCCTGGGCAGCTTCCCGGCTGGCGGCAGCGGCTTTAAGTACGGGATCGCCCTCAAAGGCCTGGCGATAGACTTGCAGCAGATCTTCTGCCCCTGCCGGCTGGCCGCACAGCGCGGCAACCATTCCGACCAATACCAGACGATGTACTTTGGGCATGGCTGACAAGCTCCCCCTGTGAACAGGTACTTTCATAAATTCTAGTGGACTAAACCGACTGCGAAAATCGTGAACCCGATGCTACCCCATCGGCGCAAACCGCATTCAGAACTCAAAGTGCTTAATCGGCTCCGCGTTGCGTAGCGGAGACAGTTCGGTATCGAACAAACTTTCCCGAATCCATTCCTGTTCACCGACCCGGGTGATCAGCAACGCCTCCATCACCGGCGGCTGGCCGATCACGATGAACAGTCGCCCGCCCACCCGCAGACTTTGCCGCCAGACCTCAGCCATGGTGGCTACCGATCCAGTAACAGCGATAGCGTGGTAGCGTTGCTCGCCCCAGCCCTGGCTGGCATCGCCGGAATGCAGCATGGCGTTGTCGAAGCCGTGCATCTTGAGTTTGTGCCGGGCGGCCTCGGTAAACTCCGGGAGAATGTCTATGCTGGTGACGCTGGCGGCCAGTCGCGCCAAAGCGGCAGTCAGATAAGCGCTGCCAGTGCCGATTTCCAGTACCCGATCAGTCGGTTGCAGCGCCAGTGCTTGTAAAATCCGGCCCTCGACTGTGGGTCTCAGCATGAATTCACCGTGGCCAAGCGGGATAGCGATGTCGCTGAACGCCAGGTTGCGGTAATGATCGGGTACGAAATCCTCGCGCGGGATGTCGGCGAGTACGTCCAGCACCCGCTGATCCAGCACATCCCAAGGCCGGATTTGCTGCTCGATCAGATTGTAGCGGGCCAGTTCAAAATTGAATGCAGTCATGGTTCGGGATCCTGTCAACGCCGGAAGGTTTGGAGATTCTGGCAGGGGTGACGCGCCCTGGTTCGCAGTAGCTTGATTCTAGCATAGGGTTTTTTACCGAGGCACCGGTCTACAGGAAGGTTGCGCCCACTGCGAAGAGTCGTTCAACTTCGGGTACCCGCTTCTTGTCCACCAGGAACAGGATGACGTGATCGTCGGCCTCGATCATGGTGTCGTGGTGGCAGATGATCACCTCATCGCCACGGGCAATAGCGCCGATGGTGGTGCCGGGCGGCAGACGAATTTCATCAATGCGTCGCCCTACCGTCTTCGAGGTCTTGTAGTCGCCGTGAGCGACGGCTTCAATCGCCTCGGCGGCGCCTCGGCGCAGGGAATGAACCTTGGCGACATCGCCACGGCGGACATGGGTGAGCAGGCTGCCGATGGTGGCCTGCTGTGGCGAAATGGCGACGTCGATAATGCCGGACGATTCCACCAGATCGACATAGGACACCAGGTTGATCAACGCCATCACCTTGCGGGCGCCCATCCGCTTGGCTTGCATGGCCGATAGGATGTTGGCTTCGTCGTCGTTGGTCACCGCACAATAAACATCCACCTGCTCAATATTTTCCTGCCGCAGCAGGTTTTCGTCAGCGGCATCACCCTGGAGTACGATGGCGCGGCTCAATTGCTCGGACAGTCGCTTGGCCGTCTCCGGATTGCGTTCGATCACTTTGACCTGAAACCGGTCTTCCAGCGCTTGCGCCAGCCGGGTGCCGATGTGACCGCCGCCGGCAATGATAATCCGCTTGACCATCCGATCCAGCTTGCGGAGCTCACCCACAATGGCACGGGTATTCTTGCGCGCAGCGATCAGAAATACTTCGTCGTCCGCTTCAATGAGGGTATTGCCCTCCGGAATGATTGGGCTGCCCTGGCGGAAAATGGCGGCGACTCGGGTTTCGATCCCCGGCATCCGATTTGGCAGGGTGCGCAGTGCCTGACCGACCAGAGTGCTGCCTTCATACGCCTTGACCCCCACCAACCGCACCTTGCCGTCAGCAAAATCCAGCACTTGCAACGCGCCGGGATGCTCGATAATACGGCTGATGTAATCAGTCACCAGTTGCTCGGGACTAATCAGCACATCAATCGGCAACGCCTCGTCCTTAAACAAACGATCTTGATAAGAAATGTAGCCGCCGGCCCGAACCCGGGAAATTTTGGTCGGCGTATTGAACAGGGTATAGGCGATCTGGCAGGCAATCATGTTGACCTCATCATTGTCGGTCAACGCGATCAGCATATCCGCATCGGCGGTGCCCGCCTGCTCCAGCACCTTGGGATGGGAGGCATAGCCGCAGACGGTGCGGATATCCAGCCGATCCTGCAAGGCTTGCAGGCGTTCGGCGTCAGCATCGATCACCGTGACATCATTGGCTTCGCTGGCCAGGATATGCGCCACTGAACCGCCCACTTGCCCCGCCCCGAGAATTACGATCTTCATCGCCGATCCTTACTCATCCAGCGCCTTTTTGGGATCGATCCCCAAAGCCCGCAGCTTGCGGTAAAGGTTGGTGCGCTCCATCCCGACCCGTTCGGCCAGCCGCGCCACGTTGCCCTCACACTCGCGGAACTGCTGCATCAAATAGGTTCGCTCGAACTGTTCGCGCGCTTCCCGCAATGGCAGGTTCAGGGGAATGCTGCCGACATCCTGCGACTTGGTGCTGGTAGCGCCGCGCACGGCGGCATCCACTTCCTCCAGCGCAATTTCCTCCTCACCCCCCAGAATCAATAGCCGTTGCACCAGATTTTTGAGCTCACGGATGTTGCCGGGCCAAGTGTAATTGCGCAGCCGGTTCTGGGCGGCCAAGGTGAAATGGCGGTAAACCAGTCCCTCCTGATCGACGAAATAGCCAATGTAGTAATTCAGCAGCTCCGGCACGTCCTCGATATGGTCACGCAGTGGCGGCAGTCGGATCGGCACCACGTTCAGTTGATAGTACAAATCCTCGCGAAAGCGCCCAAGGGCTATTTCCTGCTCCAAATCCCGATGGGTCGCCGCCGCGACCCGCACGTTCACTCGCACCGGCTCCTTGCCGCCGATGCGGAAAAAAGAGCCGTTCTCCAGGGCGCTGGCCAGCTTGGCCTGGGCTTCGAGATCCATGTCGGCCAGCTCGTCGAGGAACAGGGTGCCCCCCGTCGCTTGCTCCAGCCGGCCATAATGAATGCGGTCACCCTGCTCGGAGCCGAATAATTCCAGGCTGGCGTTCTCGCGGGCAATAGAACCGACGCCTACGTCTACGAACGGGCCGCTGCGCCGTGGACTGTGGGCGTGCAGGAAGCGGGCGTAAACCTCCTTGCCGGTGCCCGGCTCCCCGAAGATCAACACGGGCGCGTCATGCTGGGCGATTTTCAGCACCTGCGCCCGTAATCGCTGCACCACCTCGCTCCGGCCCACCGGTTCGGTGACGATCCGCTGCTGGCGGCGCAGATTCTGGTTCTCGCGCGCCAGCCGGTCCGCATCCAGCGCCCGCGCCACCGTCAGCAGCAACTTGGCCATGGAGAGCGGCTTCTCGATGAAATCGTAGGCGCCCAGCCGAGTGGCCTCGACGGCGGTTTCGACGGTGCCGTGCCCGGACATCATGATCACCGGGCCGGGCAGATGATCCCCTTCACTCCACTCTTTAAGCAGGCTGATGCCATCGGTATCCGGCATCCAGATATCGAGCAGAATCAGATCGGGGCGCTGGGCGCGGCGCGCTTCGCGGGCAGCGGCGGCATTCTCAGCGGTGGCGACGGTATAACCTTCATCTTCCAGAATGTCCTTCACCAGTTCGCGAATATCCGGTTCATCATCCACAACCAAAATATAAGGCGCGTTCATCCGGTCTCCTTATCGGTGTTCAGTGGCACGGCGGGAACGGCGGGTGATTCGGGGTTGTCATGCAGCAGTGGCAGCCGAATTGCAATCCGGGCACCGCCCTCCACCGGTGATTCCAGCTGGATCCAGCCACCGTGCTCTTCAACAATTTTTTTGACGATCGCCAATCCTAGTCCGGTTCCCTTGGGTTTGGTAGTCACATAGGGCTCGAAGGCCTTGTCCAAAAGGGTGTTGGGAAATCCCGGCCCATCGTCACGAATGCTCAATTCTACGCAATCCGCCCCAGCCGCATGTTCACGGCGGCTGCCGATCCATAGCGTAGAACCGTGACCGTCGCGGATAGCTTCAATCGCATTTTTAACCAGATTGTGCAGCAATTGACGCAGCCGGCCCTTATCCGCGTTGATCATGAGGGTTTCATGAGCCAAGTCCAGCTTGATCTCTACTCCCGCCGGGTAATCGCGGTAAAGATAAAGCACCTCGGCGACAAACTCGTTCAAATCCAGCAGCGCCAACTGCAAGCGCGGCGGGCGGGCATATTCGTTGAAGGCGTCCACCATTTCCTTCATCGCCTGCACCTGCTGGATGATGGTGTGGGTGCCGCGATCCAGAATTTTTCCCTGCTCTTCGTCCAGTTGTTTGAGGTACTTATGGCGGATGCGCTCGGCGGCCAACTGGATCGGGGTCAGCGGATTCTTGATCTCGTGAGCCAGCCGGCGAGCCACCTCGGCCCAGGCGGCGTCGCGCTCGACCCGCATCAGATTGGTGATGTCGTCGAACACGATAACGTGACCGCCACGCAAGCCCACTGTGTCCGGCAGCGAACTGCCACGACACATCAGGATGCGCCGGCCCGCGCCACCAAACCAGGCGATCTCCTGGCGCCAGTCGCCGACGGCGCTCATCTGCGGGCCGATGGCTTCGATAAAATCCTGCAATACCGGTTGCGCAGTGGCAATCCGCTCGCTATCGGCGCCGATGAAGACCGTTAAATCAACCCCCAGAATCTGGCTGGCGGCGGCGTTGCAGGTTTGCAGCCGTCCGACCTGATCGAGGGTGATAACCCCGGAGGAGAGTCGCGCCAACACTGTTTCCAGATAGGCGCGCTGGCTTTCGACCAGCTCCTGACTGCGCTGCGCGGCGTCGCGGGCCTGCGCCAGATTGCGAGTCATCTGATTAAACGACTGCGCCAGGAAGCCCAACTCGTCGCCGCCCGCGCCAGGGAGTTGTTTATCAAATTGGCCGACCGCAACCGCCTCAGTGCCCTCGGCCAGCGCTCGCAACGGTTGCACCAGCCGCCGGGCGGTATGAAATGCGGCCCAAAACGCGGCCAGCACCGCCAGCAACAATGCCAGCGACAAGGTCAAGGTGAAGCTGGCCTTGAGTGGCGCTCGCAGGAAAATCAGCTCCTTGTAACTGTCGAAAGCGGCCTGCACTGCATCCGCCAGCAGACTGAGGCGGTCGGTCACCGGAAACAGCGCTTGCAGCAAGCGCTCCTCTTTACCGGGCGTCGCCAACCGCACCACCGCCCGGATATGGAAGCCGGCATCGCGGATCGGCTCCAGACCAACATAATCGCGACCTTGACGGGCTTGCAGCACCACCGTATCCGGTGGCGGATCCGGCACGATCAGCATCGGGTCAGCGGCGGCGGTGGCGATGATGCGTCCGCTGCGTCCGAACAAGGTCAGTTCGGAAGCCTCGCTGAGGTCGATCCATTCATTCAGTCGCCGGGCGGCCTGTTCGCCATCACTATCCGCGACGGCATCGGCGATCCGTCCGGTCTGTTTGAGCACCTCGCGCATCTGTAAATCCAGCGCGGTGCGACTGAGTTCCAGCGCATTGTCCAGACCGCGATCCACGTCGACGTTGAACCAGCTATCAATCCCCCGTTGCAAAAAGTGCAGAGAGAAGCCGTATACCAGCGCTACTGGAATGATCGCCAGTAGCGCAAAAATTCCAGCCAGCCGCAGGGTCAGGCGGGCACCGGGCACCTTCCGCCGGTAAAGGCTGATCAGGCTGACCAGATTGTAAAAAATCAGTACCGCCAGCGCGCCCAAACCTACCGCGCCGCTTAACAACAGCCAGAAATACATCCGCCCGAACTGTGCCGAGTTGGTGGTGGCACGACCCATCAGCACCAGGATGACCAGTAACAACCCCAGCAACGCCAGCGCCGGCACTAAACCCTGACCAGAGGCCAACCGCTGAAGCAGAGCGAGCAGGTGGATTGGGCGGTGCGCCCAGCGCCGGATCAGAGCGGCCATGTGTACCAATCGCTGCTTAGCCGCCAGTCTTCCGAGAGATAAGCGAACAAGCGTAGTGGTGCCGGCAGAGTTTCGAGATCGAGCCGGGCGCGCAGCGCCCCTTCGTAGCGTTCGCCCTCAGGCAACAGACTGCGGTCAAGCAGGGGAAAATCGCTAATCCGGCCCATAAACCGCAGGGCGGCGGTACGAGTGGGGAAACCGCGCCGCTCGCCACTGTTCAGATTGCTCACTAGGTATTGTCGGCTCAGGGTGTGATACTCCAGTTGGAAGCGTTGCGCCAGCGCGTAAACAGTCTCATCCCACAGCCAAGGCCGCCGCCGCCGAACCTCCATTTCGATTTCAACCGTCAGCGGTACCCCATTCTGCAAGGCGTCCAGCGCCACATTGCTCAAACGGTATTCGATCTGGGCGCTCAACCGGTAAACCCCGCCTTCCAGTTGGGTGGTAGCGCTGCTTACCTCGAAGCTGGCAGCGAGACCGCTGATCACCCAGAGCAGGCCGAGCAGCAACGCCAGCAGGCGGAGGGCGGACGGACGGATGAGGGTTACGTTACCGGACATGACGCGACTCCGGCAGTTGCCGGTTTCACCAGCACCGCGTAATAAAAACCGTCCATACCGGCTTCGCCGGGGAGAATCTGGCGGCCATACGGTAATGAACGGCCCCAGTCCGCCCGGATCGGCAGTTCCCCAGCATCGGTCCGGTTGGCGAGAAAGGCGGCTACCACCTGCTCGTTTTCCTGCCGTAGCACCGAACAGGTGGCGTACAGCAAGCGGCCACCGGGGCGCAACAACGGCCACAGGCTGGATAAAATGAGCTGCTGCTCCCTGGCCAATACCGCGATGTCGGTGTCCCGGCGCAGTAGCTTGATATCGGGGTGGCGGCGGATGACTCCGGTGGCCGAGCAGGGCGCATCCAGCAGAATCCGGTCATAGGGAACGCCATCCCACCAATCGGCTGGTTGACAGGCATTGCCGGCGATCAAGCGGGCGTTCAGCCGCAACCGGCTCAGATTTTCCCGCACTCGCTCCAATCTCCCGGCATCCTGATCCAGCGCGGTCAGATCCAAAGCCGGCACCCATTCCAGGATATGGCCGGTTTTACCACCGGGTGCGGCGCAGGCATCCAGCACCCGCAGCCCCGACTGTAGCTTGAGCAGCGGCGCTGCCAGTTGCGCAGCAGCGTCCTGCACCGACACCCAACCTTCGGCAAAGCCCGGTAGCGTCATCGGTTCGACCGGTTCGGTCAGAATCAGCGCTGTCGCGACGGGGGCTACCGGCTGGGCAGATTTGCCCGCTGTCGCCAACCGGGATTGATAGTCTTCCCGGCTGAGATGGCGCTGATTAACCCGCAGTGCAAAGGGTGGACGAGTATTGTTGGCGGTAATCATCACCGCCCAATCATCCGGCCAGTCCTGTTGCAACTGTTCCAACAACCAGCGCGGATGGGCCGTTCGAGCTTCGGCATCAATTTCCATCTGCGCCAGTAATTCGGTGCGCCGACGCAGGAACGACCGGAGTACCGCATTGCAGAGGTTCGCCGCCCAGGGTTTGTGCAATTGTCGGGCGGCGGTCACGGTCTCGGCAACAGCGGCATGTTCGGGGATACGGAGATGATGAAGTTGATACAGTCCGGCCAACAATAACGCCCGCACCGACGGTTGACGCGGATCGAGCGGTCGTTCCAGCAGCAGATCCAGCAGCGCCTGCAATTGTGGTTGCCAACGGCAGACGCCGTAGCATAACTCTTGCAACAAGCCGCGATCCCGCGGATCAATCCGTTCTAATACGGATGCGGGCGGAAAGGCTACCGTCAACGACCGGCCTTCGCCCAATACCCGAGCCAGCACCTGAGCGGCAACGGCGCGGATATTCATGCGCCCAGCCGCCGCCCCGTCAGTCGGTGAGCGTTCAGGAACGCCGCAACCGGCTGTGGGCGACCACCGGGCAGTTGCACCTCCGTCAGCCGCAAAATACCGGAACCGGTGGCAATCACAATGCCATGGCTCGCTTCGCGCAACACCGTGCCGGGCAGAGCCTCGGTGGATTCCACCTCGGCCCGCGCTCGCCAAATCCGCAGGGTTTGGCCGTCCAGCCGGGTTTGGGCAACGGGCCAGGGATTGAACGCCAGAACCTGGCGCTCCAGTTCCAGCGCTGGCCGATTCCAGTCCAGTTCGGCTTCTGATTTATCCAGCTTGGTGGCATAGGTCGCATCTGCGTCATCCTGCGGCTCCGGCGTCAAGCGATCTGCCAGCAAATCCGGCAATACCGTGCGCAGCGTCTCCGCCCCCACGACGGCCAGCCGGTCGTGCAGCTCGCCGCCGGTCATTCCCGAAATGATCGGATAGCAGGTCCGGGAAAACACCGGGCCGGTATCCAGTCCGGCTTCCATCCGCATGATGCAGACGCCGGACTCGGCGTCGCCAGCCAGCAGCGCCCGCTGAATCGGCGCTGCGCCACGCCAGCGGGGCAGCAGCGAGGCATGGACATTGACGCAGCCGAGTTGCGGAATGGCTAACACCGCCGGCGGCAAAATCAGCCCATACGCGGCGACGATCAGCAGATCGGGCGCCAGCACCGCCAGTTCGGCTTGCACAGCGGGATCGCGCAAGGTAGCGGGCTGGTATACCGGAATTCCAGCCGCCAGCGCCCACGCTTTCACCGGGCTGGCGCGGGGCTGGCGACCACGTCCGGCGGGGCGATCCGGCTGGGTGTAAACGGCGGTGAGCGGATAACCAGAGTCCAGTACGGCTTGCGCACTGGGAACGGCAAATTCAGGGGTGCCCGCAAACAGCAGGCGTGGCGCAGCAGTCATCGGGTGGCGTCAGGTCTGGCGGGGGCGGACGGGAGCAATTGCGGGATCGAATGCAATCATATTCAGGATGCGTGCGTCTCACTGCGCGCCTGTTTCTCCAGCTTTTTGCGAATGCGGTCGCGCTTCAGCGCCGACAGATAATCCACGAACAGTTTGCCATCCAGATGATCAATTTCGTGTTGGATACACACCGCCAGCAAACCACTGGCATCGAGTTCAAACGGATCGCCATGGCGGTCCAGCGCACTGGCCCACACCCGTTCGGCGCGCTGGACCCGCTCATAGAAACCCGGTACGGATAAACAGCCTTCTTCCATCTCGCTTTCGCCCTCTCGTGCCAACAGCGTCGGATTGATAAAGATCAGCGGCTGGTTCTTGTCTTCGGACACATCCATGACGATGATGCGCTTCTGGATATTGACCTGGGTGGCGGCCAGGCCGATCCCTGGGGCGGCATACATGGTCTCCAGCATGTCATCGACAAAAGATCGCACCCGCTCATCCACCACTTCAACCGGCAGCGCCGGCTTGCGCAGCCGGGGATCGGGGTAATGCAACAGGGTTAATCGCGCCATGGCAGCTCCGTCAATCTCTTATTCCATGCATCCGATGAGATCATTCAGATTGGAAATCATACGAGAAACCCGCGCACGAGGGCTATACTTTGCGCGATGGGGGTGATTTTCTACACTCCCGCCCGTTCCTTCCGGAGGATGAGCAAGGATTATGAGCATCACGCATTCCTCAAGGTCTATCGGTGCCGCCCTGTCGCTGGCGACGGCGGTTTTGCTCGGGGCGTGCGCCCAAACGCCCTCTCAACCCGAATCTCACCCCACTGACAGCGATCCGCCCCCGCTATCAGGATCGGCCACCCCAAGCCCCGGTGCGCCAGTCGTTCCGGTACCGGTTGCGCTACAGCCCAACCCTCCCCAGTCCTACACCGTAGTTCCGGGCGATACTTTATGGTCCATCGCGCAGCGGTTCCTGAAAAATCCTTGGCAATGGCGGGAGATTTGGCGACAGAATCCGCAAGTTCGCAATCCCAACCGGATTTATCCCGGCGATGTCCTCAAGTTCAGCTATGACGCCAGCGGCAAACCGCAACTGGAAGTAGCCGAGCGCGAGGAGACCCCATTGATCAAGCTGTCGCCGCAAGTTCGGGTCGAAACGATCAATCAGCCGATCCCGCCGGTGCCACGCGATGCAGTGGAGTCGTTCTTGACCCGCGCTCTGGTCCTGAACGAAGGTCAGTGGAAAAAATCGCCCTATATCGTGGCGGATGACGACAACCAGATTATTTACGCCGACCGTGACCGGGTTTACGTTCTTGGTGGCAATTTTGACCAGCCACGCTACCAGGTGTTCCGCCCTGGCGAGGCGCTAATCGAACCCGGTTCTGGCCGTAACCTGGGAACCGCTGGGATTTACATGGGCGAGGCGCTGCTGGATAAGGACGGCGATCCGGCCACCTTCACCCTGGTCAACACCATTGCTCCAGTTCGTGCCGGTGACCGGCTGTTCGAGATCGAGGCGGAGCGTGAACTCTACAGTTTCGAGCCGCACCCAGTCCCGCCGGACACTGATGGTTTTATCATCGCGCAACTGAATCCCGACGTGACCCAAATCACCCAGTACAGCAGCGTCATCATCAACCTGGGTGCCCAGGAAGGTCTCGAACCCGGCCATGTCCTCGCCATTTACGGCAGGAGCCGCACGATCGACAATCCCATCTCCGGTGGCAGCGTCAAGTTGCCGGGCGAACGTTCGGGACTGTTGATGGTTTACAAGGTCCACGATCTGGTCAGCTACGCGCTGGTGATGCAGGCCGAACGGGCCATTCGCCTGCAAGATCAGGTCACTACGCCCTGAACCGCGACGATTCACCGCCAACTGCCGATCCGGCCTGGTTGCTGGCGCTATTACGGGCGCCCGGCATCGGACCAGTACGGTTTGCGCGGCTGCTGGACCATTTCGGTTCGGCAGCCGCCGTGTTTGCCGCCGACCGCGCCGAATGGAGTCCACTGGATTTGCCGGAGGCGGCGCTGGATTATCTGCGTCATCCCGACTGGCGGCGGGTGGAACAGGATCTGGCCTGGCTGGAACAGCCTGATAACTATTTGCTACGGCTGGATGATCCTCACTATCCGTATCTCCTAAGGCAAATCCCGTACCCGCCACCGCTCCTGTTCGTTCACGGCGACCCGGAGTGTTTGCGGACGCCGCAATTGGCTATCGTGGGCACTCGCAATCCCACACCGCTCGGGCGCGAAACTGCTCACCGTTTCGCCGCCCATCTGGCCGAGGCCGGTCTGGTTATCACCAGTGGGCTGGCGCTTGGGATTGACGCCGCCGCCCATCAGGGTGCGCTGGCGGGCGGTGGTCGAACGATTGCAGTGATGGGAACCAGCCTGGATCGGGTCTATCCCGCCAAGCACCGCGATCTGGCTCATGCAGTCGCTGACCACGGCGCCCTGATCTCGGAACTCTCTATCGGCACCCCGGCGGTGGCCGAGAATTTCCCCCGGCGCAACCGGTTGATCAGCGGATTGGCGTTAGGCGTCCTGGTGGTCGAGGCGGCCATTCGGAGCGGATCGCTGATTACCGCCCGCCAGGCTAATGAGCAAGGCCGGGAGGTGTTCGCGATTCCAGGCTCGATCCACAATCCACTGGCCAAGGGCTGTCACTCGCTGATTCGTCAGGGAGCAAAGCTGGTGGAAACAGCGGACGATATTCTGGAGGAATTGGGTGCGCTCGCCACCGTTGCCAGCGAAGCCGCCCGCCCCGTTACCGCCCTGCCACCCGTCGTTGAACTGGATGATGAGTACCAACAATTGCTGGCAGCGATAGGGGATGAGTCGGTAGGGGTTGATCTGTTGGTGGATCGCTGTGGATTGACGGCGAATGATGTTTCCTCCATGCTGCTGATTCTGGAACTGAAAGGTTATGTGGCGACCGTCCCTGGCGGTCTTTACTGCCGCTTGAGGACCTGAAAGCCGGCCACGCCGCAAACGACTGGCCGGCTTTGTGCGTTTCATGAATCCCGCTGTGGACCATACAGCGGGGCTCCGTACTTCCAAGGTGAGTACCTGAATGAAAGAAAACGTCCTGGACGTGCTGATGTACCTGTTTCAGAGCTACATGGAGGATGATGTAGACGCTGACCCCGACCGTGAATCCATCCAGGGCGAACTACTGGCTGCCGGTTTTCCGGCCCGGGAAATCCAACAGGCCTTTGAATGGCTGGACAGTCTGGTGGATCGTCAGGCTACACCCCTGGTGGTTAATCCCGGTTCCTGCCGTATCTACATCGGCCCGGAACTCGACAAGCTGGATGTGGAATGCCGGGGTTTTCTGTTGTTTCTGGAACAGGGCAGCATCCTCGATTCGGAGACTCGTGAACTGGTTGTTGACCGGGTCATGGCGTTGGAGGCTGACGATATCGGTTTGCATCAGTTGAAATGGATCATCCTGATGGTGCTGTTTAACCAGCCCGGTCGGGAAGAAGCCTACGCCTGGCTGGAAGATTTGGTGTTCGACAATGTCCCTGGCTATCTGCATTGAACCTCATCAGGTACGCACACCGCGTTCCTCGCCCAAATTTCCGCCACCTGCGTTATGGTCATGAGCAAAAATCTGGTCATCGTTGAATCGCCCGCCAAGGCAAAGACGATCAAGAAATATCTGGGCAAGGACTTCGAGGTTCTGGCCTCCTACGGTCATGTGCGCGATCTGGTGCCCAAGGAAGGCGCAGTTGATCCGGATCATGACTTCGCGATGAAGTATCAGGTCATTGATAAAAACGAACGTCATGTCGAAGCCATCGCCAAGGCCATTGTCAAAGCCGAAGCCTTATTTTTGGCGACTGATCCGGATCGTGAAGGCGAGGCTATTTCCTGGCATCTGTACGAAATCCTGCGCCAGCGCGACTTGCTAAAGGACAAGCCGGTGCAGCGGGTGGTGTTCCACGAAGTCACCCAACGGGCGATTCAGGACGCGATTGCCCATCCCCGGTCGTTGTCGCTGGATCTGGTCAACGCCCAGCAGGCGCGGCGGGCACTGGATTATCTGGTTGGCTTCAATCTGTCGCCGCTGCTATGGAAGAAGATCCGGCCAGGACTGTCGGCGGGTCGGGTACAGTCACCGGCCCTGCGGATGATCGTCGAGCGTGAAGAAGAAATTGAGCGCTTTGAGCCGCGGGAGTATTGGACGCTGGAAGCCGATACCGCCAAAACCGGCCAACCGTTCATGGCGCGGCTGACCGAATACGGCGGTGAAAAGCTGAATCAGTTCAGTGTCACCCATGGCGAACAGGCCCAGATCATGGAACAGGCGCTGCTGATCGCTGCCCGCGCCCAACAGGCTGAATCGGGTTTAGCGACGGCCTCCGATGTAATCGGTTGCTTGCAGGTCACCAAGGTTGAGCGCAAACAGCGCAAGCGCAATCCCGCTGCACCGTTCACCACTTCGACCTTGCAACAAGAGGCTTCGCGCAAGCTGGGCTTCTCGACCCAGCGCACCATGCGGGTCGCCCAGCAGTTGTACGAAGGCATTGACATTGGCCAGGGCGCGGTCGGTTTAATCACCTACATGCGCACCGATTCGGTCAATCTGGCTCAAGAGGCGATCACCGAGATTCGATCCCTGATCGCCCAGCGTTATGGCGCCAACAATGTGCCAGCCAGCCCGCGCTTGTTCAAAACCAAAGCTAAAAATGCCCAGGAAGCGCACGAAGCGATCCGCCCGACTACGATTACCGTGCTTCCCGACGCGATTCGTGCTGTTCTAAATGCGGATCAGTACGCGCTCTATGAGTTGATCTGGAAACGCACGGTGGCGTGCCAGATGATTCACGCCACCCTGAATACGGTTGCGGTGGATTTGGCTTGTGGCGACAGTAATCGCTTTCATGCCACCGGTTCGACAGTGGCCGATCCTGGCTTCATGGCGGTTTATCGGGAGGGCGTGGACGATCAGGATGATGAGGAAGACAGTCGGGTGCTGCCGCCGTTACGGCAGGGCGACTGGATCGATCTGCTGGCGCTGCGAACGGAACAGCATTTCACCGAGCCGCCGCCGCGCTATTCTGAAGCCAGCCTGGTCAAGACGCTGGAGGAATATGGCATCGGTCGGCCTTCGACCTACGCCGCGATCATTTCCACCCTGCTGGCTCGCGAATATGCGGTGCTGGACAGTCGCCGCTTCAAGCCCACCGATATTGGTCGCATCGTCAACCGCTTCCTGACCCAGCATTTTACCCAGTATGTGGATTACGACTTTACCGCCCGGCTGGAAGACGATCTGGACGCCGTGTCACGCGGTGAAGGTGACTGGTTGCCACTGATGCGGGGTTTCTGGGATCCGTTTAAACAGCGGGTTGACGAGAAAACCGAGAACGTCTCGCGTCAGGATGTGGTGCAAAGCCGCGAGTTGGGACTCGATCCCAAAACCGGCAAGCCGGTATCAGTGCGGATGGGTCGGTTTGGGCCGTTCGCGCAGATCGGCGTCAAGGAAGATGCTGACAAACCGCGTTTCGCCAGCCTGCGTCCGGATCAGCGACTGGATACTGTTGGGCTGGATGAAGCGCTGGCGCTGTTTCAATTGCCACGCGATTTGGGAGCGACCGCAGCGGGTGAACCGATGCAAGCCAACATCGGTCGGTTCGGGCCGTATGTGCGTTACGGCAAGAGTTATGTTTCGTTGAAGAACGAAGATCCTTACACCGTCAGCCGTGAACGGGCGCTGGAACTGATCGCGGCGCACCAGCAGGATGCGGCTAACAAACTGTTGTGTGCATTTCCCGGTTCGGCAATTCAGATTCTGAATGGGCGGTTCGGGCCGTACATCACCGACGGCAAGAAAAATGTCCGGGTGCCCAAGGGTCGCGAACCCGCCAGCCTGACTTTGGCGGAATGTGAAACGCTGGTTCGCGAAGCGCCTGAAAAGAAAAAACTGCCGGCTCGCCGTCGTGCTGCCAAAGCCTGACTGCGCAGCGCAGTTGGTGAACCCGTTACCCATCAAGGCCGCCGTTCGCGTCATTCGAGCAGGCGGCCTGATTGCCTGTCCCACCGAAGCGGTTTATGGCTTGGGCTGTGATCCGCGCAATGAACAGGCAGTGCAAAAGCTGCTGACCCTCAAACGTCGGCCCATGCACAAGGGACTGATTCTGATCGCCGCTGACTTCGCCCAACTTGCGCCTTTTCTACAACCGCTTTCTTCTGCCGATTTCGCCCAACTTGCCGCGACCTGGCCGGGGCCTCACACCTGGCTGATTCCGGCTCGAACTGACACGCCGCGCTGGCTGCGGGGTCGGCATGACACCTTGGCGGTGCGGGTGACAGCGCATCTGCTGGCGGCGGCGCTGTGTCGGGCCTGCGGTCATCCGCTGGTTTCTACCAGCGCCAATTTTAGTCGTCGGCCACCGGCTCGAACGGCGCTGGCGGTTCGGCGGCAGTTGGGACGGCAAATTGATTATTTATTGCCCGGCCCGACCGGCGGCGCGGCCAAGCCGACCGAAATTCGCGATTTGCGCAGCGGGCAGCGGGTGCGCGCCTAATCTCACGCTGATTCCAGCACCGGAATCACCCGCATCAATAGTGTTTTAACCTTATCCATTCCCGCAACCAGATTCCGTTCGATCTCGGCCATCGTGATCTCGCCCGGAACCTTACCCGCTGCCCAGTTCGCCACCACCGCACAGGCGGCATAGCGCAAACCCAGTTCCCGCGCCAGCGCCGCTTCTGGCATTCCGGTCATCCCTACGATGTCGCAGCCGTCCCGTTCCAGCCGCCGGATTTCCGCCGCTGTTTCCAGTCGTGGCCCTTGCATCGCCGCGTAAGTGCAGGTTTCGCGGGCGTCGAGTTGCAAATCGCGAGCGGCCTGAATCAACCGTTCGCGCAATGCGGCGGAATAAGGTTCAGTGAAATCAATATGGGTGACGTGGCTCAGGTCTTTATCAAAGAAAGTGCTGTGTCGTCCCCAGGTGTAATCCACGATCTGATCCGGGAAAGCCAGCGTTCCCGGCCCCATGTCGGCGCGAATCCCGCCGACCGCTGCTACCGCAATCACCTGCCGCACCCCAACATGGTGCAACACCCAGAGATTGGCGCGGTAGTTGATTTTGTGCGGTGGAATCGTGTGATGCTGGCCGTGGCGGGCCAGGAACACCACGGTCTGGCCGGCCAACTCCCCCCAGATCAGCGGGCTGGACGGCTCGCCGTAGGGCGTGGCCCGGGTTTCCCGATGAGCGATCTTGAGGGTATCCAGCGAAGCAAGGCCAGTGCCTCCGATCACGGCCATAGGCGCAGTCATGGTGGTAGTCCTCTCCGTATTAGTTGGCGATTCTGAAAAATCACATCAACTCTTCAAGCTGAACCGCTTGTTCGCGCATCGTCTGGCTGGCGGCAGCGGTTTGTTCCACCAGCGCGGCGTTTTGCTGAGTACCCTGATCCATTTGCAGGATCGCTTTGTTGACCTGTTCGATGCCGCTGGCCTGTTCCTGAGTAGCGGCGGCCATTTCGGCCACAATGTCGCTCACCTTTTTGACCGCGTTCACGATCTCGCCCAGGGCCTGACCGGAGCGTCTGACCAGCCGCCCGCAGTCTTCCACTTTATTTTCCCACCTAATAATAGTTTTTTCTCGGCAGATGTAATCCTGTAAATGCTTAAATCCTAGTTTAACAGTAGGATATTAAACCAGAAAAAACCACTTTGTTTGACACCCCCACTGATTCAACACCGATCAGTCGTCTGGACGAGGCTCAATCGCGAGCCGCATAGATAGTGGGCAGGTTGCGCCAGTATTCCTGGTAATCCATGCCGCAACCGAACACATAGCGATCCGGCACCTCCAGACCGATGAAATCCACGGTCAGGCCCGGAACCTTGCGGTTATGTCGTTTATTCACCAGCGCCGCACTGTAAACCGCCGCCGCGCCTTGTTGACGCACTGCATTCAGAATGGCCTGCAAGGTGTCGCCCTCGTCGAAAATGTCATCCACCACCAGCACGACCTGACCGCTCACCGCTGGACGCGGCGGGGCGATCCAGTCCATGTCGCCACCGCGAGTAGCGCCACGATAGCGGGTGGCATGAAGATAACCGACCCGCAGCGGGAAATTCAGCCGGGACAACAGTTGCGCGGCGGGGATGAAAGCGCCGCTCATCACGATCAGTACCAGTGGATCGCAGCTTTCCAGTTCACTGGTGATAGCAGCAGCCATTCGATCCAGCGCGGTTTCAATCTGCTGCGGGGTGCAAATCAACTCGGCTTCGCGCAATACAGCGAGCGCCTGTTCAGCAGTGATGGTGGACATGGGGCAAGCCTCTGATTAAAGCTGTGGCAAAGCGCGTTGATAAAATCGCGGAAGCGTTTTCGTAACGGCTCAGATGTCCATATCCAGCAGCGGAAAAGCGTCGTAATCCTGCACCAGTTGCGTTGCCCGCTGCCAGACCGGCTGATGACGCAGACGATGGACATTCAGATAACCGCGCCCGTGCAAGCGGATCAACCGCACCTGACTGACCGGGTCCGGGGGCCGACGCAAATGGTCGAGAATAGACATAGCGGCGCGGCGGTCGTTACAGGCCAGCACCATATCGCAGCCGGCTGCCAACGCCGCAGATCGGAAGAGCACACGTCTGAACTCCAGTCACGCCAATATCTCGTATGCCGT
>NZ_CBTK010000266.1 GCF_000531125.1 Candidatus Contendobacter odensis Run_B_J11 | reverse complement strand
CAATTCCCGCTCTCCTTATTTAGACCCACTTTTTAATAGGTCGATTAATGATTTCAGAGCAACCTAATAATAAAGAAAAAAAGCACTCTTAAGTGTTAAAAAACACCCCATTAACTAGAATAAATCCACCCCAAATCTCAGACTAAAGAAAGAGAACACACCAACAGACTTTCGCCAGATTAAGAGGTATTGGGCTGTAAGGCGCCGCCGCCATGTCCATAAATAATTGCACGCCACAATGCCTCCCAACTTTCGATAAAGAATTCGGTAAAAAGTCCTTTGATTTTGATCCACAGCGAGGTGCGCGAATGAAAACGCTGCCGAGCAGCTTGGAAAAAAGCACACCCATATTCTTGCACTTGATCAATGAGAAATGCCAGCATCATCAACATTGCAAACACGGTCGCTAAATACTGCTGGCCATGTCCGAAGTTGTGTTCAAACTCATAATCTTGATTCTTCAGGGTGTTAAACGTTTGGTTCTCAATATGCCAGCGACTGCGGCCTCCTTTCATAACAGGGTGAACATTATTCGTATTTAATTTGATGTCAGTAACCCAGGAAAAATTGAATTCTTTGCCTTCACGAATCTCCCAGTAATCCAAAAAGTTGACGAGTAAGTCAGGGTGTGACTTGTTCAAAGGAATATCATTAATCCATCGGTAGCCACGGAGAACTTGATCCTCTCCCAATACCTCAAATTCTTCACACTCATTCTTAAAAACCCGATTTTTAACCTCATCAAACATTGATTCTTGTCCATCGGGCTTTACCGAAATGATATAACCAACCTTCAGTTCTTTCAATAGCTTGATGTGAGGGCCATTCGCAAACAGGCTATCTTCAACCACGCAGATTGGCCAGTTCGGAAAGGCTTCTCGAAGCTGTTTAACCAAGCGTTTACTGGCATTCAGTTCACAGTCATTTTTGGTCTCTCCATCTTGATGAGTAATGGCTTCAGGAAATAACGGTAAGACCTGTTTCTGATCAGGATGCACGATCACTGCGGCTAATAATTGATGATAATAACCTGTTTCGCCATTCCGATGATGACGCGCACAACATTGTGGGCAACTGATCGATGATGAAGCAAATTGCCCCGTCCCATCAATGCTGACTAAAAAACCCTCGAGATAACGAAAACCTTCTAAAAAATGATGGTCGTACAATCGCTGGTTAATGTGAATAAATGGCGCCCGAATTTCCGCCGGATTGACCTGATCACATACCGACCGAAGTTGCGTGTCACAGGGAGCCTGTTTAACACCATATAATGATTTTAGATTAGCCCGAATTCGCTCCTCATTTCGTTGCTCGTCAAATTTTAACAACGAAGGAAATTTTAAGCCAAAGACCGCTAAACCAGACATCAGAACATCCGGTAATGAAAATTGCTGACCATAACGGCGGGCGTCAGGAATCTTTTCAAAAGCTTTTCGAGCCTGATTCAGTAGCGTCGGCGCCGACACATATTTATTTAAAGAGTTTGGTAAAGGGCGAGAAGGTAATTTCTTCATGATTAACCGTACCCGATAAGTTTTAACTTCAAAACCCCCAAAAAACTCAAAATCAAGGTTAACAAACACCTTCTATAATACATTGATTAAATTGAGCTTTTCAAGAGACCGGGAACTGCT
>NZ_CBTK010000265.1 GCF_000531125.1 Candidatus Contendobacter odensis Run_B_J11 | reverse complement strand
CCAGATCGACATTGCCGGTGCGCTCGCCACTGCCGAACAGACAGCCCTCGACCCGGTCGGCGCCCGCCATCAGCGCCAGTTCAGCTGCGGCGACGGCGGTACCCCGGTCGTTATGCGGATGGACGCTGATGATGACCGCATCGCGCCGCGACAGATGGCGGCAAAACCACTCGATTTGATCGGCGTAGACATTGGGCGTCGCGACTTCCACCGTCGCCGGCAGATTGAGGATCGCCTTGCGCTCCGGCGTTGGCTGCCAGATATCCAGCACCGCCTCGCACACCTCCAGCGCGAAATCCAGCTCAGTGAAGCAGAAGGTTTCCGGCGAATACTCAAAGGTCCATTCGGTATCCGGTTGTTCGGCGGCGCATTCGGCGAACCAGCGTGCACCGTTGCGAGCCAGTTCGATCAAGCCGGCGCGGTCAAGGCCAAACACCACTTCGCGAAAGATCGGCGCAGTGGCATTGTAGAGATGCGGGATCGCCCGCTTGGCGCCGCGCAGACTGGCGAAGGTGCGGCGGATCAAATCTTCACGGGACTGGGTGAGCGCCTGGATCGCGACATCATCCGGTACCCGACCGCCTTCGATCAGGCCGCGCACGAAATCAAAATCAGTCTGCGAAGCGGAAGGAAACGCCACCTCAATCTCCTTGAAGCCCATCCGCACCAACAATTCAAAGAAACGGCGCTTGCGCTCGCCGTCCATCGGCTCAATCAGCGCCTGATTACCATCGCGCAGGTCTGAACTGCACCAGCGCGGCGCTTGCGTCAGAGTCCGCGACGGCCACTGGCGGTCAGGCAAGCGCACCGGCGGAAAGGGGCGGTATTTACGGGTCGCATCCACACGCATGGCAAATTCCTCTCGCAACGAAAATGGGTAAAACCGGTTATTCAGGATGTTCAGACACGAATGCGGCGCGGATACGGCCGCCAGGCCGCCACTAGGCCCGACGACCGCGACGTAGTCGTAGCAGAGCGAGCGAGAGGGTACGGGTGAAAGCAGGAGGGTAACCGCTGACAGCAATGCGGGAAGCGCGGAGACTGGATCGGTAGGGATTTAACACATCTGCAATCCTCAATGAACGGTTCGGCAGCAATGCGACAACCAGCCCCGGCGCTCCAGTCAGGAGGCCGGGTGACTCAGTCGTAGTTCGAACCGTTCACGGGATAGTGTATTCATGATGAAAATTAGAGTAACGAAAGCTGCACGTCGCGGTCAAGCCGGGAAATGATTGCCAACTGTCAATAAAGCTGAACAATACACCCAGTGAGTAACCACACATCGCAGCGAGGTAACCGTTAATGGCCAAGAAAAACGAAAATCTGCAACCGGTTAAGGTCTGGGATCTGCCCACTCGGATCTTTCATTGGACGTTGGTGACACTGATGATCATGCAGTGGCTCACCGCTGAGAACAGCAGCACCATGGATTATCACGTCTGGGGAGGCTACACCGTGCTGATACTAGTGCTGTTCCGGCTGATCTGGGGCGTAGTAGGCAGCGAAACCGCCCGTTTCAGCGCTTTCGTCCGTGGACCGGGCGCGGCGCTGGATTACGTCAAGGCCCTGCTACGTGGCGAGACGCCACTCTATCTCGGCCACAATCCGATGGGCGGCTGGTCCATCGTGGCGATGCTGGTTCTGTTGCTGGTTCAGGCCGGCACTGGCTTGTTCGCCAACGATGACATCCTGATCGAAGGGCCGCTCTATTCCTGGGTGTCCAAGAGTACCAGCGACTGGCTGACCACGATCCACAAGCTCAATTTCAATCTGCTGTTGGCCGTGATCGCGGTTCACATTTCAGCGGTGCTGTTCTACCTGCTGGTCAAGCGCGAAAATTTGATCCATCCGATGCTCAGCGGGCGTAAACACCTGTCGTCAGAGCAGATCGACGCCGCACCGCGCATGGTCAGTCCGTGGCTTGGTCTGGTGGTGCTGGCCGTTGCGGGTGGAGTGGTCTGGTTGCTGGTGCGCTGACACTGAAAGAGACGATTCCTGAACAATGGCGATAAACTAGGCGGCAAGCCCACCCTTTCCGCCGGAAATCGCCTGGAAACCGAATGAAGAAGCGCTACCGGCGGCATTGCCGTTGTCCACTTTTCCAAACCTGATTGGGTACTCTCGATGCTGATTTTCGACCAATCCCGGCCCGGTCGCCGGGCGGTGATCCCGGTGACTGCGCCCGAAACCGCCCTGTCCGACCTACCCGATCACCTGCGCCGCCGCCGCGCCGCGCCGCTGCCGGAAGTCTCGGAACTTCAGGCGGTGCGCCATTACACCCGGCTGTCGCAGAAGAATTTTTCCATCGACACCCATTTTTACCCGCTGGGTTCCTGCACCATGAAGTACAACCCGCGCATCTGTCACCGGCTGGCTTCATTGCCCGGTTTTCTCGCCCGCCACCCGCTGGCACCGGAAGCGATCAGTCAAGGTTTTCTGGCCTGCCTGTACGATTTGCAGGAGATGCTGCGGGAAGTGACCGGGATGCAGGCGGTGTCGCTGACGCCGATGGCCGGTGCTCAGGGTGAATTTGCCGGAATGGCGATGATTCGTGCCTATCACGTCGCTCACGGCGATCATGCCCGTCGCGAAGTGCTGGTTCCCGACGCCGCCCACGGTACTAATCCCGCCACCGCCATCATGTGCGGCTTCACGGTCCGGGAAATTCCCACTGATGCTAACGGTGATGTAGATCTCGCCGCTTTGCGCCAGGCAGTCGGACCGCACACTGCTGGGCTGATGTTGACCAATCCTTCAACGCTGGGTGTGTTTGAGCGCCACATCACCGAAATCGCGGCCATCGTCCATGAGTCTGGTGGGCTGCTCTATTACGATGGAGCCAACCTCAACGCCATTCTCGGCAAGGCGCGACCCGGCGATATGGGGTTCGACGTGATGCACATGAATCTGCACAAGACCTTTGCCACTCCGCACGGCGGCGGCGGCCCCGGTGCCGGGCCGGTGGCAGTCAACACCCGACTGGAACCGTTCTTGCCGATTCCCATCGTCGGCAAGGATGGCGAGCGTTACCGCTGGCTGAGCGAAGCCGACCGACCCCAGAGCATTGGTCGTCTGTCGGCATTCATGGGTAATGCCGGCGTCATCCTGCGCGCTTACATCTACGCCCGGATGCTGGGCCGCGCTGGCATGGGTCGAGTCGCCGAATACGCGACTCTGAACGCCAATTATCTGCTGGCGGAACTGGCCAAGGCTGGCTTCGATCCTGCCTTTCCACAGCGGCGAGCCAGCCACGAGTTCATCATCACTCTCAAGCGTCAGGCCAAAACTCTGGGGGTAACGGCGATGGATTTCGCCAAGCGGCTGCTCGATCTCGGTTTCCATGCTCCGACCACCTATTTCCCGATGCTGGTGCCGGAATGCCTGTTGATCGAACCGACCGAAACCGAATGTAAGGAAGAACTGGACAGTTTCATTGCGGCCATGCAGCAAATCCAGCAGGAGGCGGAAAGTGATCCTGAATGGATTAAAGGAGCGCCGTATCACCGCCCGGTACGGCGGCTGGACGAGGTACGCGCCGCCCGCGATATGGACTTGGCCTGGCGTCCGGCCGGGTCCTGATAGCGATGGCCTATCAACAACATACGGGCTGGCGGCGGCTGGTCAATGCCACTGGCTATTCCTGGGCGGGACTGAAAGCGGCATGGCGTAACGAGGAAGCATTCCGGCAGGAAAGTCTGCTGTGTGCGGTGCTGACACCGCTGGCGCTGTGGCTGGGTCACAACGCGGTGGAGCGGTCACTGTTGATCGGTAGCCTGCTGCTGATTGTGATCGTCGAACTACTCAATACGGGCATCGAGGCGGCCATTGACCGCATCGGCCCAGAACAGCATGAACTGTCAGGCCGGGCCAAGGACATCGGCTCGGCGGCGGTGTTCATGGCGTTGCTGAATGCTACCGTGGTATGGCTGCTGATCCTGTTCGGTTAAACCCCGATTCAGAGTTTTACCATTTCCTCTTTTTGATTAAGTTAAGTTTATTTATTGAGTTAAAGGATAAAATTTAATCAAAAAATTGAATATAATTTTTCCGCAAAATTCAATTGTTGATAGTTTTTTAATCTATAAAAAACGGTATAAACCCTTTATCCTGTCCTGTGCCTCTCAATAAAAAACGGCATTCATCATGATCGGTGAATTCCACTTTTTGATACCCGATTAGTTGCGAACCATTTATTAATTCGCTACCCCAAAGCTATGCTTAATCCTTCGAATTTTCCGCCTTGCTCTTTCGAGAACCCCGCCATGTTTACTGGAATTATCACCGCTGTTGGCACTATCGCTGCTCTTCAACCACGCGGCGGCGATGTTCGCTTGCGCATCGCCACCGGCAAGCTGGATTTAAGCGACGTGCAACTCGGTGATAGCATCGCTGTCAGCGGCGTCTGCCTGACCGCCGTCGAACTGCCCGGCGACGGCTTCTGGGCCGACGCTTCGCGGGAAACCCTGGAACGCACCCTCCTCGGCGAAGCCGCACCGGGCATGAAAGTTAATTTGGAAAAAGCCCTGACCCCGACCACCCGGCTTGGCGGCCACCTGGTCAGCGGCCATGTCGATGGCGTCGGCGTCGTCACCGTCTGGCAACCGGATGGCCGCTCTTGGCGCTTGCGGATCCAAGCCCCGGATGCCTTGGCCCGCTACATCGCCGAAAAAGGCTCGATCGGCGTCGACGGGGTCAGTCTTACCGTCAACCGGGTAGACGGTGCGGCCTTTGAACTTAATATCATCCCGCAAACGCTGGCGGAAACCAGTCTTGCGGATTTTAAAATCGGTCGGCGGGTCAATCTGGAAGTAGACTTGATCGCCCGCTATCTGGAACGGCTGCTGCTGGGCGAGCGCGCCGCGCAACCGGACGGGGGCGGATTAACTGAGGCGCTACTGCGCGAACACGGGTTCTGGAACTAAACGATGGCACTCAACAGCATTGACGATATCCTCGCCGATCTACGGCAGGGCAGAATGGTGATCATCATGGACGATGAAGATCGGGAAAACGAAGGCGATCTGCTGATGGCCGCTTCGCTGGTGCGCCCGGAGGATGTCAATTTCATGGCCCGCTACGGACGTGGCCTGATCTGTCTGACGCTGACCCGCGAACGCTGCCAGCAACTACACCTGCCACTGATGGTGCAGGACAACGCTACGCCATTTTCCACCAACTTCACCGTCTCCATTGAGGCTGCACAGGGCGTTACCACCGGCATTTCCGCTTACGACCGCGCCCACACCATCCGCACTGCGGTGCGGCCCGACGCCAGACCCGAAGATTTGGTGCAACCCGGTCACATCTTCCCATTGATGGCCCAACCCGGCGGAGTGCTAACCCGCGCCGGCCACACCGAAGCCGGTTGCGATCTGACCCGGCTGGCCGGTCTGGAACCGGCGGCGATGATTGTTGAAGTCCTCAACGACGACGGCAGCATGGCGCGGCGAGCCGATCTGGAGCAGTTCGCTGAACAACACGGCCTGAAAATCGGCACGATTGCGGCACTGATCCGCTATCGGATGCAGAATGAAAAAACCGTCGAACGGGTCGCGGATGCAATGATGAACACCGAATTTGGCCCGTTCCGGGTGCTGACCTATCAGGACGTGGTCAGCCGACAGGTGCATTTCGCGCTGGTCAGGGGTGAGATTCATCCCGATCAACCGGTACTGGTGCGGGTTCACGTCCAACATCTGCTCAGCGACCTGCTCACCCTGCGCCTACCCGACAGTGGCTGGCCGCTGCGCGACACCTTGCAGCGGGTCGCCAACGAACCCGCCGGAGTTCTGGTCTGTCTCAGTCATCCTGAAGATCCAGCGGCGCTGATCCGGCGAATGCGCGGCTATCAGTTCGGCGCTACCGAAGCTCCACGCGCTGACCAAAACGCCGAACTGCGAACCTACGGCATCGGTGCCCAAATCCTGCTTGACATCGGAGTGCGGCGAATGCGGGTACTCAGCGCTCCTAAACGCATCACCGGTTTATCCGGCTTCAATCTGGAAGTCGTGGAATATGTCTCCTGAATCCCGCTCCTTCACTAACCACCGTCACGGAATCCCCCATGCAAAACATCATCACCATCGAAGGTGACTTCACCCCGCTCCCGGATACCCGTTTCGCTTTGGTCGCAGCGCGGTTTAACAGCTTCATCGTCCAGAGCCTGATCAATGGCGCGGTGGACGCTTTGCGCCGGCACGGCGTTCCTGAAACCAGCATTGATCTGATTTGGACGCCCGGTTCCTTTGAACTGCCGCTGGCCGCGCAACGGCTGGCCGCCAGCGAACGCTACGATGGCATCGTCGCCCTCGGCGCCGTGATTCGTGGCGGCACCCCGCATTTCGAGTACGTTGCCGGCGAGTGCGTCAAGGGGCTGGCCTGCGTTTCACTGGAATATGACATTCCGGTGGGTTTCGGCGTATTAACAGTGGATACCATTGACCAAGCGGTGGAGCGTGCCGGCACCAAAGCGGGCAACAAAGGCGCCGAAGCGGCGATGTCGGTGCTGGAAATGGTGAGCCTGTTGCGTCGGTTGGAAGCCTGAGCCGTGGCCGATCCGATCCGCTCCAAGAAACCCGGACCCCGTAGTTGGGCGCGGCGCTGCGCGGCACAGGCGCTGTATGAGTGGCAAGTTTCCGGCCAACAACCCAGCCAGATCGCGGCGCAATTTCTGGCCGATGAGGATTTGAACAAGGCCGATCCCGACTATTTCCGGGAACTGGTGTATCAGGTTCCGGCGCGGGTGGCCGAGATTGATGCCGCGCTGGAACCGTTCCTGGATCGTCCGCTGGTGCAAGTCGATCCGGTAGAACGCGCCATTCTGCGGATCGGCGGCTATGAGTTGATGCAACACCCGGAACTGGCCTATCGGATCATCATTAACGAGGCGGTGGAACTGGCCAAGATGTTTGGTGCTGAACAAGGTCACCGCTACGTTAATGGCATCCTCGACAAACTGGCCCGTGCCATGCGGTCGGTTGAGTTTTCTGCACCGTCCTGAAACGCCTAACGAGATTGGCGGTCCTTGCCAGGCTAACCGGCATCGTCAAATCCTGGACAAGGAGTCACCCGCATGGCAAACAAGCAACTCTTCCCGTCGAAACCGGGCCGGCTGCCGCCGGAAACTGACGCTTACAATGAAGCGGGCGGTCGCGCCTATCGGTTGAGCGATTCCGCTGCGCTGGCACACACCCGCCATGCCTACCATCCTGCTCTCGACGCTGAACGCCCGCTATTTCCACTCCGCGCTGGGGCTGCGCTACCTGCTGGCCAACATGGGCGAATTACAGGCCGATACCGCCATCCGCGAATTCATCATCAATCAGCGCCCGCTGGACATTGCCGAGAGCCTGCTGGCGGAACAACCCGCCATCATCGGTTTTGGCGTTTATATCTGGAACGTGGTGGAAACCACTCAGGTCGTGGCCCTGCTCAAGCAGGTGCAGCCGGATTTGACCATCGTGCTGGGTGGCCCGGAAGTGAGCCATGAATGGGAACAACAACCGATTGTGGCGCTGGCCGACTACCTGATCACTGGTCAGGCCGATTGGGCTTTTGCGTCACTGTGCCAGCGGGTGCTGGCCGGCGAACCGCCTGCGGAAAAGATCATCGCCGCCGAATCGCCGCTGCTGGATCAATTGACCCTGCCGTATCAGTTCTACACCGACGAAGATATTGCCCACCGGTTGATCTACGTCGAAGCTTCACGCGGCTGTCCGTTCCGGTGCGAATTCTGTCTGTCGGCGCTGGATCAAACCGCCTGGCCGTTCCCGCTGGAGCCGTTTCTCGCCGAACTTCAGGCGCTCTACCAACGAGGCGTGCGCCATTTCAAGTTCGTGGATCGCACCTTCAATCTCAATAGTAAAACGGGTGCGCGGATTCTGGACTTTTTTCTGGAACGGCTGGACGAACGGCTCTTTCTGCATTTTGAACTGATCCCCGACCATCTGCCGGAAGCGCTTAAAACGCGAATCGTTCAGTTTCCACCCGGCGCGCTGCAATTCGAGATTGGCGTCCAGACCTTCAATCCGGTGGTGCAGGCGCTGATCAGCCGTCAGCAGAACAACGGCAAGACCGAGGAGAATCTGCGCTGGTTGCGCCAGCACACGCCAGCCCACTTACACGCCGATTTGATCGCTGGCTTGCCCGGTGAGGATGTTGCCAGTTTCGCCGCCGGCTTCAACCGGCTGGTAGCGCTCGACCCGCACGAAATTCAGGTCGGCATTCTCAAGCGGCTGCGCGGCACACCCATCACTCGCCA
>NZ_CBTK010000264.1 GCF_000531125.1 Candidatus Contendobacter odensis Run_B_J11 | reverse complement strand
AAATCATTAATCGACCTATTAAAAAGTGGGTCTAAATAAGGAGAGCGGGAATTGCTGCTCAACTTCAAGCAATGGTCGATGCTGGTTGGACTATGACCGGCTCTTGGCCAATAGATACAGAAATGGCATATAGGCTTCGAGCCCAAAATTCTGCTGCTCTTGCGTCCTCTGTTCATATTGTTTGTCGCCCCCGCGAAAATCCTGACGGCTCCCTCCAATATACTGTTGGCGACTGGCGCGACGTGCTAGCTGAACTCCCCCAGCGTATTCATTCTTGGATGCCGCGCCTCGCTGAAGAAGGCGTGGTTGGCGCTGACGCGATCTTTGCCTGCCTTGGCCCTGCCCTAGAAATTTTCAGCCGCTACAGCCGCGTAGAAAAATCCAGCGGGGAATCCGTTACCCTTGGTGAATATCTGGAACACGTCTGGGCTGCCGTCTCCAAAGAAGCCCTCTCCATGATCTTCAAAGACCCGGATACCGCTGGCCTGGAACCGGATGCTCGGCTAACCGCCATGTGGCTTTGGACGTTGGGCGCAAGTAGCAGCAATGCGAGTGCCGATGATTCGGAAGAATCTGAAGAAGATTCCGATGAAGATTCCGGCAAGGCGGCTAAGGTCAGCGGCTTTACCCTGGAATTTGATGCCGCTCGCAAGATTGCCCAAGGTCTTGGGGTGCATCTGGAAAAATCACCTTCGGTGGTGGAAGTCAAAGGCGATACCGCCAAGCTGCTCTCGGTGGCGGAACGGGTTAAGTATCTCTTCGGCAAGGACGCGGAAACTACGGTCACGGGTAAAACTCCCCGCAAGAAGAAACAACCCGTCCAGCAATCGCTTTTCGCCGAACTTCAAGCCGCTGAATCCGCCGCGCAAGCGGAATGGGGCGATGTGAAAGGCCCAAAGCCCGGAACCACGGTTCTGGATCGCCTCCATCAAGCAATGGTGTTATTTGCGGCGGGGCGCGGGGAAGCGATGAAACGCTTCCTAGTGGAAGAAGGGATTGGCAACGATGCCCGCTTCTGGAAACTCGCCCAATCGCTCACGGCGCTCTATCCGGGGGGAAGCGATGAAAAACGGTGGGTGGATGGCGTACTCGCGCGTAAAAAAGGACTCGGTTTTTAAGGAGAGAACAAGAATGAGCACACTGAAGCCTTGGTATCAAGTCGTCGTCCCGCGTGAAGATTTACGCGATAACCGCCCGCTGGATGCGTCTGAATTCGCCGTTCACCTCGATCATATCCGCGAACAACGCGCTCACCCGGACTACCTTGATCCCGCACGATTCTTTGAGCGAACCTACCTGACTCAAAGCTTGCTCGATCTGTCCTCGCAAGTGGTTCGCCGCCTGTCAGGAATCAAGGTGGAAACCTCGGCGGTATTCAACATGGCGACGCAGTTTGGCGGGGGGAAAACGCACTCGCTGACCGCGCTCTATCACCTTGCCAAAAGCGGTCACGGGGCCCGGAACTGGAAAGGCGTGGAGAGCATCCTCACCCGCGCCCAAGTGAAGGAAATCCCGCAAGCCGCAGTCGCGGTCTTTGTGGGCACAGAGTTTGACGTTGTTGATGGGCGGGGTGGGGAAGGAGAACCGCGCCGAAAAACGCCTTGGGGGGAAATCGCCTGGCAACTAGGCCGTGAACACACCTTTGCAGCGGTCGCCCAACATGATGAACAGGGCATTGCTCCAGCGGGAGACACCTTGCGCCGCATGTTGCCGGATGGCCCTGCGGTCATTCTCATGGATGAATTGCTAAACTACGTCTCGCGCGCTCGCCGCACCGGCCTGGCCTCCCAACTCTACGATTTCCTCCACAACCTCTCGGAAGAAGCCCGCGCCCGCGATAACCTCGTGCTTTGCGTTTCCATTCCGGCCTCCGAGTTGGAAATGAATCCTGAAGATCAACGCGACTACGATTCCTATAAGAAGCTGCTGGATCGGGTGGGCAAAGCCATTAGCATGTCTTCGGAAACCGAAGTCACCGAGATCATCCGCCGCCGCCTGTTTGATTGGTATGGCTTGCCTCAAGACGGCAAACAAACGGCTGCGGAATACGGGGCCTGGGCGCACGATCACCAAACCGAACTCGCCAATCTGGGCGGGGAATCACCGGAAGAACTGTTCCTCGCCTGCTACCCGTTTCACCCGTCGCTGATTTCCGTGTTCCAGCGCAAGTGGCAAAGCCTGCCGCGCTTTCAACGCACGCGCGGGATTTTGCGCCTGCTGGCTCTCTGGGTCGCGCGGGCCTACCAGCAAGAACACCAGAAAAATTCACGGGAACCCTTGATCACCTTGGGTTCCGCTCCGCTCGCGGATCAAACCTTTCGTGACGCGCTGTTTGAGCAACTGGGTTCCGATCAACTCTCCATCCCGGTCACTACGGATATTGTCGGGAAGAAGGACGCTCACGCCGTCCGTCTGGACCGGGAAGCGATAGACGCGATCAAGAAAGCGCGCCTCCATCAACGGGTCGCCACGGCGATCTTCTTCGAGAGCAACGGCGGGCAAAGTCAAACCCGCATGGAAGCCTCGGTTCCCGAAATCCGCGCCGCTATCGGTAACCCTGAAACCAACCTGGCCGATGTGGAAACCGTGTTGGAAGGACTCACCGCGAACTGCTTTTATCTGAATTGGGATCGCAACCGCTACCGGTTTGGCCTGCGCCCGAACCTCAATCAAATGCTAGTCACTCGCCGGGGGGCGGTGAAGGATCAGGAGATTGAAGCGCGGATTCAGCAAACCACGCTCGATCTGTTCAAGCTGGGAAGTAAAGCGGTGGATCGGCGTTGCTTCCCCGCCAAGTCGAACGATGTTCCCGACCGTCCCCAACTGGCGCTGGTCGTGCTGGGCTTAGAGCATCAAGCCCAAGAATCGGCAACCAAAGCCCTGATTGAAAGCATCCTGCGGGAATGTGGCACGGCGGGCCGGACCTATAAGTCCGGGCTGCTCTTTATCGCTCCCGATTATGCAAGCAGCATTATCGAAGCCGCCCGGAACCTGCTGGCCTGGGAAGACATTGAAGCGGATGAAGATACCGGGCGGCAACTGGAAGAGGCGCAACGCCGTTCGCTCAGTCAAAGCCTGGGCCGCGCCAAGGCCGATCTCAAGGAATCCATCTGGCGGGCCTATCGCTATGTGTTCCTGCTCGGCAAAGACAACACGGTGAAGAGTCTCGACCTCGGCCAAATCACCTCCAGCATGGCCCCGTCGCTCTGCGATTTGGTCATCAATACGCTGGTCAAGGATGACGAAATTACCGCTGCGGTCGGTCCTAACAAGCTCGTTCGGCTCTGGCCGCCCGCGCTGACCGAGTGGTCTACCAAGGCGGTGCGGGATGCCTTCTTCGCTTCCCCGGCCTTGCCCCGCTTGCTGGATGCGGATTCCATCAAACGCACCATCGCCGATGGCGTGACCTCCAAGCTCTTTGGCTACGCCAGCCGGGATGCTGCGGGCAAACTGCAACTGGATCGCTTCGGGGAAAGCTTGCTCGAACAGGAAGTGGAAATCAGCGACGATCTCTACATCCTCCGTGCGCAAGACGCAGAACGGCTCCTGGAACCACCGCGCCTTGAGAAACTGATCCTTCAGCCTAGTAGCATCGAAGTTGGCCCCCGTGAACACGTTACCTTCAAGGTGAGCGGCCTTGACCAATACGGGCAAGGCTACCCGGTGGAAAACGCCACCTGGTCGGCTCCCGATTGCACAATGAGCAGCGCTGGCAGTTTTAAGGCCAGCGATACCCCCGGCCTCTACCTGGTCACCGTGCAAGTGGATGGCCTGCAAGTGGAAGCCAAGGTGCTGGTCAAGCAACTGGTGACCACGGCTACTGCCACTACGGCGGGTAAAGATGGAAACAAAACTGAGGAAGAGCATCCTACCGGCTATGCCGAGAAGAAAATCCAATGGAGCGGGACGATCCCGTCTCGGAAATGGATGAACTTCTATACCAAGGTGATTACGAAGCTCGCTTCCTCACCAGGGTTGACGTTGCACGTTAGCTTGGAAGCTCCTGCGGAAGGGGAGAGCGCTTCGGCAAAGATTGAGGATATTAAGAGCGCCCTGAGAGAGTTGGGGTTGGGTGAGGATGTGAACTAATCTTGATAAGTAGAGATTCTTTATCGCTTGTTACTCACAAAATCGAATAAAATCTTATGAACGATATAACAGGTTTTTTTGCATACCCATCTCAGCCTAGTGAGATTGGCGAGACAATTACAAGAGCAGTATCTATAGTTAATAAAAAGCCTGGAAGTCATCTCTTTGAAACTTGGGAAGAGATCGATATTCCCGGACGATTTATTGCGGAATGTGTTTTGGAATCAATAGACTCAAAGTCTTGCCTTATAGCAGATATAAGTAGCCTAAATTTTAATGTAACTTATGAAATAGGGTACGCCATAGGTAAGCAAAAACGTCTGATCTTAGTTAGATATGCTCCTCTAAAAAAAGACGAACAGAAACTAAAGGAACTTGGAATATTTGATACCATCGGCTATACAGAGTATCAGAACAGTGAAGAGCTGGCTAATATTTTGTTAGACATTTCCAACACAAAGCCACTAAAAACAAATTTTGAACTCAATAGAAAAGCACCTCTTTATCTTATAGAAGCTAAGTATAAAGACGATTGGGTAACCAGGCTTATCTCTGATGTCAAGAAAGCCAGGTTGTCCTATCGAAGTTTCGATCCTAATGAGCAACCACGTCTTTCTGCATATGAAGCAATTATAGCAATCATTTACAGGTTGTGGAATTTTTCAACACACCCTTCTGAAAAATTTATAG
>NZ_CBTK010000263.1 GCF_000531125.1 Candidatus Contendobacter odensis Run_B_J11 | reverse complement strand
GTGAGAAAGACAATATTTTACCACAATTTCAATAAGTTATCTTTTTTGTCATGTACAAAGGGAAATTTTACACCGCGAATTTTCCGGGTTTTCGCGCTTCACCATGCTTTAGGCTGAAACTGGGCGTCATTGAGGATTACGACGGTTTCGCCGCTCTGCGCCAGCACGAAGAAGCCCTTGCGGCAGGCGTAACGGGCGGCTTCTTTCGGGATCACCATCGCGGCCACTGCGCCCATGGCTCGCACCTCGGCGTAACGCGGCAACAGGCGTTTGAATTTCGCCAAGCGCTCCAAGTGGTCGTCGACATCGGCGACGGTGAGCTTGCTCTTGACCTCGACCAGCACCGCTTCGGTGTCATTCACCACCAGCAGGTCGATCTGAATCCCCTCCGTACCGCGATCCACTTCGACATCGGGGTAGACTTCATGGATATCGATCCCCCGCGCCTGAAAGAGCCGTACCACCGCCGGTTTGACCAGCCCCTCGACGAACTCGCCCAGCCGGTTGCCTAACTCGCCGATTTGCTTGCTCACTCTTTTCACTTCCCGGCTGGTCTCCTTGACCTCTTGAGCAAGTTCCTTGATCACCCGATCCGTTTCCTGAAACTTGCGATCCGTTTCCCGGAACAAGGCCCATACCTCATCTAATGTCGTTGCCATCGCTACGTACTCCTTTGAAAAATGGACTGAGCATAACCTTGGACAGCGCACCGGGCGGGCGTTGTCAGGAAATTTTACACCGCGAATTTTCCGGGTTTTCGCGCTTCACCATGCTTTAGGCTGAAACTGGGCGTCATTGAGGATTACGACGGTTTCGCCGCTCTGCGCCAGCACGAAGAAGCCCTTGCGGCAGGCGTAACGGGCGGCTTCTTTCGGGATCACCATCGCGGCCACTGCGCCCATGGCCCGCACTTCGCGGTAGCGCGGCAACATCTGCTTGAATTTCGCCAAGCGCTCCAAGTGGTCATCGACATCGGCAACAGTGAGCTTGCTCTTGACCTCGACCAGCACCGCTTCGGTGTCATTTACCACCAGCAGGTCGATCTCTATCCCTTCGCTGCCGCGATCCACTTCGATGCCGGTATGCACTTCATGCACGTCGATCCCGCGCTCCTGAAACAGCCGCACCACTGCGGGTTTGACCATCGCCTCGACAAACTCACCCAGTCGGTTGCCTAACTCGCCGATTTGTTTACTCAGTTGCTTGATTTGCCGGTCGGTCTCTTTCATTTGCCGGTCGGTGTCTTTCTGAGATTCCGCGACTTCGCGGAACAAGGCCCATACCTCATCTAATGTTGTCGCCATCGCCCTGCGCTCCCGTAAAAAATTGGCTCTTGCGAACCTTGGACAGCGCCCCGGGCGGGCGTTGTCAGGAAATTTTACACCGCGAATTTTCCGGGTTTTCGCGCTTCACCATGCTTTGGGCTGAAACTGGGCGTCGTTCAGTTGTATAAACCAATCGCTGATCTTTTCATCAGATTGTTAATACAATAATCTCATGATCACCTTCGATGAAACCAAGCGCCAAGCCAACCTCCGCAAGCATGAGCTGGATTTCGCGGACTGCGAAACCGTTTTTGATGCGCCGCTGGTGACGGAAGAAGATACCCGCGAGGCGTATGGCGAGCAGCGGTTGAAAAGCCTCGGTTGGCTGAACGGGCGAGTTGTCGTGGTGATCTGGACCGAGCGGGACGCCGGCCCCCCTGTGATTTCCTGCCGCTATGGTGACAAGCATGAAACCCAACGCTACTTCCGAGAAGTGCTTTAGCCCCGAACAGGTCGCCGCTGCTTTGGCCGCTGCCCCTGAAACGCCGGTGACGGACGCCGACAACCCGCGCACCCAGCCGGAAGACTGGGACCACGCGATGGTCAGCCACTCCTATGCGGAATTGCGGGAGAAGTTGGCCGAGAAGCGTCGCGTTCGAGGAGCGCAAAAATCGCCGCGCAAGGTGCCGACCACCATCCGCTTTGATGCCGATGTGCTGGCCGCCTTGAAAACGACCGGCAGCGGTTGGCAAACACGGGTCAATACGGTGATGCGTGAGTGGGTTCAGGCCCATTTTACCCGGAGTTGATCGGCGAATGGGATGTCGCCAAGGTCTATCAAGCTGCGCTCCGATTTCGGCGGGGCGCCTTGGATGGGATGGGGCGCAGGGTCAGACTTTTTTGCACGGCCATTAGCTCGGCGCGGTTGCGCATCCCCTGTAGCAGTTCCAGGGAGGTTATACCCATTCTCGGTAGATTTTCGTATTCATGGTCGTCATTCCCGCGAATGCGGGAATCCAATCAGCCGCTGAAAGACTGGATACCCGCTTTCGCGGGTATGACGAACGGCTGGAGAGGTTGGATCAGCGGGACAAAAGCCGCGTTGTCAGAAAATTTTACACCGCGAATTTTCCGGGTTTTGGTGGTTCACCACACCTTCGGCTGAAACTGGGCGTCGTTCAGGATCACCACGGTTTCACCGCTCTGCGCCAGCACGAAGAAGCCCTTGCGGTAGGCGTAACGCGCGGCCTCTTTCGGGATCACCATCGCCGCCATCGCGCCCATGGCTCGCACCTCGGCATAGCGCGGCAACAGGCGCTTGAATTTTTCCAACCGCTCCAGATGTTCGTCAACATCGGCGACGGTGAGCTTGCTCTTGACCTCGACCAGCACCGCTTCGGTGTCGTTCACCACCAGCAGGTCGATCTGAATCCCCTCCGTACCGCGATCCACTTCAACATCGGGGTAGACTTCATGGATATCGATTCCCCGTGCCTGAAACAGCCGCACCACCGCCGGCTTGACCAGCCCCTCGACGAACTCGCCCAGCCGGTTGCCTAACTCGCCGATTTGTTTACTCAGTTGCTTGATTTGCCGGTCGGTGTCTTTCTGAGCTTCCGCGACTTCGCGGAACAAGGCCCATACCTCATCTAATGTCGTTGCCATCGCTACATACTCCTTTGAAAAATAGACTGAGCATCCTCTTGGACAGCGCCCCGGGCGGGCGTTGTCAGAAAATTTTACACTGCGCATTTTCCGGGTTTTCGCGCTTCACCACGCTTTGGGCTGGAACTGGGCGTCGTTCAGGATTACGACGGTTTCGCCGCTCTGCGCCAGCACGAAGAAGCCCTGCCGGCAGGCGTAACGGGCGGCTTCTTTCGGGATCACCATCGCCGCCACTGCGCCCATGGCCCGCACTTCGGCGTAACGCGGCAACAGGCGTTTGAATTTCGCCAAGCGCTCCAGGTGGTCGTCAACATCGGCGACAGTGAGCTTGCTCTTGACCTCGACCAGCACCGCTTCGGTGTCATTCACCACCAGCAGGTCGATCTGAATCCCCTCCGTACCGCGATCCACTTCGACATCCGGGTAGACTTCATGGATATCGATCCCCCGCGCCTGAAACAGCCGCACCACCGCCGGTTTGACCAGCCCCTCGACGAACTCGCCCAGCCGGTGGCCTAACTCGCCGATTTGCTTGCTCACTCTTTTAACTTCCCGGCTGGTCTCCTTGACCTCTTGGGCCAGTTCCTTGATCACCCGATCCGTTTCCTGAAACTTGCGATCCGTTTCGCGGAACAAGGCCCACACCTCATCTAATGTCGTTGCCATCGCCCTGCACTCCGGTGAAAAATGGACTGAGCATAACCTTGGACAGCGCATTTTGAGCGCGTTGTCAGAAAACTTTACACCGCTAATCATCCGCCCTATTTCGACCCACAGCGGGCAAAAATCGGGGGAAATCGGGTTGAATGGGATTCGGGAAACGTGGGCAGGGCAGATTGCCCGGTCGTTCCGGCACTGAATACCGTTTAACTCGCTGATTTAGAAGCTTGTCAGAAAATTTTACACCTCCAATAATCCGCCCTATCGCGGCCCGCAGCGGGCAAAATCCAACGGGAAATCGGGTTGGAATGGAGGTTCGGAAGCGTGAGCAGGGCAGATTGCCCGGTCGTTCCGGCACTGAATACCGTTTAACTCACTGATTTGGAAGCTTGTCAGGAAATTTTACACCGCGAATATCCGCCTTATCGCGGCTTGCAACGGGCAAAAATTAACGGGAAATCGGGGTGGAATGTCAGTTTCGGGAGTCTGGATAGGGCGGATTGCGCTGCGCCAGGGATTGGGTAAGTAACGCACCTGCTGGCTTGTCAGAAAATTTTACACTCAGGCTCGATTTTTTCTGGCAAAAATCACGAAATATTTTATAACAATTTGAAAAATAATAATTTAATTTTACTTGGCATCTTTCATGCTTTAATCTAATCAAGTCTTCTTTCCGCCCTAACGGCAAACAATCCACTGAGGAGCAACACTCATGACGACTACCAAGAAAACCCTTCTCGCTGCGGCAGTGTTGGCAGCGCTTGCGGCTGGCCCGGCGAACGCCCTAAAGATTAATCCCAATGGAGCCGGTGGTGGTGTCATTGACATAGCCGGACTCGACTGGAATGTAGGCAATTTGCTATCTACACCCATAAGCAATCCGGCGAACGCCGGAATTACACAAGGCTTATTTGTTGACGCTTATGGCTTCAATGTCCCAATCAAAGCCACCAATTCGGTGACAGCACTCGAATTTGGAAGCGTCATTCAAGCGTACACTCAAGCTTCCTTGAGTACGTTCAACCTGTCGAACGGTGGCAGCGGCCTGGGAGAATTAGGCGCAGCCGGAGAATGGACCTTTGTCATGGGCTTCGCTGAACAGGTCATTGATTTCGCAGCAGGTGCGTTAACTGAGACGGCGACCTTTGGTGCGATTAAGGGTGGTGTCAACTATTTCAAAATTTATTATAGCCCAGTAGCAGACAGTGAAAACTTGTTGGGTACGAACTTCGAAAACGGTACGTTGGTTCTTAGTGGTACGGTGAATCCGTATGGCGGCATTGGGGCTGATGGAACAAGTTCTTTTTCAGCTCAAGGTACTTTTCCAGGGTCTCAAACGCAGCCTACCACGATCAAAAATTTGGACGATTACCCGTTAGGTGACAATGACTACACTAAAATTAGAACCATTACCGGCGGGGGAGACGGTTCGTTACTAGTCAACATTGATACGATTAATTCAGCGTTTATCTTGGAAGATATCACTCAGTTAAACATAAGCTTTACGACTCAGCAGCGGCTGAATTTCAATACGGCGGATCCGTCGAGTTGCATGTGGAATGGTTCTGCTTTCGTCACTGCGGCGGGAAATGGTTATGCGTGTGGATCGGCGGGCGACACCGGAACTATCGGTGCAGTGAATGGTTTGAAGTCAGGAAGCTATGCTTGGCTGAATGGAGGCGCTACGTATACTGCTGCTCCGAACGAACTCTTGCAGGTTGACGCAAGCAGCTCTATACCCTCAAATCCTGTTCCCGAACCGATGTCGGTTGCGCTAATGGGAATCGGGCTAGTGGGCCTCGGATTCGTGCGCCGCAGCCGCAAGAGCTAAACCCCGTAATTCATTTGGATTTTATTATAAACCCCGCTTCGGCGGGGTTTTTTTGTGGTTCAAGGGCTACCCGAAGATAAAAAATGGGCGTTTTACGCAATGTTAGACGGCACCATGCATAAACTTTACTTAGGTGGCCGAAACATCTTCGCCACTTCCCGAATCACTATGCTGGCTGGAAAAAGACCGGCAAAGAAGCGTTGCTTATAAGTCCCTTTCGCTGCTACGGCGAGAGGGGAATCATTGGTCAAACTCTTTAGTGCGACTTGTACCACCTCACTCGGATTTCCTCTCTCCTGAATGGCGCTTGCATAAGCGCCGGCTTTGGCGTCGAATTCTGTAGCCGTCGGGCCAGGAATCAAGGTCTTAACTAAGACGCCGCGCTCTTTCCATTCGCCATAAAGCGCTTGACTGAAACTGTGTACGAACGCTTTGGTAGCCGCATAAGTGGCCATGAAGGGCACTGGCTGATAGGCAGCGCCGGACGAGACGTTGATGATGACGCTGGAGGGGAAAGTCACGAGATCGGGCAGGAACGTATGACAAAAATCGACCACCGCGCCGACATTCACTTGGATCATCTGTTGATAGACATCAGCCGACGTCGCCTCAAACCGTCCCCAGCGTCCGAAACCCGCGTTATTGATCAATATGCGGGGACAGATACCTACCGTATTGACGGCTTGCCGGACTTCCCCGGCGGCGGAGGGCTGGCTGAGGTCTTTAACTAGCACCAGTGTGCGGATAGAGTGCCGGGCCTCCAGTTCTCCCGCCAATTCCTTGAGTTGCTGCTCGCGGCGGGCCACCATCACCAGATTCACCCCCAGTGGCGCGAGTTGCAAACAAAACTCCCGACCAATCCCGGACGACGCTCCGGTGACTAGCGCCCAACTGTTTCGATAGTCTTCCAGATTCATGGATAACCTCGCATTTTCGACAGGGGCATCAACCCCGAATCCCACACAGGTCTTTAGCCACCCTCAGTGAATTGGCAGCAATCGTGAGGCTGGGATTAGTACCACCGCTTGAAGGAAAAAACGAACTATCCACGACATACAAATTGCCGAGTCCATGCGCCCGGTTGCGGGGATCAAGCACACTCTCCTTCGGATTCTCCCCGAAGCGGCAGGTCCCACAAGCATGGGCGATCCGCTCGTTGTTCTCGGCCTGTTTAACGATTTGCACTTTGTAGGGCCGTAACGCTTCGCGGACCCTATCCCGAAACCGCTCAATTCTAGCCTGTTCAGTGGGCTGGATCCGGTAATAAAGTTGCGTTGATCTTTGATCCGATCCGATAGTCACCCGGTTATCTGGGTAGGGTAAATCCTCCATGATCCCCGCCAGCACCAGACTCCGTTCCACCATCCGCCGTAACATCGGTTTGAGCATCGGCTTAACCCATCGGAACGGTTTGGCCAGCCAAGGTAAGGGGCCATGATGAATATCTTGTTCCAATGATTCCGCCAGCATCTCGGCAGGCGGCAACCGCCCGAAGGATTGAACCGTTCCCAGCCGTTCCGGGGAATGGTAAAAATCGTTGAAAGCCAGTTCCTTATGACGGTTGTCACCCGCACTATGACGGGGCGTAATCAAGTACAAATCCACAAAGTGGCGCATGAGATTACGTCCCACCAGACCAGAATCGTTCGCCAATCCATTCGGCCAAAAGTCGGAACGGGAACGGAGTAGTAGGTTAGGCGTGACTAAAGCCCCGGCGGCCAGCACCACGAGGTCGCCCTTCAGAACAAACTGTTTCCCCTGCCGTTCGCAGACTACACCCGTCACCGCTTCCCGCGTCGCTTCGAGCCGCACCACCTCGCACTGATCCAGCAGGGCAGCGCCATGTTGCGCCAAGGCGGGTTGCAGGCATATCCGTGCACTGTCGTTCTTGCACTCTCGGGGACATAAATAGCCCTGGCAACATTCGCAACCCGGAACAGACTCACAGGCCATGGGGAGCCGGTAAGGATGAAGATTCTTGTCCTGTAAAAACTGGGTCAACTCTTGAGCAGCGGGCATCAACGGCGGCAGCGCCGGCAGAGGATGCGCGGTTCCCTCGGCACGCAATGGATCGCCGCCCCCCCGAACGCGGTAAAGTTGTTCGGCAGCCGTGTAATACGGAGCCAAGTCCTGATAGGAAATCGGCCAGCGTTCGGGCAACGAAGTCCCGGCAATATCCGGGTAGTTATGGCGCGGCGTGAAATCCTCTGGAAAAAACCGTTCCATCGCCATCCCGTAGAGCGCACTGGAACCGCCAGTGCTGGCACCGATAAACGGGATGAAGCGGCGCGGCTTCGATGCTGAACAATCCTCAATCTGATCCCAACACCGGCCAGCCCGCGCCAACAATTCTCGATGTTCCGGTCGTGGAACCGATGGCTGCGCGAAAGACTGTTCCGCATAGCGTCCGGTCAAGGCTTCGGCATCGCCAAGATATGATCGCCCCTTCTCGCAGAACAACACCCGTTTGCCCGCTTTGGCAAGGGCATATCCCAAAGTTGCACCGCCGATGCCAGTACCCACGACGATAACATCCCAACGTTGGGTGATGAGGTCAGTGATCTCAGTCATGGGATAATCTCTTAGCAATTATTAGATTAGAAAGCACCGGCACCCCCGCCGCCAGTCCGGTATGCACTGTGCATCCACTGCTCACTGCCCAGCCGCGCCCAGCCGGGCCAGCTACGCCGCATCATCGGCGCAATCCAGCATTATGAAGCCTAGTGGTAATCTTCTTCGCGCTGGTGGCGAATCGCCAGGATAGTGACGGTTGCATTGTCCTCGATCTCGAACAAGGCGACGTAGCCGGCCGCACCGAATGGAATCACCATCTCGCGCAAAAAAGGGTTATCAGATAATGGCTTACGGCAGGTAAAAGGGAATTCACGCAGGAGTTCGACGCTCTTTCCGATCACCTCGCGCGCCCGACGGGCGGCCGGTAGATCGCGCTCCAACAGGAAACCGTACCACCGCCGCAAGTCTTCCCTGGCCGTCTTGGTATAGCGAACTCGATAGCTCACGCACCGGCCTTAGCTTCGGCATGACTCAGCAGGTCGTCCATCTCGCGCAAGACTTCATCGTCTGCGAAGTATTCACCCGTTTTCCGCGCCTCATCCCGCGCGGCCAGACCACGGGCGATGAACTCCTGTTGCGCCCGTCGGCACTCAATATTGGCTCGTAGGGATTGCTCCACGAAACTGGAGAGCGTCTCGCCGTTCTGCAAAACACTCTCAGCCGCCTGTCGCAGCTCGGGGTTAACTCGGAGTGAGGGAATGGAAGCGGTCTTCATAGCTGGACTCCATTGCATTGCATTTGCGTTGCATTATGGCCGATTTCCAGGCCGATAACAATCCGCCGACCTCCAGCAATCCGCCTTGCCGCTTGAAGGAGCGCGGGGGTGTAAAATTTTCTGACAGCAACCACGCTACCGCCTGTCCGCCAGCGCCGCCAACCACGCCTCGCCATCGGCGCAATCCAGCAGCGCCTCGCCCAAATCCTCCAACACCGTCGGCTCGGTGATTTGCGCCAGCACCGGCGCGCTGTGCGCCGCCACCGTGTCGCCAAAACGGCGGCGCACTAACCGCACCAGCAAATTGTTGGCCTATAGGACTTTCGCTTTCCGTCATTCCCGCGTAGGCGGGAATCCAGTCAGCCGCTGAAAAGCCTGGATACCCGCTTTCGCGGGTATGACGAATTGACGGGTTTAGCGAAAGTCCTGACCTATTCTAACCCCAATAACCGTCGGGCCTGATCCGCCGGAATCCCCGAACGGATCAAGCGCTGAATCGCCTGTTCCATACCTTTTTCGATACCTTTTTCGATGCCTTTTTCGATGCCTTTTTCGATGCCTTTTTCGATGCCTTTTTCGATACCTTTTTCGATACCTTTTTCGATGCCTTTCTCGATGCCTTTTTCAATGCCTTCCGCAATACCCTCTTCACGGGCGGTGCGCAACATGCTTAGCGCATCCCGGTAATGCTTCAGTTCCTCCTGATAGCGCTCCCGATCCGCCTCGCTCAGCGC
>NZ_CBTK010000262.1 GCF_000531125.1 Candidatus Contendobacter odensis Run_B_J11 | reverse complement strand
ATCTCCAAAATTTAATAATAAAATTATATCATAAATTTTAGTTTCTGATAATGTCTAATGTATGTATGGATATCAATTGGGAAGACTATAACTCCTGATCAAGCTAACCTACAATTTCACACACGGGCAGGATGCCCGTGCTACACCCTATTCCCATCAGCTCGGCGACGGGCGGCGATGCCGCAGCAATACCAACGAACGGCTCTGTACCGGATACGATTCTTCGGGGGGGTGAGAGGAACTCTCGGTCGGCTGGCCGTGCGGCAACGCGGTATCCAGTAGTACTTCAAAGAGCATCGAGTCACGCAATACCGGTAGCACGAACGGGACTTCCTCGTGATGCGCATTGCACAGCAGCAAAAAATCGTCATCTTGCAGCCAGTGACCGCGTTCGTCCTGTTCGGCCAGCACATCGCCCGGCAGGTACAAACCCAGACAGCGGGCGTAGTCGTGGCTCCATTCGTCGTCGTCAATTTCCCGCCCGTCGGGATTGAACCAGAGAATGTCACGCACCCCGTCGCCGTGAATACCGCGAAAAAAATGGCGACGGTGAAAGGTGGGATGGCGTTGGCGCAAGCGAATCAGCCGTTGGGTGAACATCAGCAGTTCCCGATTTTCCGGCAACCAGGCTAAATCCCAATTGAACCAACTGAGGTCGTTATCCTGGCAGTAGGCATTGTTGTTGCCGCGCTGAGTGCGGCCCACTTCGTCGCCAGCCAGGAGCATCGGCACGCCCTGCGACAGCAGCAGGGTGGCCAGGAAATTGCGGCGCTGATGCAGTCGCAACGCTAGAATCTCCGGTTCACTGGTATCGCCCTCTGCTCCGCAGTTCCAGCTTCGGTTATGCGATTCACCGTCCTGGTTGTTTTCGCCGTTGGCCTCGTTATGGCGCTCGTTGAAACTGACCAGATCGTACAGGGTGAAACCGTCGTGGGCGGTGATGAAGTTGATGCTGGCGTGTGGCCGGCGCCCGTTGTGTTGATACAGATCGGCAGAACCGGTCAGCCGAAAAGCCAGATCGCCGATTAAACCGCCTTCGCCGCGCCAGTAATCGCGCACCACATCACGATATTTGCCGTTCCACTCGCTCCAGCCAACCGGGAACTTGCCTACCTGATAACCGCCTTCGCCCACATCCCACGGCTCGGCGATCAATTTCACCTGCGACAGCACCGGATCTTGTTGAATGATCGCCATGAATGCACCGGCTTGATCGACTTCATGCTCGCCCCGCGCCAGCGCAGCGGCCAGATCAAAGCGGAAGCCGTCTACCCGCATCTCCTGCACCCAGTAGCGCAAGCTGTCCATGATCAGTTGCAACACTTGGGGATGGGCGGTGTTCAGGGTATTGCCGCAGCCGGTGTAATCCATGTAATAGCGCGGCTGATCGGCCACCAGCCGGTAGTAGGTAGCGTTGTCGAGACCCCGGAAACTCAGGGTCGGACCGAACTGGTTGCCTTCGGCGGTGTGGTTATAAACCACATCGAGAATGACCTCGATCCCGGCTGAGTGCAGGGTTTTCACCATGCTCTTGAACTCGCTGACCGGGTGATCGCTGGCCGCATAGCGCGGGTCCGGGGCGAAATAACCCATCGGGCTGTAGCCCCAGTAATTGCGCAGCCCCCGATCCAATAAATGACGCTCGTCCACGAAATAATGAATGGGCAGCAAATCCAGCGCGGTCACCCCCAGCGCTTTGAAATAGTCAATCACCGGCCCGCAGGCGAGTCCCGCATAAGTGCCACGCAGAGGGGGCGGCACCTCGGGATGACGCATGGTGAAGCCGCGCACATGCAACTCGTAGATCAGGGTATCGTGCCAAGGAATGTGCGGCGGACGGTCATCGCCCCACATGAAAGCAGCATCCACCACCTGACATTTGGGCATTCCCGGCGCGCTGTTGCGGGTGTTGAAGCTTAAATCTTCGTTGCGACTGCCGATCCGGTAGCCGAATTGGGCATCACTCCAATGAATCGGGCCGACGATGCTTTTCGCATACGGATCGAGCAGCAGTTTGTGCGGGTTAAAGCGGTGACCCTGCTCCGGTGCATAGGGTCCGTGCACCCGATAACCATACAGCAGGTCAGGGCGCGCTTCGGGCAGATAGCCATGCCAAACTCCGCCACTGCGCTCGATCAACGGAATTTGCGCGATCTCATGTTTGCCCTTGGCGTCGAACAGGCAGAGCACGACCTGTTCAGCGGGTTCAGAGAACAGGGCGAAATTGACGCCTTCGCCATCCCAACTTGCTCCTAACGGATACGGCCGACCCGGCCAGACGGTCATGGTGGATTGAATCATGGGGGCTTATCCGGAAGAAGGTTCGCAGGGCTTGCATCATGGGGGTTAAATCCCCTCTCCTGAATCAGGAGAGGGGAGCTTTAGCGCCGGTTTTACTCGCTGAAGGCCCGCATGCTCGAAGTCACCTCGCCGGGACCCACCACCGTAACGCCGCCAGCGGTGACGTGATAGCGGCGACTGTCCAGCTCGCGGTCATAGCCGATGTGGGTGCCGGCCTCGATGACGTTGTAACCGCCGATGATTGCTCGCCGCAACCGGGCACCGCGCTTGATCCAGACATAATCCTGAATCACGCAGTCCTCGATCTCGACATCCTCCTCAATGATCACTTCGCGCCGGATGATCGTATTGCTGATCGAAGCCTGACGCACCATCGAGCCGGCAGCGACCACGCTGTTATGAACCTTGGCATCAAACAGGCGAGCTACCGGTCCCTGATAGTTACTGGAAAAGATCCGCCACTGCGGGTTGAACATATCGAAGCGCGGCGTCAGCCCCAGCAAATCCTGATGAGCGCTGAAATAGGCGTCCCGGGTGCCAACATCCCGCCAGTAGGCCGGCTCCTCGTAGGACTTGGTCCCCGGCACCTTGTTGGTGGCGAAGTCGTAGGCGAATACCCGGTGGGTATCCTTCAGATGCGGCAACACATGGTGGCCGAAATCATGCTCGTCGCGGTCGTTGGCCTGCTTGAGCGCCTCTACCAGCACCTTGGCATCAAACAGATAATTGCCCATTGATGCATAAGCGCGGGTGGGATCAGAAGGCATGTGAGGGGGATTGGCGGGCTTCTCCTTAAAATCGGCGACCCGGCCGTCAGACTCGGTGTCAATGACGCCAAAGGAACTGGCCTCTTCGAGCGGCACCGGCAACGCGGCTACCGTCACGTCGGCTTTGCGTTCACGGTGGAAATCCACCATCTGCTGAATATCCATCCGATAGATATGATCGGCGCCGAACACCAGCACCAAGTCGGGATTGTGCAACTGGATCAGGTTGATATTCTGGTACACGGCATCGGCGGTGCCCATGAACCAGTCGCCGCCGCGCATCATCTGCGGCGGCACCACCGTCACGAACTCTTCATTCCGCATCGGCGATACCACCCAGGCTTTACGAACATGTTCGATCAAGGACTGGGATTTGTACTGCACCAACATGTAAATGGACTGGATTCCAGAGTTCAGCAAATTGCTTAACACGAAATCCACAATGCGGTAGCGGCTGCCGAACGGTAGCGAGGGCTTGGAGCTATACGCCGTCAGCGGACTCAAGCGGGCGCCTTCGCCGCCCGCCATCACGAAAGCCAGAATTTTGGGTGGTTTCATCGCGGTACATCCTTCCTTTCAAGTGAGAGTACTTCACACAAACCCCCAAGCGGGATGATGACCCCGTCGGGGCGGTTATCCAGCTCGTATTAGCCGCTAAAAGTATCGAAGTCGCTTTCCTTATGCAGCCCGCCATGCACCCGGAACACATGCGCCGGCATCCGGTGCGGGTTCAGCTCCACATAGTTGCGCGGCCCATTCCAGATATAGTGCGCGCCGGTCAGGAGATCGTGAACCTGGAACGGCTGGTCGGGATCGACACCCAACTCCTCCAAATCCAGTTGAGTAAAGCCGGCCTGGGTGTAATTGGGATCCAGGTTCACGACCACCAGAATGAGGTTGGCCGGGTCGGCGCTGGTTTTGCTGTAGCAGAGGATCTGCTCATTATCGGTCTGGTGGAAGCGCAGGCTGTGGTCGGCGTGCAGTGCCGGATTGCGCTGGCGGATGCGGTTCACCAGGGCAATGAAATCGTGCAGGCTGTTCGGCCCGTTCAGTTCCTCGATGCTGCGGTAGCGGATCTGATACTTCTCGGAATCCAGATATTCCTCGCTGCCGTGCTTGACCGCGACATGCTCCATCATTTCATAGGCCGGCCCGTAGATGCCGTAGTTGGCGGTCAAGGTCGCCGCCATCACCAACCGCAACATGAACACGGGGCGTCCGCCGAATTGCAGGGCCTCGGTCAGAATGTCCGGGGTATTCGGCCAGAAATTGGGACGGAAGTATTCGTGGCTCTGGGTCTGAGTCAGTTCGCTCAGATATTCAATCAGTTCCCACTTGGTGTTACGCCACGCATAGTAGGTATAGGAATGGGTATAACCCAGCTTGGCCAGCCGGTGCATCACCTTGGGTCGAGTGAAAGCTTCCGCCAGGAACAGAGCATTCGGCGTGATTTTCTTCACCTCGGTGATCAGCCATTCCCACATCGCAAACGGCTTGGTATGCGGATTATCTACCCGGAAAATGCGTACTCCCTGCGCAATCCAGAATTCAAAGATGCTTTTGATTTCATCCCACAACGCCCGCCAGTCGTCGGTCTCAAAGTTGAAGGGATAGATGTCCTGATACTTTTTAGGCGGATTCTCGGCATATTGCACCGTGCCATCGGGACGCCAGCGGAACCAGTCGGGATGTTGCTGAACGTAGGGATGATCCGGCGCACATTGCAAGGCGATATCTAACGCAATCTCGATACCCTGTTCCTTGGCCTTCTGCACCAGTTGGCGGAAATCGGCCAGAGTACCCAGTTCCGGCAGGATGTCTTTATGCCCACCCTCCGCCGCGCCAATGGCCCACGGACTGCCGACGTCGTCGGGGCCAGGCGTTAACGTATTGTTCTTGCCCTTGCGGTTGACCCGCCCGACCGGATGAATCGGCGGGAAATACAGCACGTCAAAACCCATTGCGGCGATGCGCGGCAACCACGCCTCACAATCCTTAAAAGTGCCGTGTTTACCCGGTACCGGACTGCACGAGCGTGGAAACAGTTCGTACCAGGTGCTGAAACGGGCGCGCTCATCATCCACCACTACGCCCAGTTCCTGGCTATAACTGAGCGCCAGCGCCCGGTTGGCGTTGCGCTCCATCCGCCGCACCAGTTCCGGATCCAGCCCCAGTTGCCGGCGGTATGGCAAATCCTGCGGACTCTCCAGTTCTCCAGCGCGATTTTTCAACCACTGCGCGTCTTCATCGGTAGCGCGCCGACTGGCCTTGGTCACCAAATCGGCGCCGATTCGCAGCGCCAGTGCAATATCTTCGGCTTCGACCCAGCGGCTGAGATCGTGATGCCAGGATTTGAAGGCGTCGGTCCAGGCGGTGACGGTGTACTGATAGCGACCCAGTTCCAGCACTGGAAACTCGCCGCGCCAGCGGTCATTGACCAGAAAGCGCATCGGCGTTTCCTGCCAAGCAGCGTCACCTTCCTTGCGGTATTGCAGGATGCAGGACAGCGCATCGTGGCCATCAGTGAAGGCATCGGCTTCCACCACCACTGTTTCGCCGACGGTGCGCTTGATCGGAAACCGCCCGCCGTCAATTTCAGGCGTCACCTTTTCAATGATCACCCGCCTGCGGCCATCGGCCACAGCGGGTATGAGCTGTGGTTGCGAGGTTGTCACCGGTTGGGTGGTCGCTGCTTTCGGAGCGTCTACTTCTTTCGCTGCTGCTTGGGGTTCCGGGGGGGTGAGCGCCGCTTTAGAAGCATCCGCGAGCGAAAACTCGGCGACGGTCGGTTTTTGCTGCCTGTCCTGATTCACCAGCGGTTTTTTCGGCATAGCGAATACCCTCATTTGTGTTTTATTGGGTTGATATCGTCATTGCGACCAAGGCAGCCCCCCGCTGCCGTTCGTGGGCCTAAGGTGGTACAGTTTTAACCTCAGTTCGGGTCGTCCGTATGGCGACCGGTCACCTTACTTATCCCCCCTTATTATGACGGTTTTTTGCGGTTGTGCCTAAGCCTCTGCTTAGATCCCCGCCCCTGCTTGAGGATGCTGCCTGATGACTGAATTACAGCGGATGATTGAAGATGCTTTCGAGCGGCGCACCGAACTCGATCCGGCGACTGCGCCGGTTGCATTACGCGAGGCGGTGGAAGAAGTGCTGGGTTTGCTGGAGCTGGGCAAGGTGCGGGTCGCCGAACCGTGCGCCGGCGACTGGGTGATCAACACCTGGTTGAAAAAAGCGGTGCTGCTGAGCTTCCGCTTGAACGACAGCGTGATTATCCGCGACGGCTATACCAATTATTTCGACAAGGTGCCGCCCAAGTATGCGGACTACGGCGAAAACGACTTCCTGGCCGCTGGGGTTCGAGTAGTGCCGCCCGCCGCTGCCCGCCGAGGTTCCTACATTGCGCCCGGCGTGGTGCTGATGCCGTCCTTTGTGAATATCGGCGCCCGTATTGATACCGGAACGATGGTGGACACTTGGGCGACCGTCGGTTCCTGCGCTCAGATCGGCAAAAGTGTGCATCTGTCGGGCGGTGTCGGCATTGGCGGCGTGCTGGAACCGTTGCAGGCCAGCCCAACGATTATTGAGGACGATTGTTTTATCGGCGCCCGCTCTGAAGTGGTCGAAGGGGTGATCGTCGAACGCGGATCGGTGATCTCCATGGGCGTCTACATCGGTCAAAGCACCAAGATTTACAACCGGCTGACCGGCGAAGTGAGTTACGGCCGGATTCCGTCCGGATCGGTCGTCGTACCTGGCGCACTGCCCGCAGCCGATGGCAGCCACAGCCTGTACTGCGCGATCATTATCAAGCAGGTGGATGAGAAAACCCGCAGCCGGGTCAGTCTGAACGAATTGCTCCGCGACTGATGGACGCTACGCTTGAACTCGCCCTCGATCTGCTCCGTCGGCCCTCGATTACGCCGGAGGATGCGGGCTGTCAGGAAGTGATGATCATCCGGCTGGCGGCGCTCGGTTTTCGGATCGAGCGGATGCGATTCGGTGAGGTGGACAACTTCTGGGCGCGCTATGGCGATAGTGGACCGCTGTTCGCCTTCGCCGGCCATACCGACGTAGTGCCGCCCGGCCCGCTGGAGCAGTGGCTATCACCGCCGTTTGCGCCGGAGATCCGCGAGGGCTATCTCTACGGACGCGGCGCAGCGGACATGAAGGGCAGTCTGGCGGCGATGATCACTGCTTGCGAGCGGTTTCTGGCGGCCTGTCCGCAGCCGCAAGGATCGATGTCCTTTCTCATTACCAGCGACGAGGAAGGCATAGCGGTCAATGGCACAATCAAGGTGATCGAGGCACTGCAAGCGCGAGGAGAGAAGATCACCTGGTGTTTGGTCGGCGAACCGTCCAGCGCTCATCAACTGGGCGATACCCTCAAAAATGGGCGGCGTGGATCACTGAATGGTCGGCTGCTGTTGCGCGGGATTCAAGGTCACGTGGCTTATCCGCATCTGGCCCGAAATCCTATTCATGCCGCCGGCTCCCTTGTTAGCGCTCTTGCTGATGAAATCTGGGATCAGGGCCATGCGTTTTTCCCACCGACTTCATTCCAGATTTCCAATCTTCATTCCGGCACCGGCACAGTCAATGTGATTCCCGGCGATCTGGAAATGTTGTTCAATTTTCGCTTCTCGCCCACATTGACGATTGAACAGTTAAAGGAGCGCACCCGACTGATCATTGAGACCGGTTTACTCAATGAGGAAGTGAAGACCGGTCAAGTATTTCAGTATGATCTGGAATGGAGTTTGTCGGGAATGCCGTTCTTTACTCCGCCCGGTGATTTAGTGACGGCAGCGATGGCGGCGATTCGCGCTGAAACCGGGTTGGCAGCAGAATTATCGACCAGTGGCGGCACTTCTGACGGTCGCTTTATCGCCCCTACTGGCGCACAGGTGATTGAACTCGGTCCACTTAACTCCACCATTCACAAAGTCAATGAGCGGGTTGCAATCGCTGACTTGGAACAGTTAAGCCGGATTTACGAGAGTGTTCTGATCCGGTTGTTGGGTTGAACTCTGTTTGAGGATAAACCGATGCTACAACGCGAACTGAATAGCACTGGACTGAAATTCAAGGCAATTGGCTTGGGCGCCATGCCGCTCTCCATCAGCGGGCGACCGGATGAGGCGCAAGCCTTCGCTGTGATTGAAGCCTTCATCGCCGGCGGTGGCGACTTCATTGATACCGCAAACGTGTACTGTCTGGACGATGACGATATCGGCCATAACGAGCGGCTGATTCAACAGGCGTTGAGCCAACTGGGTATTGGCGAGCGGGTGATGGTCGCCACTAAAGGCGGATTGCGCCGTCCGGGCGGGGCTTGGGTCGTGGACGGCGATCCCAACGGGCTGCGGCTCTCCTGCGAGCGTAGCTTGCAAGCGCTGAAAACCGATTGCATCGGCCTGTATCAATTACACGCCGTCGATCCCAAGCTGGATTTTCGCCATTCGCTGGAAGCGCTGATCAAGTTGCAGGAAGAAGGCAAAATTCGTTATATCGGCCTCTCCAATGTCAGTCCGGCGCAATTGGAACAGGCATTAAGCCTTGCCCTGATTGCGTCGGTGCAGAATCGCTGCAATCTTTTCGACAAGCGGGATTTCCGTAACGGCCTGATCGACTTTTGCCAGGCGCGGCGGATCACCTACATCCCCTACAGTCCGGTGGGCGGGGGCCACAGCCATATCCGCCTTGCGCAGGAACCGTTATTGTTGCAACTGGCCGCCCAATACGAAGCCACTCCGCAGCGCATCGCTCTGGCCTGGCTGCTGCACAAGGGCCAGCATATCCTGCCGATACCCGGCGCCAGTAAGGTCGCCAGCATCCGCGACAGCCTACAGGCAACCCACCTGACATTAAGTCCCGAGGACATCGCCGCTCTGGATCGGCTGCCTGATCGATAATGACCTCGCCGCGCATTCTGAATCAGTTGGTCACTTTGGCGGATTTCCGCATAACCCTCTGAATCCGCCCGCACCGATGGAATTCACTTTGGATTTAGCCACCCTCCTGCCGCTGGGCATTGCCGCCCTGCTGGCGGGATTCATTGATGCTATTGCCGGTGGTGGCGGAATGCTGGTGATGCCGGCACTGCTAAGTATCGGAATGCCGCCGCATCTGGTAATCGGTACCAATAAACTGGTCGGCACTTTCGGCACCTTCAGCGCCTCGCTGACTTTTATTCGCAAGGGTTTGTTCAAACCGGCGCTATGGTGGGCGATGAGCTTCGGCACTTTTTTCGGAGCGCTGATCGGGGCGGTATTGATTTATTTGATGAGCGCCGGGGTGTTGAAAAAGCTGTTACCGCTGGCGATTTTGTTGGCGGCGGCGTATCTGGCCTGGCCCCGTCGATCGGCTTCCGCCACGACCCACCCGAAGCCACCGTTGCCGCCCCCTGCCATTCGGCGCGGCGTCAAATTGATCACAGGCGGGCTGATCGGCTTTTACGATGGCTTCATCGGCCCCGGCACCGGCGCATTCTGGATGGTAGCGGCGATCAGGCTGTTCCAACTGGATGTGGTCGCCGCCGCCGGCGTGGCCCGGTTTATGAATTTCATCAGCAATATCGCCGCCTTGTTGACTTTTATGGTTCTGGGAAACGTTGATTACGCGATTGGCCTGAGCATGGGCGCGATATTAATGATCGGCGCCTTTATCGGCGCCCACAGCGCAATCCGTTATGGCGCGCCGTTTATCCGCCCGGTGTTCCTGCTTGTGGTGCTGCTGATGGCGGGGCGGTTGCTGGTGACGGGATAACCCGCCGGATCGTCATCAGATGCGAAATCCGGTCTAACGCAATTCCGCCAGCAACTGAGCGATCATCTGTTCGGCTTGGGCGCGGTAGCCGCCGCCGAACAGATTGAGATGGTTGAGAATGTGATACAGGTTGTACAACGTCCGCCGTTGCGGATAGCCGGCAGCCAACGGCAACGCCTCCCGATAGGCGACGTAAAAGGATTCCGGGAAACCGCCGAACAATTCGGTCATCGCCAAGTCCGCCTCGCGGTCGCCCTGGTAAACCGCCGGATCGAAGATCACCGGCTCGCCATCCGCCGTGCAATCGGCATTGCCGCTCCAAAGATCGCCGTGCAACAACGCCGGAGTCGGTTGGCAGCCGACAAACAGCCCGTCCAACTGCACCCGCAACTGCTCGCCTTGCTGTTGCAGAACTCCGGTGTAGCCATTACGGGCCGCGAGGTTCAGTTGAAACCCCAGCCGCCGCTCACGCCAGAACTCGATCCAGTCGTCGCCATAAGTATTAGGCTGGGGAGTAGCGCCGATGGTGTTGTCACGATGCCAGCCGAAACCCGTTCGCGGCTGAGCGTGCAGCGCGGCCAATTGCCGACCGAGCTTCTCCATCGCCCGCGCCCCGCCGCCAACCAGCGACAGATACTCCAGTACCAGCCAGGATTGTCCGGCAGCGACGCCATAGCCTATCAGTTTGGGCACCCGCACGGTTCGAGTCGCGGCGAGTTCGGCCAAACCTGCCGCTTCGGCTTCAAACATGGGCAGGCGGGCAGCGGTGTTGACCTTGACGAAGAAGGCCCGCTGGCCATCGCCGACGCGCCACGCCTGGTTGATGCAGCCACCGCCGAGGGGTTGCCGCTGGCGAAGGGTAAAGGGCTGGCCGGTGACTGCGCTGATATGACGTTCGAGCGCGATCCAAAAGTCGGTCATCGGATTACTTCTCGTGAATTAGGGAAGGCTGGAGCGAGGATAGGAATGTTATCACCCGATCAGCTAAAGTTTTTCCTGATTAGCAAGATTCATCAGCCTGCCCTGTTTTGTCCTGCAAATCAGGAGCAAACTGGCAAACCCTTCCCACTGGAGTCGGCCCATGCCGATGAATCGCATCCAATTTCAACCTGGCTTGTCGTTGCCCGCGTTTCTTGAGCAGTTCGGCGCTGAAACCCACGGTGAAACCGCGTTGGAACGCGCCCGCTGGCCGGAAGGGTTTCGCTGCCCCCACTGTGGTGAAGCGGGTCATGATGTCCTGCGTCAGCGGGGACGTAAGACCTTTCAGTGCCAGTGCTGTCGGGTGCAGACCGCCCTGATCGCGGGTACCGTGTTCCAGAGTACCCCTCTGGTGCTCACCCTCTGGTTTTTAGCCATCTATTTGATCAGCCAAGTGAAAACGGGGTTATCGGCGCTGGCTTTGAAGCGCCACTTAGGCGTCAGCTATCCCACGGCTTGACTGATTCAGCACAAGCTGATGCAGACCATTAAGCGGTTACCATTCGTTTGGCTTTATCAACCTGCCCTTTGTTAATGGTTTTTTTGGAGACACGGGGTTGCGAGGGTCGTGGGATTTTGGGTCGGTAATAGTGCACCCGGGCGCTCTCGTTGAGGAGTTCGGTGAAGATCATCAGGGCCCGTTCAGGACATTTTGGCGTCAGGACAAAGGCTTCTTCGGCCAGGGTGATCACCGCATGTTTGAATTGGGGTTCGACTCCTGCGGGATGATCCGGATCGGTCATCAGGGCTGTTAACAGCCGAGCGATGACCGCCCCGATCAAAATGGCGGATCACTCTTGACGCAAGAAGGGAGGAAAGCTGCATGGATTTTCAAACCAAGATTGGCGCCATCGATGGGGTGTCCTAGAATTAATATTAAACGAATTCAATAGTATATAAATACATTGGACACATCATCGCGTTAATTCAACAGTATTGAGGGCTGGGGTGGGGGGGCTGAACCGTTGCTGGATCAGTGCGTTGCCGGAAATCACCTAATGCCTGACCGAAAAGGCGGTAGGGCGAGTTAGCGAAGCATAAACCCGCCGCCCCGGTGGGGCCGCCATGGCGGGTTACGGCTAAAGCCATCAGTTACAAGTTAAGAATCTTCCAAAGAGGTCAAGAACTCTCTGCGCTTGCGGGCGGTTTACGAGGACGCTTGAGGATGGCGAATTCCTTGGCATGGGCGGCCAAGTAGGC
>NZ_CBTK010000261.1 GCF_000531125.1 Candidatus Contendobacter odensis Run_B_J11 | reverse complement strand
AATTTTAGAAAAATAGAATGGTATCTAAAAATTCCACAACCTGCATAGGAGAGCTATACCTATATACAGTTTCAATCCTTGTTGTATTGGATTAGTCATTGCGACCGAGTTAAAACACTGCACACAGCGGTAAGAATGCTATAGTTTCAATCCTTGTTGTATTGGATTAGTCATTGCGACCACAGCGGTAAGAATGCTATATAATCAAGCTACACAGGTTTCAATCCTTGTTGTATTGGATTAGTCATTGCGACTTATCCGCTCCTTGCCAGGGAGTGTTGTTTTTGTGACGTTTCAATCCTTGTTGTATTGGATTAGTCATTGCGACGTTTTTACCTATCGACATAAAGTTAGTCACAAAAAGTTTCAATCCTTGTTGTATTGGATTAGTCATTGCGACTATTCCGGTTCCCGGTGGGGATTCCATGACGGTTGGTTTCAATCCTTGTTGTATTGGATTAGTCATTGCGACGGCGTATGGTCCGGTCTACCTGACCGTCGCGGCTGGTTTCAATCCTTGTTGTATTGGATTAGTCATTGCGACTCCGCGTGGCATGACCTACACGCCCACAGAGTTGGGGTTTCAATCCTTGTTGTATTGGATTAGTCATTGCGACCGGATTGCAGCACCACGTCCATATCGCGGTATTCCTCCGTTTCAATCCTTGTTGTATTGGATTAGTCATTGCGACAGGGACACCAGACTTTAACTCATTCCGCGTTAAAAAGTTTCAATCCTTGTTGTATTGGATTAGTCATTGCGACCGCCATGAATTGATCGCCACCATCGTTTTGTATTAACGTTTCAATCCTTGTTGTATTGGATTAGTCATTGCGACAACACATGAAAGCATTTACCACGGCTGCTGCATTGATGTTTCAATCCTTGTTGTATTGGATTAGTCATTGCGACTTCCTGAAGTCGTGAATAATCCCGCATTCCCGGTTCCGTTTCAATCCTTGTTGTATTGGATTAGTCATTGCGACTCCCACGTATTATCTTTCCGCCGACTTTGCCGGATACAGTTTCAATCCTTGTTGTATTGGATTAGTCATTGCGACGGCGAACAGTTGCCATGGGTTTTCGGAGAGGGAGACGTTTCAATCCTTGTTGTATTGGATTAGTCATTGCGACAGAAAAGTGCGGTTGCGGCCACACGGATCGCCCACTCGTTTCAATCCTTGTTGTATTGGATTAGTCATTGCGACGACTGGTCATTGTACAACCTATGGCTGGTCTCTGAATTGTTTCAATCCTTGTTGTATTGGATTAGTCATTGCGACTCATCGATCAACTGGGTGGCAGAATGTTTTTACGCAGTTTCAATCCTTGTTGTATTGGATTAGTCATTGCGACCCGCATTCCCGACTCCGAGATCATGGGAAGCAGCAGCGTTTCAATCCTTGTTGTATTGGATTAGTCATTGCGACCGCATTCCCGACTCCGAGATCATGGGAAGCAGCAGCGTTTCAATCCTTGTTGTATTGGATTAGTCATTGCGACTTTCATCAAGTCGGCAGCAAAGCCACAGACTGCGAGTTTCAATCCTTGTTGTATTGGATTAGTCATTGCGACAATCGCGGGATGGTGGATTTCCACGGACGAAGAGATGTTTCAATCCTTGTTGTATTGGATTAGTCATTGCGACCCGCGATTTGCGGGATCGCATTCTCGCTGCTTCGCAGTTTCAATCCTTGTTGTATTGGATTAGTCATTGCGACTACGCCCGCCCTTTGAATACGTTGAGGAAAACGAATGTTTCAATCCTTGTTGTATTGGATTAGTCATTGCGACCGCCAGAGCGGGCGCCGAATTACCCCGTAGTCTGGATGTTTCAATCCTTGTTGTATTGGATTAGTCATTGCGACAAGACCGCGCCGCAGCCGGGCGCATGTCCACCGCCCGTTTCAATCCTTGTTGTATTGGATTAGTCATTGCGACGAGCATAAACTCGCAGAGTCGATTCAATCGACTGGAGTTTCAATCCTTGTTGTATTGGATTAGTCATTGCGACCCCACCCTAAACTTTGGAAACCCCAATGACTGATGGTTTCAATCCTTGTTGTATTGGATTAGTCATTGCGACAGGCCGTCGGGTATGCAGTCCCCGCACAACTGGGAGCGGTTTCAATCCTTGTTGTATTGGATTAGTCATTGCGACCCACGCAACCCGCCGTTGATCTGTCCTCCCGCTACATGTTTCAATCCTTGTTGTATTGGATTAGTCATTGCGACCGCATTTTTCCAGAAAAATCTTGCAGATCAATTGAATGCGACCTCCTGAGCTTAGTCATTTTCAGCAGTTTTTCCATCGTTTGCACCCCTGTTTCAATCCTTTGTATTGGATTAGTCATTGCGACTGCATCGAAAAAAGCGCAGATAAAAAATAAAAATCAATGTGTTAGAAGCCACGCGCCACTAAACACAAATATTTTTATAGCAGCAGTCCTCACAACGGATACGATGCGGCGTTTTTCGAGGCAATTTGCCGGTGGTGATAATGTCAAAAATCTGCTCAATCATCAAGCGCGCCTCAGCTATATTAGCCTCAGTCACGGGTACTTCCAGCAATTGACTCCCATCCCGCACATACGCCACAAACCCCCGCGTTACCGCTTGCTGATACACCTCCCGAATCAACATCGCATACAACACAATCTGCATCCGATGGGTTTTGAACACCGTTTCCCGCGCCTCGGTGTACTTGTAGTCCAAAGGAGACATGGTTCCATCTTTGAGCCATAAAACCTCATCTACAATCCCACGTAAGCGTAATACTGGAGACGCCAGATACACCTCGATTTCCCGTTTCACTGCTCCAATCTTCCGGCGCAGATAATCTCGATTCTCCGTCGCCCGCCGCCGATGCACCTCCCGTCCCTTGAGAACCTTGAACCGTGATTCCTCATGCTGCGGGATATTCTGGACATTCATAAACCAGGTGAAACGCGGGCAATAAACATGTTCCAGCACCTCCGATGGGGTAATCATCGGGGTGCGTTCAGTATCGGAAATTGGCTCACTCATACAAATAGCGCCAATATTGCATCGGTCACCAGCTTTTTATCAAAAGCCTGTCCCAGAAGAATCACTTTCTTAAAGTCCGGCTCACACATTGGAAAAATATAAATCGAGTCCACTTGGTCATCAGACCACTCCTCAATCGCCAGCCGTAATTCATCCAGCCGATTACGCTCAATTGTTCCCAAAAAAACCGACTTCTGCACTCGATACAATCCCGCCTCCTTACACAACTTGGCAATCTTTGACCGAGGCCGATTTTCCACAATATCATACAGAATCCACACCAGCGTCTCGGTCGTCTTCATCGCCAATTCTCCCAATCCACTCATTCGCCATTCGATGGCAATCCAGTTGTACGGTATCCCGCCGCTTGATGTTCCGATTCCGGTAGCGAATCGTCTCATCCAGATACTCGCCAAATCGCCCCATTAATACCGTCTTTCCTTCCTTATTCAAGGTCAAGCCATTTTGCAGCGAATCAAACATCTCCTGCTTGACCTTACGCGCTGCGAATAATCCGACCACCGTTTCATCAGCCCATACCCGATAACATTCAATTAAATCAAAAACCAATGACTTCTTCTGATAATGATCCGTGTGAACAAATCCTACATACGGATCGAGTCCCGCCAAAATACAAGCCCGCTCAACCGTTCCATACAGCACTCCATAACTATAATTGAGCAGACAATTAAACTCATCCTTGGCCGGATTACGCGACCGCGCCTCAAACTGGAAATTTTCCGGCAGTAATAAATTCACCGCTTCCCAATAGGTTCGCCCAGCTCGCCCCTCATAACCCATAATCGTCCCGCGTACTGTATCCAGCTCACCCTTCACCTCTTCCAACGACCCACGCAACTCGATCAGCGCATTAATCTTCTCAGTCAATGCGGCTGACAACCGACTCCGCCGTTGCCGTGCCTCCCGCAAAAACTCGACTTGATTATCCAGTTTTCGCAACAACCAGCCCAACGCCAGCCGCAACCCTTTCTCAGTGTCAGCCAACCGTAATTGTTCGCGCCGAATCGCTATTGTCGAACCCGGCCTTCCGTGCCAGACTCGGCCAAACGGATGCCCGACTTGATCGAGAAACACAATATCTATGTTTTTCTCAATCGCCAGTTCAATCGCATCTGTTGAAAGACTCGCTCCGGTCGTAATCATAATAGAGCGGACTTTTCTTGAAGATACTTCCTGTTTCTGTTCCTTAATCTTTACGACGAACATCTCTCCCTGGCGATGAAGATAAGTCCCGAAAGTTGTAAGAATCAAGTCCATATTTATACCCCTATGAGTTAAATTTAATCCAGGTATTTCCGCTTTATCCCCTCCTTGCAGGGAATAGGCAGCGCCAAGCGCCGAAGCGGATTAATTTTGGTGGCGACTATTGGCTCAAACCTTGTTGTCTTGGATTAGCCAACGCAACAGCAAGAAAACCACATACCAAATTTTTAAAGAACTGCTCATCAAGTGATTACCCGACGGCCAACCACCCAAATCCATGACTGACGGCATGACCAAAAGCCAGCCCATCAGGGATTACCGCATTACAAGCCAGTTCTCCGCTAATTCCTAACAATTCCTGCCCTTTATAGCGGCAAGGTTGCGTCCTGATTTGGCTGAACGTCGCATATAATCGCTCGGGAAAATGCACATCCAGCCCACGCAATGCAATGAGCAAATTCGACACCAGCAGCCGATCCCGCTCTACCCGTTGCAGCGTCTCATCCATACCTTGATACCGGCGATAATTCTCGGAATTGAATAACAGAACCGGCGTCGCCAACCGATAATGCAACAACCGCTCGCTGACTCCGAATTGACCGTGATGCAGAGTCAAGGCTGCATCACCAACCGTCACGGTTTCCTCGCCAAGTTGCAGTTCCAGATCCAGCCAAGGTAAACCGAGTAACCGGCCTGCCGCGTCGCCCCAACCGATCACCAGTCCTCGTCCTGCCCGCCAGCGGTATTGGACCAGCGGATAGCGATAGAGCGGCTTGCCACTCATCGGATCGTGCTGATGAAACAGATCGTCATCGGCGAATGTCCCGGCCAGCGCCCCGCGCAATTGCCGGGATCGCCCCTCATCATGACCGGTTAATTCATGATCCCAAGACAGCTCGACCTGGGCACAAGGGATTTTTTTCAAAAGATGCATGTTGCGGGATCCTCCTCATCAAGCCGCAAATCCAAACCACTCTCAGAATCATAATAACCAGGCCGCAACAACCAGAATGGCCCCAGTGGTTCCGCATAATCTTCTGGATGAAAACCGCGCCGAGCGTAAACACTGACTGTGCGTTGCTGAATCTCACCCGCCAATGCTCGTAACGCCTCGCGCCGTTCCCAACGGTCAGCTATTTTCAAAGAATCTTCCAAAGAATCCCGTAACCATTCTTCTCCATCAGCCAGCACTAGAAATGATTCCTGTTTTTCCCTACCACGCAACAGTGTGTGAATATCCGGCATTTCCTCCCACCGGGCGAATGCTTCCGTTAAATGAGCGCCAGTGTTCTTGCGCGCCTTAATCAGCGAGAAATAGTGCTGGCTTAAATTCAAAACTGCTTCCTCACCCACGGTTTCAGGCGCATTTGCCAACACCTCGCGAGTAATATCCAGTAATACTGGGTCGTAAATCAGCCTGGCATACTCACGATCCTTGGCGGACTGAAGTGAAACCACTTCAACATGACCGCCCTGATCGCCCAATCGGTTATTCCGGTTGCAACGCCCAGCGACTTGAATCAATGCATCCAATGGCGCGAAATCGCGGATCACTACATCCATATCAATATCCACGCCAGCCTCGACCGTTTGCGTTGAAACGACAATGCACGGCTGTCTGGCTTTAATCAGCATGATTTTCGCCAGCCGGTCGCGGGGCGTCACATCGGCGCTGATCAGAAATACTGGAATAGTTGACGTGGATTTCACTGTTTTCCAGACAGCTTTAGCTGAGGCACGAGTATTCAGCGTGATCAACACCCGCCGCCATTTTTTCAAGCGCGGCAATAACTCGGCAATAAAATCATCCAAATTGCGAGTTTCCCGATGTCGGAAGATCAAACGGTAACGGTTAAAAGCAGAAAAAATCTCCGCTACTGTTGTTGCATCCCCAGCCAGTTCCCGCGCTCCACTCAATAAGGCCGGTTGTGTCGCCGACATCAGCAAGACCCGGCTATTACCCTCTTCAGTCAAAGCACGAAACGCCTGATCCACCATATCCCACAGTTGACAGGGTAGGGTTTGCACCTCGTCCAGAATGATCACGGCATCCATCAATGCATGAAACCGCATTTGATGTTTTGTGCGTGGTGAAAACAACGCCAGCAGCAATTGATCAAAGGTTGTAACGATGATTTCGGATCGCCAGGTATCCAGAAAAAAACGGGTATAACCTTGGCCTAGCGATTTATCTTCGATCTCGTATTCCCGCTGCGAAAGCGAATGACTGGCTAATAACTGATCGGATTGAGACCTATGCGCTAAATCTAACCCTAATAGTTGCCGATATTCCTGCTCGGTTTGATCAACAATCGAGAGAAACGGCAAGGCAATAATAATCCGTGGCGGCGGATCGCCTTTCGCTGTCAACTGCTCCCGCTGGCGTAAGGCCCAAGTTGCCGCCAATAGCGTTTTGCCCGTCCCGGTAGGCAAAGTCAGCGTACAACAACGTTGATCCTGATCTGCGCTGCTAAAGATTCGCTCACGCAACTGTTGTCGCAGGCCATTGAGCGGCGTCTCCGTTAATGCAGCCAGTCGTTGATCGACTAATTCGGAATGAAGCACTGGGCGCGGCTGCTGAAAGTACTGCCGTAGCTTCTCCTCACGCAGCGCCAGAAACGCCTTGTCTGCTTCCAGCAGCAGCGAGAATAAAAACTGGGTCCACAACCGGAATTTCACCGCATCCGTCAATGACAACGCCCGTAGCCGTTCGCCGATCTTTTGGCGTCGAAACAGCCAGCGCCGGGCATCCTCAAATTCCCCATCGGTTTCGTTCAGCGCCAGCCCGGTCGCCTGTTCTAGCGCATCGCGATCCAAACCGGCCCATTGTTCCAACAGCAGGTCATCTGTTTCCAAACACAGGCGGTTTTCCAAATAATCCAAGGTAGCGAATCCGGCGTGATGCCCAGCAATCGCCTGAGCCAGCGCCAGCGTCGGCAATGCTTCCCAGCCCTGCGCTTTTGCCCACAGCAACGCCAGCGCCGCCGATAACGCGGAATGCTCCTTGGCATGGGCATCACCGCGATATTTCACTGGATTACCGATATAACTTTGAAAAGCCGGACTACCCTTGCCGAGATCGTGACCCCGAACCAGCGCATCTAACACCGGGATGGTTTCCGGGCGGCGTTCGCGGGTCTGACGCGAGTGTCCAGCCAGCAGAAATTGCGCCGCCGCTCTCACCTGTCCCAAGTGTTGCCGCAATTGCAAGGTGGGCTGGTAATGAGAAAACAATGGGGTCTGGTTCACGCGAAGTTCCAATCCTTGTTATCTTGGATAAGCCATTTATGAGAACAATCCTGTCCATTCGCCCACGCGCCATGCAGCCGCAGTCTCAACCGGAAAGGGCTGACCGCGATGTTCCAGATAATAGGGCACATGGCGAAACACCCGGTTGGCGCTGACACTGTGCGGCAGACGCAGCAAATGAATACCCAGATTATCCGCAGTCAGCAAACGCACATCGTCGGCCATGCATAGCCCCTGCACGATATGGCGACCCGTAGGCAACGGACTGGCGACCTGCCGGGCCACAAACTCCACGTCGCACAACAGTTCGGACAGGCCCATGCATGGGCTAAAGTGCCAGCGCCGGTTCTCAATCCGCTCAGCCAGTTCGGCTAACCGCGCTGGCTGCTCCGGCCAAGCGACATGCACCAGGAAATTCGGCTTTAGCAGCCATTCCTGGTTAATTAACGCGGCTTTTTCTGGAGCTGGATTTTCAGCGCCGCGCTGGCTGCGCTTGACTTCCCACGGCAATGGCGTCGGTGGATCTTTACGCAGTTTGACCCGATGCCAGAACCGGGCAGGAACCGCGCCGCTCACTGCAACCCGGATTCCAGCCAGATCAGTAGCAAGAGCATCCTTTTCCAAACCCAGAATTGCCGCCAGCATTCCTAATACCGCTGTTCGCGGCGGCGTGGGATAGCTGAGCGCATTGACATTGGCCTCGGCGCGCAGGAAATGACCGTATTTGGCCGACCAGCGAAAACTGAGGGTGTCCATAGCCACGCTCACGCCAGTTGATCAAAGCCAAGCGGTTGCCAGTCGGCGGGAAGGCCAGAACCAGCAAATTGCAGGTCAGGCGAAACTTCGTAGCGGACTTGAGCAATACGGGCGCGTTGACTATTTAATCGCTCTAACAACCGCGATAAATCCATCCGGTAGTCATCTGGTGATGCCCAGGCTCGTTCTGGTTTGCCAGTAACCGCTTGCAATTTCACATAATCCATCAGGTTGCCGAACTGGAATTCTTCGCCGGGCTGGTATTCCACCGACAGCAGCAGGCGCGGTACCTGGCCGATCTTGGTGCGGGTATTGCCGGCGGAACGAACCCCATTCCACAGCGCCCGTAATAGCGCGTCATAATCGGCGTCAGTCATTCGCGATTTTTTCGCCGAATGCTCATTGGCGACGCCATGAAAAGCAATTAAGGCATAACGCAGCGCGGCGTAATTGGTAAAGGTGCCCTGTTTATTACCTTCAAGGCTGGCAAAGACCGATGTGCCCTGAATCTGGATTTCCTCAGCCTCGTGCAGCACTTCGCCCATATTGAACTGCACCGCTCCGGTCAAGGTCTTGGGAATCGGGTTGGGTTTCCATTCGGTTGGTTTTTTCTTACCTTTCTGCGCTTTGGTGTCGGCAAGCAGATCATCCGACGATTCCATGCTGCTGCTGTCCTCTTCCTTCTGACCCTTAAACGCCAGCGAAGAGCCGAACCAGCGGGCGTCCATGAAGCTGTCGAGCAGGATGTTGACCAATTCTTCTCCATCGGCCTTGGCCTTGCCGATACTTTCCAAGTAATACGCTACTCGGCCAGTAAGATTAGTGGTGCGGCCTTCAATATTACCGACCAGAATCTCCTGACCCTTAGCGGCGAGATAATCACGGGCAAAGCGTTTCAACCGCACGTCCGTCACATAAAACCGGCCATCGGGTAGACTTCGCGGGCGGTTTTCATCGGGATCGCCATTCGGGTTGCCCATGCGAATGTCATAACCAAACAAAATTTCCCGGCGGGAAGAGAGCGTAGACATTGTTTCAATCCTCATCTTTTTCAGGATTAGAAGGAATTACATCAACCATAACTGACTGACCGAGTAACAGGTAATAGCAGGTTGTAGTGTTGTCGAGCTGAATAGGGTCGCCTAGTCGAGCGCCGAGACGACCCAAATCCTGAACCAGAACTCGAACATCAGAGTTGGCTTCGGTCTTATAGGTAAGCAGCTTTTCACGGACCCTGTTGTATAACGAAGGCAGATCGCGGCCATCGAGATTTAACCGCTTCAGCCAAGTCAGTGCATTAGATGCAACATTAATTTTGCGAGCAGCCTGCACTTGCAGCACTTTTCCATATAAAATACCAAGCAGAAAAGTGAAGGCTTTTTCCGGGCTGTTTAACCCGGAGCCTGACTCAAAATACGGCTTGAGCGCAGGTAAAGAGGGTTCAAAGGGATCATCGGTAGTTTCCATTGTTAATACTCCAGTTAAGTCCAGGTAATAGAGAATGCGGGCCAGTTGCCTGATCCAACTGGCGAAAGTTTGCTGGTCGCCTTTTTTATTGACGCCCTGATTCAGCAAGTAATTTCGCAGAATGGGTGTATCTTCAGGCAGATCATTTAAATACCATTTGGCTGTGACCAAGATTTCCCGCCACAGTCCAGTTTGCACCCCATCCAGTAGCGAACCGTGATAAATCGCCTCGGCTAATTGCCGCTTGATGGTGAATAATTGATCGCTTTTATTGACTTTTTCCGCTTTTTTTCCGCCAGGACGCTTCAATAGACTCGATAACCAATTCAAGCTGAGATCAAAACGGGCATTTTCCAGCGGATAGCGTGGGGCGAGTGAATGATTCCATTGATTAGCTTGCTGGTTGTGCTTCGCCAATGATCGCAACCGCGATGGCAAAATGTCATTGATTACACCACGCACTTTATCAACTACTTGGCCAAAAATAGCCCAGAGAATATGCAGCACAACTTGGGCGTCGTTCCGTCCTTGCACAAACTCCAACAAGTCATTTTCAAAGGACTCGGCTTTATTGCTCTCCAAATTTTGTAGATATTTCCGCCAATCTTCGAGAAATTGGCGCTTACCTTCGGGATTGCCAAGCAGACTGGGAATCAGCAGCGCCTTGTCACCCGCTACATTGCCGAGAAACTGGTTGAGCAGGTGATTCTTGAAGACATACAGTAAATCAGCACAGTCCAGGCACAGGCCATAGCCTTTCCACGCCGAACCCGTATCCAGACCGGGAAATGCGCCAGCCCGATCCACGTTGGCGAAGTTAATGCCCGTCCCACGCAAATTGGGATACAGTGTGACGCCAGTAGCGCCACAGAGCGGACAATCGGCTGGGCCGTGTGCAGCAGCAGCGCCGGTAACATACTTGTCAGCCAAAATCTGAGCCAAATAAGCATGGTATTCAGAGCAATCGCCGGGCCAGCGTTCAGCCTCATCCAATACGCTCAGAAATACAGTTCCCTTCTCAGGAATCAGCCGAATAGCAGCGGCCAGTACATGTGGATCGGTTTGTCCAGCGCCAACCAAGTAAGATTTATCGGAAAATATCAAGGTATGGCTGCGAAACAGTATTTTGTGCATTTCCTTGAAGTAGGCTCCCCACAAGGATTGATCCTGCCCATGTTCTGCAAAGCTTTTCTCCGTAAGCGCCTGAGTGTTAAGTGTCGGGCTAGGCAAACCGTCTACCTTGCGGCGCTTCATCACTGGCCCGATTGCCGCTACTCTCGACATCACAAAAGGCAGTCGCCGCGCCTTGGCGGCGTCTACATCTTCCATCCACATTTTCACTGCGCCGGGCTGGTCTGATACAGTTTGCAATAGATAAACACGAAGAATTTTCTCAGAGTCTTCCACCAGTAAGGGCGTCAGATACTCGCCATACCCAGAACGTATCTCATCCAGATTGATCCCGGATTGCCTACAACGGTGATTTAATTCCAATAACGCTAATTCCCGCATTGCTTCCAACATGGTTGTTATCTCCTGAACACCCGATATTTGAAATAGCCTGCCACACCTATCCATCCTTGTCCGACCTGACAAGCTTGTCGCCTGCAAACGGCTACTTATGAAAGATGAATCGTTTTCAACTGGACCAGCAATACGGGAATGGCGTCCTGAACAGTACGCCATAAAATGTCCAGATTGACGTCAAAGTAGGCGTGAACCAACCGGTTACGCATCCCGATAATTTCTGGCCAAGGCACTCCGGGCGATGTAGATCGAGCCTCTACGGATACTCTGCTGGCGGCCTCACCGATGATCTCAATCGCCCGTATCAGGGCAAAATGCAGCATTTCATCGCGATCCAAATCAGCGCGAGATCGCCCTTTCACAAAACGCAGGGCCGATTCAGCAGCGTCGATCATGTGCCGAATACGTACACTATCCTCGATATCCATATTGCACCTCGGCGGTACGCACCACTTCGTCACGGAAGTAGCGGGACAAGTCCTGCGGAGTGCGCAAATCGACCTTTTTACCCTTTAGCAAGCCCGAAAGTTCCTGTTCCATCCCGGCAATTCCCAGCAGGCTGGGGATATGCTCCAGGTCGAATTCCACCAGCAGGTCAATGTCGCTATCCGGGCGAGCCGTGCCTTTCAAATGCGAGCCAAACAGCGCCAGACGACGAATGTGGTGCTTTGCGCAAAAGTGCGCCAGCGTCGCCTCATCAATGGGTATGCGCATTACTCCACCTCTTGCGAAAATTAAGGACTGCTCTTTACAGGATTTTCGCTAAGCCCCTTCAATTCGTCATACCCGCGAAAGCGGGTATCCAGTTTTTTCAGTGGCTTACTGGATTCCCGATGACCCAGGAACGACGGAAAGCGAAAGTCTTATCGTTATACCAATTCTCGGTAGTTTTCGTATTTATGGTCGTCATTCCCGCGAATGCGGGAATCCAGCGACCCGCTGCCGGACTGACTGGATACCCGCTTTCGCGGGTATGACGAATAAAGATAAAACCTGCTGGACTGACTGGATACCCGCTTTCGCGGGTATGACGAATAAAAGATAAAACCTATCGCTAAACGGTATTAAGTCTCTTGCGAAAATGGAGGGATACCGGTTTTCACCCATAAACCGCGCATCCCACGCCAACCGTCCAGAGATTGTTTACCTCCGCAGCGCCGCGATTTTCTCCTTGCGCTCCTTCTTTTTGGCACCCCAGCCGACATAGCCGAAGATCGCCTCGGCCAGCTTCGCCAGTTCCTCCCGATCCGGGACCGGCCAGTTCAACCCATCCTTGAGCAACTGGTTGGTCTGATTGATCAGTTCTCCGCCAGCTTCCTTGACGCCGCGCTTTTGATCCGCTTCAAGCCTACTGCGCAGCACATGCAAGGCCCGCTGTTCCGGCGATAGCTTTGCCTCTGCTGCTTGCGCCCTCGCCTGCTCGGCCTTTTCTCGCAAGTCTGCCGTCGCACCTTCGTGTTCCATCATCCGCCCATAACCAGCAGCCGTTTTCGCGCCTGCACCCAGCCAGTCCAGCGCCTGTTTCAGCGCCGCGAAAACCTCCGATAATTCCCCGGCGAATTCCGGGCGGCGCGGCGCAATCCCGAATAACAGCTTGGCATTTTTCACCACCAGAAACGGCACCGGCACCGGATCATGCCAATCAGCGGGAACTCGCCTTTGGGGTTCCTGGCAAGGCTCACCGATCTTCGCGCCCTGTTCGTACCACTGATCCATGTGCGGGGTCATTACATCAGCCGCCAGTGTCACCGGTTCCACTGGCAAGGCGTCGAAGAACCGGAAGCGTCCGGCCTGCTCGGTGGTTCCAAACCAGTCCATCAACCGCCGCTTTTTTTCCTCCTCATTCAGCGACTCATCCCAAACCTCTACCCACGCCTTGACCAGTCCTTTCACTCCACTACCCGCCAGATACGGAACGCCGAGGGTGTGATGCCAGGCCAAGCCGTTTTCCACCGGATGCGGCAGACCCAGACCACTGGCGAAATGCCAGTCAGTGGCGAATACCGCGCCACGTCCGCCGAGCGCCGTGATCAATGCCAGGTGCCGCAGAGATTGGGCTTGCAATATCTCTCGCTGGCCGGTTATCCCTGCGTTCCCGCTGACCCATTGACTCTTACCGGTATCGGGAATCTTCCAATCCGCGCCATAGCAGTTGAAAAAGCGGTTGTACCAAAGTCCCCGGTTGCCCTCGGTCGCCAACAACGGTTCGGTTTCCAAGCGGTAAAGAGGCCAGTTCATGAACTGGCCTCCTCTTCACGGGCCAGAAACGCGCTGGCCAGTTTCTTGACCCAATCCAGAAACAGCATCGCCTCGGTCTGCGCCGCCAGATAGGCATCCATGTCGGATTGAGTGATGCCATCCAACAGATCAGCCTTACCCGCAAAAGGCTGAAGATTTTGGCTTAACCATTCGCCAACTAACCGATAAAGGGAGTAATGAACATCTTTTTCTCCTTTACTGCGATAAAAAGCCGCAGTTTGTCCCAAACCGTTAGCGTGGATCATGAACGGCATGGCGCTGGCGTAACTGTTGAATGCCTTTTGCTTCTTTGGCTCATCTTTCCACTTATCCGCCAATGCCCGAATCCGGGTCAGAGCGAAATGCGCCCGCTGTTGTTGCAATGTGGCGTTGGCGGGAGGGTGGGTATTTTTTTCCCCTCCTTGATCAAGGAGGAGTGGCGACGCAGTCGCCGGGGTGGTTGGTTTTCGTGCTGGCGGGATGGTTGGCGCTTTTTCAACCTTGGCAGTTGAAGCTATTTTTTTTTTTTTCTTCATGTACTTAGGAGCCATCGCTCAATCCTCTCCCCCAGCAAATCGTCACCTTGCACCAACCCATGCCCACCGTCTCATTACCACCCAGTTGCAGATAAGGTCGGGCGAATAAGTCCTTGGTGATATGGTTCAATACTTCGGCAGCGGTCTTGGTTTCGCCCTTCACCCGCGTCGGCTGGGCGTGTAGTCCGACATAAAGCAAGGTATCTGGCGGCAGGCTTTCCTCGTACCACAACGCCCCGGTTTTCACGGTCTTGGTCTTATTATCAATGCAGACATGGGCATTGACCGGGGTGGCGAACTGCGCCAAATGGTTGAACCGGTCGTCATGCACCACTACCAACTGATTTTGCAGCGCGGCGATAGCGTCTTCCCGCCCCATTAACCGGGCCAGCGCCGCAATCACCGCACTCAAATCGGTGGTCTGCGTAGCGAACCGGAACTCCTCTAGAAACAGTGCGCTCACCAACTCACCCGGTATCAGGGCGCTATCCTTGTCATCAACTTCGGGAATGGCGGCGGCGATAAATGTGGGCAAGCCCAGCCGTTCCGCATCAGCGCGGAAGCGTCTCAGCAGCGCCGGACAGGTGATCCATTTGAAATGGCTGGTCAACGAGCGTACCGGCAGCAGCAGCAAACGGGCGTCGCCCACCAGCAACGCCCCGGCATGGTCAGACGCATTCGTGGTTTCCGGCCCGAATACCGGGGTTAGCCAAGCGGCCTTCTGTTCATCGGCTAAAGCGCGCAACGCCCCCTTGACCGCCGAGCCGTACACCACCGGCCAGGCGGTATGCGCCTCACGCTGAATGGGCAGATCAATCACCCCAGCCATCTGGCCCGCCCCAGCGTGAATCGATGTTTCGGCTAACAGACCGAGTAAAGCAGTGTTGTTATTCATTCTTCTTTCTCCAATGCTCAGAATTTCCAAAAACCGACCGCCAATTGCCCACGGCCCAGCGCGGTTTCGTTGCCGATGTGCTGACCGTGCAGCGCATCAACAGCAGCTTTGGGATCGCCGGTCACGGTGCAGAAATACACGCTGCCGGCGGGAATCTGGCTTTTAACCGGGCGTGGTTTCTGATTCAGCAAATCCCAGCCGCCTTCCCGCGCCGCCTTGCCCAACACTGCGCTGTGCAGAATCAGATCAACGCCATGCAGTTGCCCGCACCAGACCCGAATGCCGTTTTGCTCGCTCGACTTGAACTCCGCAGGCAACCAGCGCTGATCGCCGAAATCAGCGTGAGTCAGCAGCATCAGCAATAGATTTTGGCTTTGCTGTTTTGAGGCAGCGGGTAATAGCGCTGCTTCGCCGATAGTCACTGAGCTGGCTCGACCTTCGCCGCCGAAGCGGGTGATGCCGTGGGCCGGGTGCAACTCGGATGGAATGCTGCTCACAGTGACGCCGATGCTCAGTTCCGGGCGGGGGCGAAGATGGCGCGTCTGGTAAAGCAGGCCATCGGCGGCGGTGCGTTGGGCATTGTTGCGAGCAATGCCCAGCCGGGGTTCAACGTCGTACAAATCGCTGGAGCGATACACTGTTTTGGGATTTTCGCTGCACAGCACTCGTTTCAAATCGGCACCGTCCAGCCAGACGCTTTCCAGCGGTTTCGCGCCGGGCAGCACTATTGCCAGTTGCGGCAGCCGGACTTTGCCAAGATCGCACTCCACCGGCTCGCCGGGTTTCAGGAAAACGTATTTCTCTCCTTTCCCCAGCAGATGCAGCGGCGCGGGATACAGCCGCTCTCCCTTCCACAACGGATAGGGGCCGGTGATTTTTAATGTGCCGAGATCGTCGCCGAAGCCGATCCAGCGTTTGAGGTCGGCATACTCACCATCTTGAGCGAACTGTTGCCAATCCACGCCCTGTGTTTCGCCGATCAGGGTGCGCACCGCGCCGGCTACAGTGCGTGCTGACGGCGGAAACAGGCTGCTGAGTTCGTTATTGCCGCTGGTGCCGAAGGCCCGTGCTTCACGGAAGAACCAGCTATCCAGCGGCTCGAACCGCCATTGCTTTTTGTCGCTCATTATCGTTCCACTCCCTTATGCGCCAGGAACCGCACCAATAACGCGCCGTCCGCTTCCAGACGCTTGCTGGTGGAGAAACTCACTGTGCTGTCGTTTTTATGGCGCACCACTGGGCGACACTGTTCCAACAGGGGTTGAATGATGCGTTCGGCATCTTTGATCTTGAGCTTGTCAGGCCGACCCTTGTCAATCCCAGAGGCCAGGTAATCCACCGCCAGCAGTGACAAGGCATCGTTGTCATCGAAAATGACTGCTTCTTCGGCCTGACCTGGCTTGGAGCGTAGCGGATTGAGCAAGTCGAAATGCTCGCGGATTTTGTAGAAGAACTTGCTGCTGAAACGGTCGTCTTCCTTGTCCGTGACGGCGGTATCGTCGCGGGTAAATTGCATCGCCAGTTGCTCGATTGCCAGCTTTCCATCCTGATCAAATACCCGCGCCCACGGCATCGCCCACTCCAGCGCCTGACCGCCGGGTTTCCACACCCGCACCGCAAGGGCATCGCGCCCGCGTTGCTCCTTGGCAACCTCATCCAGCAACTTATGAGAATCGCCCAGAATCCGGGTCAGCGGCATCTTGACATGGGCGTATTCCACCGCCGCCGAGATCGTAGATTCCAAGTTTTGTGCAGCGAAAGCGTCGAGATAGCACTGGCGAACGACCGCCGCGCATTGCAAGGCATCTTCCAGCGGCAATAGCGCCAATACATCATCGCCACCGGCATAGATTAGAAAACCGTTGTGCCGGTCAACAATGTGGGGAACCTTCCCGGTAAAGCGATCCAGCGCTTTGGAAACCGCCGAGCCTGATTTCCGCAGTAGTTCGCCGAGACGGTCGCCGTCCATCAGCAGAATGGCGTAGAACGGTGAGGGCGGTTCTTTCAGATTCAGCGCCTTGATCGCCTGCTTCATCGCCCGTGCTGTGGCCTGATCAGGACATTCCTTCTTGTTATCGAGTACATGGCCGAATAAGGCGCTACTGTTGAGGTGGGTCAAACCCCGCGCCCGATAGGCATCCTTGACGCAACGCAAGCGATGAACGCCACAATCACTCGGTGCAAACAGGGCATCGGCGGCATCGTGCAGACGATCCAGCACCGTTTCCGACCCTTCTCGAACCACCCGCGCCAGCCAGTTGGCCGCCGCCAGATCAAGAGTCGAGGGCGTTTGCGGCTTGACTGTCCAGCCGTGCAGCGTCCAGTCGCCCGGCATTTTCTCCACTCGCACCTGCTCGAAATAATGGGGAAAGCGGCGCTTGACGAAAGCGATGGCACACAGGGTCTCGTCATCGGCCAGATCACGTCCGCACTGCTCGCGTATCGGTTGCCAGAAGGCTTCCAGTACACTTTTCAGCGCCTTGGTATCAGGGGCGAGCAACCCGGACAATTCCTGCCAGCCGGCCATTACTGAACATTTGATCCCGGCCTCATCAGGCGCAAGCTGAGTACGCCAGTTCTTGCGCCGATCCAGCAGTGAATCATCGTCGCCCAGCGCCCAAGCGATTTCCCAGAAACCGTGGATTTGCCGATCCCAAATCACCCGACTATCGGGATAACGCTGGCAATGCCGCGCTAAGTCTTTTCGCCAGACCATTTCTGCAACGGCTCGCCAAGCGTCGCGCACTGCCTGCTCAATCAAGACCGGCTGAAAGTGTTCGCCGACCGTCGCTTTGAAGCGGTTGGGAATGCCACCCTGACGCGGCGGTTTGCCGCCCCTTTTGCTGTGCAGCCAGCCGAGATAGTCCTCATCAGCGGTGGGAAATACGATGGTTCCCTTTTGGGCGATCACGGTTTGCATCGCCGCGCCAGCCAGCCACGACAGCAGGAAGGAACCAGCCCAGAAATCGCGGGTGCGGCGAGCCTGAGCGACAAAGCCCTGTACCGGACCCAAGGTGAAATGAAAGGTGCGGTCGGTCATGAGTGGGCCTCCGCTGGGACAAAACCAGCGACATTACGGTAAAACCCCGCCAGATCTGCGGGTTGATAACGCGGTTCATGATGAAATGCCGCTGGCAGATACAACACGGCAGCGGCGAAGCGGTTATCGCACAGGGCATGAACATGGAACAACAACGGACTGGCGCGGCGATGGTCCGGGTCAACGCCTTGCAACGGCAATCCGAAAGGAATCTTGACGTCTCCTCGTAACGCGCTGGACTGGCCGCGATGATTTTTATATGCCAGACCGGCCTGATTATGGGTTTCACGCGCCTCACGACCGGTTGCCACAATGCCGAACCGGGCATGTCCATTGAAAGCGGTGTAGGGCGGAAAGGCTTTAACCTCAACCGCATCGCTCAGGATCCGCCGCGCCGCCGCTTCATAAGCGGACTGATCGATCTGTGCATCCTGACCGTTCAATTCCAGCAGCGTTATCGAGCCGAAACCGCGCCGCGCCCGGCTGCCCAAGCCGCCGAACAGGCTCCACGCTCGCAAGGTTTCGATGAGGACATCAACATCCGCTGACGGTGTTCCCGGTTTGAAACGCAGTTCGAGGCGGAAATCCGCGCCTTCCTTCAAGCCTTCGCGGTGCAACTGATCATGAGTCGCCATCAGTCCATAACCCAGATAACCACTGCCGGTATTGTTTTGCGGCCAAACGGTTTCGAGCGTGATGCGGGGTTGCTGGCTGACCCGGAGCAGAAAAACGCCTTGACCGAGCGAACGGTCATCTTCGACTACGGCGGCAGTGCCAAATAGGCGCCGCTCTTCCCGATAGAGCCTTTTGAGTGCTTCTGTTGTGGTACCCGCTTCGCTCAGGGATTTTCCCCAGTTCAGCGCCCGCCACCAGAAGCGCAGCGCGCCCTTGATCGAAGGCGGGCGCACGCTATCGGCTTTTTGCTCCGCATTCCCGATAAACATCGGGGTCACGATGCGGTACGTTGCAGTCAAAACAGTCATAGCAATCCTTATGAGTTAGAGATGACATCCGCTTTCTTTCCCCCTCGTTGAATAGGAAAGGGTGGCGGGAAGCGCTGAAGTCATTTGATCGAGCGGCGGCTAACCCAGTGGCGCGGCATCGGGAATCACCCGATACGCTTCCAGGCGTGCGCCGAATTGGTGTAGATCGGCGGCGGTCAACTCCCGACCGCGTTGTTCAGGCGGCACTTCCAAGCTCAGATGCAGATAGCGCCCACCGCGTTGGCAAACCTGCGCCGCCAAGTGAATCGGCAACGTCCCGATCACGGTGTCGCCAGGCTGGATCGTTTCAGGATCGAGATGGGCCAGCATCACATCAACGGCGAGATCTTCCTCAGCCGCCCAATCCAATGCGCCAGGGTGGCGGGTTACAAAATAGGTGGTCATCATCTTTACTGGGAGCCGAGTAATTGAGTAAAAAGACTTTTCATCGTATTGCGCAGATGAGTGGGATCACTGATGGCGCGCTCCGTATCGCGGTTGAAAGGACGCACTCCATGAGCAAATGCGTTGCGCAACCGTCCCAGAGTTTTGAAACCCTCCCGCGTATCCTTCAATTCATTACGCAACTCATCACGGCAGTCAAAATCACCCACATCTCGCCCCCGCTTGATGGCCTCTTGTGAGATCACCGCCTCTAAGCCATAGATGGCCGCACGCACATAATCGCCCCGTTCCAGATACTCCCAAGCCAGGGTTTTCTCCCAGGCAGGCCGATTGGAAAGACGAAACCAGCGTACCCGCTGTTCCAGTTGATCGCGGAAGAGTGGGGCCGCTGGGTCATGGTCTGGATAGCGATCCTCTCGGTTGATCCAGGAGGTCAGCGCCTCGCGAGCCTTGACCGGATTACTGGTGCGCTCAAAAAAGGCGGCTTTCGCCAATTGCGCACCGGCTGGACCGAGCAATTCGGCAAACACGCCATAGTCACCATCCTTGTCATAGGTATTTAGTGCGCTAATCCAATCCGCAATGCGCAGCAATCCGCTCAGGTCAATGACCGGAGCGGCACCGGTATCAGGCTCATAGGCACCATAGTAGATGCCCTCAATCTGCGCGTTGCGCACCACGCGCAGATGCATGGCGCTCAACATCGCCAGCATCGGCAAATGCCGAAAACCATGCGTCACATCAAGACTGACTCGGCTGCCCGGCTCTACTTGCGCCGCCATGATGGTCAGCAAATTCATTTGTTCCGCTTCGTCATGGCAGTAGGGAATCAACACCAATCGCACTTCGCAGCCCAGCCGCTGCGCAAGTAGCGGGGCCAACGGTTCGAGCAACGCCGCCGTTACCGTCTTGGCCTCAGTCGCTTCCTGTAGCGCCAGCCGTTCATCTTCTGCTTCTGCTCCAAAAGCGATGTCCTTTTCAAACAGGTGATCCCACATGCTACCCGCAGTGCCGAGAATGACCAGCCGGTCGGGGGTAAGCCGCCGGTGCAGACTCCATCCAATGAAGGCGGTCGGCTCATCGGGCGCGCCATTGAAGCTGTAGCAAGTCGGTCGGTAGCCGCTGATACCTTTGGGTACGCGACCGAGAAAGGAAATTAAAACGTGCATGGCAGTGGCCTCCTAATAAAAAATTTAGAGTTATTTCAAAGTCTTCATTGAGTATCAACGATGGCTTCAAACCGGATCTGTCCTGGTTCCAGCATCAAGGTGTAGCGCGAAAGGGGACGCTTCTTATCGCTGTGAATCAGATAAGGCTGCGCCCCGGTTTTGCCCAATGCCCGAACCAGCACCTTGCGGACACCCGCCAAGCGTCCATCGAAATAATCCGGTTCCATCCCGCTGTTAAGCGCCAACCGCACTCGGTCGATATCTTGATCCAGCTCGCCATGCAGCGCTTGGTATTCGGCCAGAAATTCAGCAGTCTCAGCGGCGCTAATGCGGTTACGACATATCCCTGGCTGACCAGCCAACGCTCGCCGCGCCAACCAGGCATAGCAGGCAAAATTCACAGGCGGCAGAGTCAGTTCGGTTTCACCACAGCGCACCCGACAGTTCACGAAATCAAGCGTCAGACGAGGCGCGGCCAGATTGCGCTGCGCCTGCGCCACCACCGCGCTGAAACTGGCACCGGGAGTCAGCAACGCTTCCTGTAACCCATCACGCAGACGCACAAACGGAATGTCGGCCAACACCACCGTAGCGGCGCTGGCGTCGAGCGGTTGCTTGTCGGCGGTGTAGATCACCCGTTCCTGGGGCGTCGGATAGAAGAAATCTGGATTGGATTCGTAGCGGCTGGATACCAGTACATGCGACAAGCGGTCCTGCGGGCGACCCAACAGTGACAGTGCGTAGCCCAGATAGAAACCCATGGTCTTGCGCCCGCCCGCTATAGACGCATGAACGGCACTATCAGGATCAGCAGTTAATTCACGCACCATGGCGGTAATGGTGTCGGCAATCGCTTCGTTATCCGCCACGTCGCGGATGTCGTTCAGCAAACGACCGTCAGCGGCGCGAAGAATATGAATCGTGTCGAGGGTGAAACGAATTTCGGGCAGGCCGTGGTCCTGGCGCAGGCGCTGCAACCAGCCAGGTTCATCGCTCAACAAGGTCAAGCGCGCCCGTTCCGCGCCCTCGGCAGTGGTTAGCAGGTGAATTTCGGTGGGAACGAAGCGTGGCTCGCCGATGACCGTCAGGGCGTACAGCGTTTCAGTGACGATTTGCGGCGACAGACCAGCGACACATAACAGGATGCGACGGGGGTAGTTTTCCGGATTCACAGGGAGCCTTTTTTATTCAGCCTAGTGCCAATGCAACTAAGATAAACCCGCTGAAACTCAAAGACCGGCTCGGCAAGCTTGTCGCCATCATTTACCGGGGGGGCGATCTGGTAGCGCCCCAAACCCATCACCGCGCCTTTGCCGGCGTGCGTCCACTGGCCGAGCCAGAGGTACGGCTAGAACGGTTCCTGATCCTGCGAGACCCGCTGTTTTTCATCGGTTTGAGCGCATGGCCGAAGGCCCCCCCGCCGGGCAGATCCGGTATAAGACGGCAACCGCAGGGCAGTGACGACGCGAAAGGTCAGGCGATAACGGGCCAGAGGCAAAACCGGGAAGGTTGGCATGACTCAGAGCAACAGAATTGTTATAGTTTTTCTCTTGGTGCGCTGCTGATCGATGGTAGCGGGTTCGGAGAGCGCATTTGCCGGGCTGGAACGGATAATAATCTGGGTGTGACCGCAGGCGATATGGCCGAAAAAGTAGTTAATCTGGGTGTGACCGCAGGCGATATGGCCGAAAAAGTAGTCCGGTACATTTTGGCGTTTCCGTTATCGATAAAAAGATGCTAAATCCAAGCATTGACCGTGCCATCTTTGTACCAGATGCAGAAGTTGTTGCTGGTGAATGAGTTAGCGTTGCGGGTCTATTCATTAACGACGGGGTGCTGTTTCAATTTGAAATGCTATTTCATGCGCGGCGCTTCAAATTGAAAAAGCGTCTGTGGATGAGGTTTGAAGTCCAACGGTACAGAGCTGGACTTCAAATCTCCCCTACTGGAGATCACTGAATATGTCCCTCATCGGTCATGTGCGGTGCTATCAGCGAGGCTACTTACTCGAAGTGCCGTTGCTCATGATGGCCGTGAGTATTGCTACAGCGTTGCTTTGGAGTGTGCTGCCCGCATGGGCGGCGAAGGTAATGCTGGGATTCGCGGGACTGGTCTGGATGGGTGGGCTGTACTCGATGTGGGTGATGCCAGATTGGCAGCCCGGAAACAGCCATTCGCGACGACCCAACCGTTGGCAGGTACTCATCGGCATAGCATTACTGATTCTGATCGGATGTGGCATGGCGTTGATCATCGGTATGATTGGATAGGCGTCCTTGCTTCATCGCCAGCCCCTCCCGATGAACGCGCCGGGCTTCGGCTTTCCGCTCGCGTTCGTGCTGGCGACAAATTCGACACCGCACCGCCACTGTCCACACGTCGCCCTGCGCCTCTTCATACCACCATTGCTGTTGTGCCGCCGTCCAGATTTCTTCAACGCCGCAATCCTTGCACCGGAAAGGCCGATCCTGGTAATAGCCGCGCTGGACAAAATCGGGGATACCGTAGCTGTTGTTGTGCCGCAGCAATAGCGGTGTGACCGCAACGGTGCCAATCGGTCGATCCACCGGACGGGCGTTGACTGCGCGAGTTTTCTTAACGATACGCCGCAGCCGCTGGGCTTTAATCTCCTGACGGCGTTGCTTGTTGCTTTTCATGGCGCCAATGCGGCTTTAGGCGGAGCGTCGATCTCGCCACGCGCTACACGCGGATCGGTCATTTCCAAGCGTTTCGCCTCAACCCAGCCGCTAATGACATCGCCCTGAGAAAAGTAAGTGATCGATGCCCAACCTTCATGCAGTGCTTGGCTATAGCCGTAGTCATTCGGAATGATGAAAAGAGCCGTTTTGCATTCTGGAAACGGAGCCGAATAGAAATACAACCGGCCTTGACCGACCACCTTGAATTCCACCGGAGTAAAAGGCTCGGCGAGGTCTTCTTTCGATTGACAACGGCTAGGTGGGGACTCATTCACCGTTTGAGCGCTGGCGATGCTCAGGAGAGCAACAAGACCCAGTAAAATCCCTGTCATCCTGTTCATAGCACCGATGCTTTAACAATGGTTCGGACAGTTTTGGCGATTACCATCAACCAGTTAGCTTTCATAGGCTAAATTAAATTCAACTCAGGGATTGACTGGACTTGGATAAACAGGACTTTCACTTTCCGTCATTCCCGCGTAGGCGGGAATCCAGTCAGCCGCTGAAAAACTTGGATACCCGCTTTCGCGGGTATGACGAATTTACGAGTTTAGCGAAAGTCCTGATAAGATAACTTGTTGATTTTAATTAAATTTTCATCAAGGATCGACGCTGTGGTTTTTCAAGGGGTTTCGTGAACTCATCGGGGTTTCGCCCAGACGCCTGGAGAACTGAAACTGTCCGAATTATTGCCCCATCACAGTTGCAAATAATGCCTCCTGTAAATTTTCCTGTGATCGGAACTGTGGGACAGACAGATAAAATAAACATCACCTATTGAAATCAATGAGTTGGATTCAGTCAACACCCTAGCCTGACGCTACCAACCCTCGCCATCACAGGAAAATTTACAGGACCAACAATATTGGTTTGAAATAGTCATTGAGACCCCATTAGTAATATTCAAGTAAGCTGGATTTAATCCACCCGGTTCTGCTGGTAAACAGGTGCATAAATCGCCGCCAGTCGAACTGCTTCTACCATACTCAACGGATTAGCCACCCCTTTACCCGCCAAGTCAAAGGCAGTGCCGTGGTCCACTGAGGTGCGGATGAAGGGCAGGCCGAGGGTGATCGCGATGGTACGCTGGAAATCCACCATTTTGGTCGCAATATGCCCTTGGTCGTGGTACAGCGACAGCACCGCGTCGAAACTGCCCTGAAGGGCGAGATGAAACACCGAATCAGCGGCAATAGGGCCGGTGACGTTAATACCCAAAGCGCAGGCGTCGGCAATCGCCGGTTCCAATTCTCGCCCTTCCTCAGCGCCAAACAGCCCGTGTTCACCGCCATGTGGGTTCAGTCCCGCCACCGCCAAACGCGGCTGAGGAATGCCCAAGGTTTCCAATGCTTCGGCGCAGCGTTGCAGATAATCCAGCACCCGTTGCCGGGTAACCAACCGGATTGCACCCGCCAGCGAAACATGCCGACTCAGAAAAAACACTTTCAGGTTGAACACTTGGAACATCGTCAGCGGATCGGCGGTTCCGGTCAGCCGACCCAGCAGTTCGGTATGGCCGATGTCATGGACGCCAGCGGCTTTGAACGCTTCCTTGTTAATTGGTGTCGTCGCCAGCGCGTCAATCTGGCCGGCTTGGCATCGCTCCACTGCATTCTCGATGAACTCATAGGCGGCACGACCGGCCGTTGCCTGCACTTGGCCGAACGCCACTTGATCGGCGTCCACATTGGCGAGATCGATGAGGTCTATAGCGCCATGTTGGTACTGACCTTGAGCAGGATCGACAAGAATCCGAAGCTCCAGATTCAGGCCAGTAATCCGTAACGCTCGCCGCAATGCCCCCGCTTCGCCAATGACCAGCGGTTTCGCGGTTTGGTAAACGTTCGGTTGCGCCAGCGCCATGACCACGATTTCCGGGCCGATGCCAGCGATGTCGCCGAGTGGAATGCCGATGATGCTTCTGTTCGCTTCGATTTCGCTGCTCATCTCATCACCTCGTTATTATTTCACTTTCGTCAGCCACGCCGTCACTGCTTTCGATAAGCCCTGCTGTGCCTGCTTGGACAGCTCGAAGGGATCAAAACACCAGCGTCAGAAAGCGCTCTTTCCAGAGTCAGCGCCATGGGTACCGCGAAGACAGTCCGATTATTGACAGATGGCGTTTTGGAATCCATATAGTGGAAGTTCGACGCACAACCGGAGAGGTTAAGATCATGACGCCGCACAGGATTACGCCAGAAGAATATCACCAGATGGGGTCCATTTTTCTGGAGGCCCGCATGGAATTGATTGAAGGAGAACTGTTTGATATGGCCCCGATAGGTACCGCCCATTTTTGGACTGTGGCCCAACTGACTAATTTGTTTGCTGTTCAGTTAAGGGATAAAGCGTTTGTTGTCTGTCAGGGTCCACTGTCTCTGCCTGATTCCGAACCGGAGCCAGATGTGATGGTGTTGAAAATGGCGAACTATCGTCATCGTCTCCCCGAACCGGCCGATGTGTTGCTGTTGATCGAAGTGGCCGATAGCTCGGTGAACCATGATCGCACCCGCAAGCTGCCGCTGTATGCGCAACAGGGTGTCCCGGAAGTCTGGTTGATCGATCTGAATGCCCGCGTGGCGGAAGTGCATCGGCAGCCGGAAGGAAACCTTTATCAACAGGTGACGACGCCGAACGTGTTATCGCCGCTGGCCTTTCCTGAACTGGCGATCCCGCTGGAAGACATTCTGCCCTGAATGGTGCGCTGCTTGCTGAGGCTCAATAGGGATTCCGGGTCGTCGAGGACCATTCGCCCAGATGGGGATAGATCGCTAAACTGAACGAGTCCCGCCTGTATTCGCAGCCGAGATATTTCACCCCTCCATACGCAAATAACTTATTGATATTATTTATTATTTTTTTTTTGATTACTCTACTGTTGGGCCGTTTTGCAGCGGCTTCCAATCTGAACATGGCCAAGCGGCCAAGCCCGGTAGTGGTTTCGGCACGGTGACGAGTAACCCGGTAGTGGTTTCGGCACGGTGACGAGTAACCGTTTGTTGACTGGCTGGGGAGCTGCGCCGGTCAGAGAATAGCGTCTGCGCGCTGAACACCGGCGCAAGCGATCAAACGGTCGCTGCCTACTTTTCAGGTGCCGCCATCGCCGCCAGTTACCAGGACGGCGGGCAAGATAAATGCCTGTTCGGCAGCTTTGGTCAAGCCGGTGATTTGCCGGTCGCCGGGAAGTGGTAAATATTGAGCGAGGGTAATGAGTTGGGCGCACCGGGCGGTGCGCCCAATACCCCCCCGCTAATGCGGCGGGAGGATTTCGTGGCCGGACGCCACCATAACCCGTTCAGGAAAGCGATAGCGTGCAATCGGATGCCCGCTTCCGACGATGGACTCGGCGAACCGATGACCAGCGCCACCGTCTCCACGCCCTAACCGCGCAGCAGATTCAGCCGTTGCCGTCGCTCCGCATCCCAGTCGAGCAGGATACAGACAGCTCTCAAGCCATAGGCGTTAAAACCGACGGTGATATAATCTGCGGCTTTCGTAAACTGTGGTTCCGGGCGGCGCGTCTTTCACCACAGCCCTTTCTTCATTATGAATGAGTACCCGCATGACAGAAAATCGTTATCTCCTGAACACGCAACTGGCGCAGATGCTCAAGGGCGGCGTCATCATGGACGTGGTCAACGTCGAACAGGCTCAAATCGCCCAGGAAGCGGGCGCGGTGGCGGTGATGGCGCTGGAGCGAGTGCCCGCCGACATTCGCAAGCAGGGCGGGGTGGCGCGGATGTCCGATCCAGGTCTGATCAAGGCGATCAAGGCCGCCGTTACCATCCCGGTCATGGCCAAGGCGCGCATCGGTCATTTCGTCGAAGCACAAATTTTGCAAGCCCTCAAGATTGACTATATCGACGAAAGCGAAGTGCTAACCCCTGCCGACGAAGAGTGCCACATTGACAAGAGCCGGTTTGAAATTCCCTTTGTGTGTGGGGCGCGCAATCTGGGCGAGGCGGTACGACGGATCGCTGAGGGCGCGGCGATGATTCGCACCAAGGGCGAGGCCGGCACCGGCAACGTGGTCGAGGCGGTGCGGCACATGCGCACCATGAACCGCGAGATTCGCCAACTGGCGACCATGCCGGTTGAGGAGATCATGAACTTCGCCAAGATCAATGGCATTCCTTATGAACTGGCGCTGGAGGTTAAGAAGCTGGGTCGGTTGCCGGTGGTCAATTTTGCTGCGGGCGGGATTGCGACCCCTGCCGACGCCGCGCTGATGATGCAACTGGGCTGCGATGGCGTATTCGTCGGTTCCGGCATTTTCAAGTCCAGCGACCCGGCCCGCTATGCCCGCGCGATTGTCAAAGCGACCGCTTATCACGATGATCCCGCGAAGCTGCTGGAAGTCTCGATGGACCTGGGCGAGCCAATGCCGGGGCTGGACGTGGCGAATATGCCGAGTGCAGAACGGCTGGCAGGACGAGGCTGGTAATGAACGCAGCCGCCGGCGCTATCGGCGTCCTGGATTTGCAGGGCGGAGTGCAGGAGCACCTCGATCACTTGCGGCGAATTGGGGTTGCGGCCCGACCGGTCAAGCGCGCCGCTGAACTGGACGGTTTGGCGGGATTGATCATTCCCGGCGGCGAAAGCACCTGTCTGTCGCGGTTGCTGACTATTTTCGGCCTGGATGATGCGATCCGGCAGGGGTATGGCAACGGCCTGAAACTGTGGGGCACCTGCGCCGGGGCGATTCTGCTGGCACGGGAGAATGTCGGCGAGATGCCGTTTCTGGGACTGATGGACATTGCGGTTAATCGCAATGCGTTCGGCAGCCAGTTGGACAGCTTCAACCGTGACGCGCTGGCGCCAGCCGTAGCCCGCGAGCCGATTCCGTTGACTTTCATTCGCGCGCCCAAGATCGTGCAAGCCGGACCCGGGGTGCGGATATTGCTGCAACTGGATGATTACATCGCGGCGGCGGAAGATGATCAAATCCTGGTTACGGTGTTTCACCCGGAATTGACGCCCAGTCTGGCGTTTCATCGTTATTTCGCCCGCAAGTGTGGCCTCAAGGTGGCGGAGACGGATGACGCCGCCCTTGATCCTGACTGGACCCCGCAAAGCTGGACCCGCTTCAGCTACCACGTTTGAAAAAGATACTCCCTCTCCCACTGGGAGAGGGTTGGGGTGAGGGTGGTTTTGCCACCTTTTCCCGTTTGCATACGATGGAAACCCCTTCTGCCATGCCCACTGATGATCCAAATCATGCTCGCCTGATTGCGCGTCGCAAGGCTGGCTACGAGCACAAACAGGCTCGCGCTACTGGCGAGAAAGGCTTATTGATCGTCTTTACCGGCCCCGGTAAGGGTAAGACGACTGCGGCATTGGGAATGGCGTTACGCGCTATTGGCCACGGCATGCGGGTTGGCATCGTGCAGTTCATTAAAGGCGGGCAGGACAGCGCCGAGCGAGCGGTGTTCAGCGGCTTCGAGAACGTGGATTTCCAGGTCATCGGCGATGGTTTCACCTGGTTGACCCAGAACCGGGAACAGGATATCGCCACGGCGGAACGGGCGTGGGCCGAAGCCGAGCGGATGATTCGCGATCCCCGCTATGCATTGGTGATTCTGGATGAACTTAATCTCGTTTTGAAATACGGCTATCTCGACTTGACGCGGGTGCTGGCTGCTTTTTCGGCGCGGCGGGCGGAATTGCATATCGTGGTCACCGGGCGCAATGCCCCGCAGGCGTTGGTGACGCAGGCCGATTTGGTCAGTGAAATCCGTGTCATTAAGCATCCTTATCGGGAACAGGGCGTAAAAGCACAAAAAGGCATTGAGTTTTGAATATTCAGCCCTTTCGCACTTATCTGGATCAGGTGGCTGCTGCGCTGAAAGCTGGCAACGCGACTGAACACACCCATCGTCCAGCGTTAAAGACCTTATTGGAAGCGCTGGATAGCACGATCATCGCCACTAATGAGCCGAAACGGATTGCCTGTGGCGCGCCGGATTATATCATCATCAAAGGTGATTTGCCGCTGGGTTATATCGAGGCCAAGGATGTTGGGGCTGATCTGGATGCAGTAGAGAAGAGCGAGCAATTACAGCGTTATCGGGCCAGCCTGGGTAATCTGTTACTCACGGATTATCTGGAGTTTCGCTGGTATGTCGCTGGAGAACAGCGATTGGCGGCGCGGTTGCCGCTGAAATGGATTGCAACCGCTGCCGAATCCGTTGCCGAGTTATTCACGCAATTTCTGAACGCCGACGCCCCGCTGATTAACACGCCGCGCGATTTGGCGTTGCGATTGGCGGCGCGGGCGCGATTATTGCGCGGCTTGATTCAGCGGGCATTAGCCGAGGAAGCCGCCGAAGGTTCATTACAGGGTCAAATGCAGGCGATTCAGGAAGTTTTATTGCCAAATTTGACGGTAGAGCAATTTAGTGATCTGTACGCACAGACGCTTTGTTACGGCCTGTTTACCGCCCGCTGCCACGCTAAATCGGGAACGCATTTCACCCGCCAGCACGCCGCTTATGATCTGCCGAAAACCCATCCCTTTCTACGCACTCTGTTCAATCATATTGCTGGACCGGAGTTGAATGAGGACATTGCCTGGGCAGTGGATGAGGTCGCGGAATTGCTGGCGCGTGCAGACATTGCGGCGATCTTGCAGGATTTCGGTCAACGCACCCGCCGGGAAGATCCGGTGGTTCATTTCTATGAAACCTTTTTGACAGCGTATGATCCCGCATTGCGGGAAACCCGGGGCGTGTATTACACCCCGGAGCCGGTGGTGTCGTATCTGGTGCGCAGCGTGGATGCGCTGTTAAAGCGGGTTTTTCAGTTGCCGCTGGGTTTAGCCGACGCCGGAAAAATGACCCTTACCGAGGGTGAAAAAGAGATACAGGCCCATCGAGTGCAGATTCTCGATCCAGCCACTGGTACCGGCACGTTTCTATACGAGGTGATTGCGCATATCCACGCTACATTCGCCGGTAATCAGGGTTTATGGTCGGATTATGTGCGCGAGCATCTGTTGCCGCGTCTGTACGGCTTCGAGTTGTTGATGGCGCCGTACACTGTTGCACATTTGAAACTTGGCCTGCTGTTGCGGGAAACCGGTTATGACTTCGCCAGCGAGGATCGCTTGCGGGTGTATCTGACCAACACCTTGGAACAAGTTCGGGAATTAACTCATCTGCCGCTGTTTGGCGAATGGCTGGTCAAGGAAGCGCGTAATGCCGCTCACGCCAAGCAGAACGCGCCGATTATGGTGGTGCTGGGTAATCCGCCTTATTCCGGGCATTCCGCTAATCAGGGTGAATGGATCGCCGGTTTATTGCGTGGACTGGATGGGTTGAGTAATAAAAAAACCGGCAGTTATTTTATGGTGGACGGGGAACCCCTCAAAGAGCGCAATCCCAAATGGTTGAACGATGATTACGTCAAATTCATTCGCTTTGCACAATGGCGAATCGAGCGCACCGGTTACGGGATTCTGGCGTTGATCACTAATCATGGCTATCTCGATAATCCGACGTTCCGGGGAATGCGGCAAAGCCTGATGCAGACTTTCGACCAGATGTATCTGCTGGATTTGCACGGCAACAGCAAGAAGAAGGAGAAAGCGCCGGATGGCGGAAAGGATGAAAATGTGTTTGATATTCAGCAGGGTGTGGCCATTGGGCTGTTTGTTCGCTCGCCTCTCCTGGTGGGGGAAGCGTTGGAGGCGAGGGCCAAATGCCAGGTGCATCATGCGGAATTATGGGGCGAACGGGAGGGAAAATATCGGCAGCTTTTGGAAAACGAGGTTGAAAGCACGGAATGGCGACGCATTGAACCACAAGCGCCTTATTATCTGTTTGCGCCGCAGAATGTGGATTTGCTGGGTGAGTATGAATCCGGCTGGAAAATCAACGAAATCATGCCGGTTAACAGCGTCGGCATCGTGACCGCCCGCGACGATTTGACGATTCATTGGAGCAAAGAGGAAATATGGGAAACGGTTCAGAACTTTTCTTCCCTGCCTTCAGAGGAGGCGCGAGATAAATATAGCTTGGGTAAGGATGCGCGGGATTGGAAGGTCAGTCTGGCGCAGAACGATTTAAAATCCGGCAAAGGGTTGTCCAAGGATTATATAAAACCGATTCTCTATCGACCTTTCGATGTGCGTTATACCTATTATACCGGGAAAACGCGGGGATTTATTTGTATGCCGCGCCCGGAAGTAATGCAGCATATGTTAAAGGATAAAAATATTGGACTTATTGCAACTCGTACAACAAAAGACGAATGGGATTGTTTGGTAACGAAAAGCGTATGTGGTCATAAATCGTGTGCAGCTTACGATATTAATACGCTCTTTCCACTATACCTTTATGATATTACAGGTAAGACATGCAATTTTACTCCTAGATTCATGGCTAATTTAGAAAAGATTCTAAATCTTATTTTCATTCCTGATGGTCGAGGCGATCTGGAAACGACAATCGGTCCCAAAGATGTCTTTAACTACGCTTACGCTATCTTCCATTCTCCTGCTTACCGCAGCCGCTACGCCGCCTTTCTCAAAATGGATTTCCCACGCCTTCCTCTAACTTCGGATCGAGCGTTATTCCAGACATTATGCATCCTCGGCGCGGAACTGACGGCCCTGCATCTGATGGAACGCGATGCTCCCGCTATTGCCAGTTATCCGGTTGCTGGCACAAACCGAATTGATGCCGTTCGCTACTCTGAACCCAACAACGATACGCCAGGCCGAGTCTGGATCAATGCCTTGCAGTATTTCCAAGGCATTCCCCCAGAGGTGTGGAATTTTCATATCGGCGGCTATCAAGTTGTGTCCAAGTGGTTAAAAGACCGCAAAGGGTGCGTACTCCGCTTTGATGATCTGACTCACTATCTAAGGATTTCCGCCGCGATCCAGCGTACTCTGCAAATTCAGCAGAAAATCGATGAAGCGATTACGGAATGGCCGATTCGGTAGCGGGTTAAGGAAGGCGGCTTATTAGGTTAACCACATTTCCAGGGAACTTAAATTCAAATGCGCTTCAATCGCATCCGCCAGCCTGTTTATACCATCTTCTCGTTGTTGCCGATAATCCGGCGTTTCCCTGACCGCCAATCCCGCCCAATGCAATAACGCATCACGAGCCGAAGCCGCGTCAAACAGTCCATGCAAATAAGTACCGAAAATTTGACCGTCATCCGACACGGCACCATCCCAGCGACCATCGCTTAACTGAACTACCGGTTTTGCCAACGCCGGTCCGGTGCTAACGCCCACATGAATTTCATAACCCGTGATCAACGCATCGGACAGCATCAAACGACCATCGACCCGTCGCAACTGCTTTTCCGGTTCCAGCGTCGTCTCAAAATCCAGCAGTCCCAATCCCGGACTGCTGCCCGGTTCGCCTTCCAACCCTGCCGGATCGTGGATCCAGCGCCCCAGCATTTGAAAGCCGCCGCAAATGCCGATCAGCTTGCCGCCGTAGCGCAAATGCCGATGAATGGCCGCATCCCAACCCTGCTCGCGCAACCGTTGCAAGTCGCCGCGAGTGCTTTTACTGCCAGGCAGGATGATCAGATCGACGGATGGAATCAATTCACCGGGCCGCACCCAGCACACTTCCACCTGCGGATGCAGCCGCAACGGATCGAAATCGGTGTGGTTGCTCATTCGCGCCAGCACCGGCGCCGCGACGCGCAACCGCTCAACATCCTTGACCACGCCGGACTCGCGCGGCAGAGAATCCTCGGCCTCCAGATGCAACCCTTGCAGATAAGGCAGCACGCCCAGCACCGGTTTGCCAGTTTCGCCGGTCAGCCAATCCAATCCTGGCGTCAGCAGGTTCACATCGCCCCGGAACCGATTAATGATCAAGCCAGTAATTCGCGCCTGCTCACTGGGCGACAGCAGCGCCAACGTGCCATAAAGATGAGCGAACACGCCGCCGCGATCAATATCGCTCACCAGCCATACCGGACAATCCACTGCCTCGGCAAAACCCATGTTAGCGATGTCCTTATCGCGCAAATTGATTTCCGCCGGACTGCCCGCGCCTTCCACCAGCACCACATCATAGGCGGCGCACAGCCGTTGATACGATTCCAACACCGCCCGCATCGCGGTCGGCTTGTAGTCGTGATAACAGCGGGCGTCCATATTGGCCAGCACCCGACCGTGGATGATGACTTGTGCGCCGATGTCAGTATTGGGCTTGAGCAGCACTGGGTTCATATCGGTGTGCGGTTCCAGAAAAGCGGCTTGCGCTTGCACCGCCTGAGCGCGGCCAATTTCGCCGCCGTCCACGGTGACGGCGCTGTTCAGAGCCATATTCTGTGGCTTGAATGGCGCCACGCGAACACCGTGCCGCGCCAGCAGCCGGCACAGACCAGCGACTATAGCGCTCTTACCGGCGTCAGAGGTGGTGCCTTGAATCATCAGAGTTTTAGTATTCATAACGAGATTTTGACTGAAACAGTTGGTTTTTGGCTACACTAAACACCTTGGTAAATTTCGGAAAACACGATGCAATTGAGAAATAACCCTCACTCCCAGCCCCTCTTCCACCTATGGGCGAGGGGTGTTTTATGCTGACCGCACTGCTGTGCATTGGGGCCGCGCTGCTGGATCACTATTTAGGTGAGCCGCGTCGCTGGCATCCGCTGGTGGGTTTCGGTGGGCTGGCACAACGGGTCGAGGCACTGGCTTACGGTCCTCCAGAACTCAGTGCCAAGGCACGGCGTGAACATGGCATCGGTGCCGTGATTGTGTTGCTAGTGCCGTTCATCGTTACGACCTGGCTATTGATAAAAATTCCACTGATCGGGTTAGCCGTGGCGCTGGGCCTGTTGTATCTGGCGATTGGCGCCCACAGTCTGGCCCAACATGCCGAGGCGGTGATGGCAGCGCTACAAGCGGGCGATCTGCCACTGGCACGACAGAAACTGGCAATGATCGTCAGCCGCGATACCGACGATCTCGACGAAGAGGGCATCAGCCGGGCCACGGTGGAATCGGTGCTGGAGAATGGTTGTGACGCGATTTTTGGCGCGCTGTTCTGGTTCGTGCTGGCGGGTGCGGCGGGGGTAGTGGGATACCGGCTGGCGAATACCCTGGACGCCCTATGGGGCTATCGCACTCCGCATTATTTGCACTTCGGCTGGGCGGCGGCGCGGCTGGATGATGCGCTGAACTGGCTGCCGGCGCGGCTGACCGCGTTGAGTTATGCGCTGGCGGGGCGACAACCGGCTTTGGCATGGCGCTGCTGGCAAGAGCAGGCGCCGGGCTGGAAAAGTCCCAATGCCGGCCCGGTGATGGCGGCGGGTGCCGGGGCGCTGGGTTTAGCGTTAGGCGGGCCGGCCCGGTATCACGGCGAATGGCAATCGCGTCCAGCGCTGGGCGAAGGTCTAGCCCCACGCGCCGAGGATATCGGCCGGGCGGTGGCGCTGGTGCGGCGGGCATTGTGGTTGTGGCTGGCGGCGATCCTGGTGGGAGGGCTGGCGCTTGCTTGAGCATGGCGGCGCACTCCGCGCTGCGGTGGCGCACTATGGCCTTCCACTCGATAACTGGCTGGATTTATCTACGGGGATCAATCCCAATGGCTGGCCGGTGCCGCCAATGATTCCGCCTGCGGTCTGGCAACGCTTGCCGGAACCAGACGATGGGCTGGAAACGGCGGCAGCAGCCTATTACGGAACGCCGCACCTGTTGCCGGTCGCCGGTTCACAGGCGGCGATTCAGGCATTGCCACTATTACGCAAACCTGGCCGGGTCGGGGTGTTGAATCCCAGTTATGCCGAACATGCCTACGCCTGGCAGCGGAACGGACATCGAGTCGAATTATTGCCGGTTGAGGCATTAAACGCGGCAATAGATCGGCTGGACGTGCTGGCGCTGGTTCACCCCAATAATCCCACCGCCGCGCGTTTTCCGCTCAATCTGCTGCTGGATTGGCGGGCGCGACTGGCCGCGCGAGGGGGGTGGCTGATAGTAGATGAAGCCTTCATGGACGCAACCCCGGCGGAAAGTCTGGCAGGTTACACCGGTTCGCCGGGATTAATCGTATTACGTTCGCTGGGCAAGTTTTTCGGGCTGGCCGGGGTGCGGGTGGGCTTTGTACTGGCAGAACCGGCAGTGCTGGAATCATTGCAGGAGCAGTTAGGACCGTGGTCACTGAGCGGTCCCAGCCGGTGGGTGGCGACGCAAGCGCTGGTTGATAGCGACGGGCAGGAAAAAATGCGGGCTGGACTCGGCCGACTCAGTGGGCGATTGGCGGAGCTGCTGAAGCGACAGCGGTTGCCCGTGGCTGATGGCACAGCCCTGTTTCAGTGGGTGCCGACGGCGGATGCGGAATTCTGGCAGGACGCTTTGGCGCGGCGTGGCATTCTGGTTCGCCGCTTTGCCGACCCGCCGGGACTGCGCTTCGGCTTGCCCGGATCGGAGCCAGCGTGGCGACGGCTGGAAATGGCGTTAGCTGGAGTACGCGCCGAGCGGTTGTGCTGAGCTGCAATTCGTTTTTCACCATAACGGACAGAATATGATCGTGGAACCGTTCGATCCAAGCCCGACGCAATCTTCAGTCGGCGAAGTTTATCTGGTGGGGGCCGGTCCCGGTGACCCCGAACTGCTGACCTTGAAGGCGGTGCGGCTGATGAAACAGGCCGACGTGGCCGTGTACGACCGGTTGATTGCACCAGCGATTCTGGAGGTGCTGGAGACCCGGGTTGGACGCATTTTTGTCGGCAAGGAACCGGATCGCCATACGCTACCGCAACACGATATCAACCAGTTGCTGGTAAATTTGGCTATGCAGGGCAAGAAGGTGTTGCGACTCAAGGGAGGCGACCCGTTCATTTTCGGGCGAGGCGGTGAAGAGATTGAGACCCTGATGGCGGCGGGCATTCCCTTTCAGGTGGTACCGGGTGTTACTGCCGCTGCCGGTTGCGCCGCTTACGCCGGTATTCCGCTGACCCATCGTGATTATGCGCAGTCCTGCGTGTTTGTGACCGGCCATCTCCGGGATGGCGCGCTGGATTTGAACTGGCCGGCACTGGTGCAACCGCATCAGACGGTGGTGTTTTACATGGGGCTGAAGAGCGCTCGTCCTATCTGCGAAAAGCTGCGCGAACACGGGATGGCCGCTGATAGGCCGGTGGCCTTGATCGAGCAGGGGACTACGCCTCAGCAGCGGGTGTATTGCGCCACGCTGGCGACGTTGCCCACTGTGATTCAGAACACCGAAATCCGCCCGCCGGCGTTGCTCATCGTCGGCGAAGTGGTGAAATTGCACTCGCAGTTGGCCTGGTTTCAACCGACTGGCGCCGTTCAAGCGCAACCGGCGTTGCAGGTCGGGATTGCGGTCGGTTAGCGCCGCTCAACGGTCCCGGAATACACCTGGCGATGCCGGCGCGATGCCGGCTGGCGCTGGTTTGAAGGGCGGGTTGGGCTTGGCCAGCGGCACCGGCGGGCGCACGGGTGGCCTGGGCTGGCGACATTCGGGCCACGGTTGGCACGGTGGCCCAAGATGCGGCGGATAAGGCGGCCTTGGCGGGTAGGGCGGGTAGAGCGGGTAGAATGGATACGGATTGGGGTAGGGCGGCGGATAACCGATGATCACGCTATTACTGTTGTCTTCCTGTTGCTGCTTTTGTTGTTGCAACTGCTGGTTCAGCAGGTCATTTTGCAACTGCTGATTTTCCTGTTCCAAGTTGCGGGTCGCCTGCTCCTGGCGAGCCTGTTCCGTCGCTTGACGTTCACGAGCCATTTGATCGGACAAGGCGTTGATGCGGGCGATTTCGGCAGCGGAATCGACGCTGGAAGGAGCTGGGGGCGGTGGTGGGGCAATGTCAAGCGTCTGCACTTGGGCTGCGTCATCGGGTTTTTTTTCGCTGTAATGCACCTGACCGCTGGCGTCGGTCCATTTGTAAATCTGCTGAGCTTCTGCGGCGTCGTCCAATATCGGGAATAGCGCGGCGGCGAGGATCAGGGAAGTCAGCGGTTTGAATTTCATGATGAGCCTCTATAACCGGACTGCTAGAATCGCAAACTTTGTTTAGGCCACGATCTGAAGGAGTTTCTTTGGACATTCTGTTGATTCTCAAGGCGCTGCTCCTGGGGCTGGTGGAAGCGGCCTCGGAGTTTCTGCCCATCTCCAGTACCGGTCATTTGATCATTGTAGGGGATTTTCTGGATTTCACCGGATCGCGGGCGGAGGCGTTCGAGATTTTCATTCAACTCGGAGCGATTTTGGCGGTGGTGTGGATTTACCGTGAACGGTTGCTCGATATTGCGCTGAACGTAGACTGGGATCGTAAGGTGCAGCGACTGGTGATCAATCTGGCCATCGCGTTCGTACCGGCGGCGGTACTGGGTTTGTTGCTGCACAAGACTATCACTCATTATCTGTTCAACCCGGTGAGCGTGGCCGGGGCACTGGTGCTGGGCGGTTTCGCGATTCTGCTGATCGAACGCTATGCGCGGACGGGGCGGGTGCAGGCGATGGAGGAGATGCGCTGGAAGGATGCACTGCTGGTGGGGATCGCGCAGAGTCTGGCCTTATTTCCGGGGGTGTCGCGGTCGGGCGCGACCATTATGGGCGGGATGGTGGGCGGAATGTCGCGGTTCGCGGCTACCGAGTTTTCGTTCTTTCTGGCGATTCCAACCATGTTCGCCGCGACCTTTTACAGTCTTTATAAAGAATGGCATAACCTGAATTTGGCGGATGTGCCGATGTTCGCAGTCGGCTTTATGGCGGCGTTTCTGGGGGGGCTGGTGGTAGTGCGTTTCCTGCTGGCCTATGTCGGCAAGCACAGTTTCGCACCCTTTGCCTGGTACCGGATTGTGTTTGGCGGCTTGCTGCTGCTGTATTTCCACTATCACCCTTGGGTAGGCAAAGGCGGATGAGCAGGATCGAGAGTTGCCGGCTGGTTGCCGTGAAAGAACCGCTTGAGAAAGATATAACCATGCAGGTGTTTTCCGAGGCGTGGATGCATGAATACGCCCGGTTGTGGAACGCGGAGCAGGCGATGGTCAGGGAATTGATCCGGCAACGGTTTAATGCGGTGATCGGCTATGGTTTTCTGGATCAGCGCAAGCCGCACGGGATTTTGCGGGTGGCACATGGTATCGCTAAACAGGCGAATCATTATGATGACTGCGAACTGAATTGGGATTTACGGGCAGCACCGTCCGATTGGGCACAGTGGCTCGGTCAGGGTTTCAATTTGTCGAATCTGCTGGTGGCGGTGGGTACCCAGCGCCTGCAAGTCTGGAAAGGCGACCACCGGCAGATTCTGCGTAAACCGCCACTGGTCAATGCGTTGCTGCGGGCATTCGCATTGATGACACAAGTCCGGGTTGGTGAACTGTTAACGCATGATGATTAAACGCATGATGATTAACGAGGGCTATGCAGATGCAAAAGACGCTTCTTGACTTCTGGTTTGGCCCGCTGACGGGACCGGAGGCTTTCAACCGCGACCGTTATGACTTGTGGTTTCAAAACGGTCGTGCCTATGACCAAATAATCCGCGAGCGTTTTGGTAAGGGGTGGCGGCAGGCAGTCGCTGGAGAACTGGACGGTTGGGCAGAAACTGCTCAGGGGCGACTGGCGCTGATTCTGCTGCTCGATCAGGTGCCTCGCCACCCACATTCACCGAGGTACAGCGGCAGCGTTCGCGCAGGATCATCGAGCACAAGCACTGACCCTGGCGGGCATGGTGCAAGGCCATGATCGGGAGCTGTGGCCGATTCAGCGGTTGTTCTTCTATTTGCCGTTGGAACACGCTGAAGATTTGGCGGTGCAGGAGCAGAGCGTGGCCGCCTTTACTCAACTACGCGACGAAGCACCAACAATGCTTACGGAAGATTGCGAAGGATTTCTGGATTATGCCCGCCGCCACCACGAGGTGATCGCCCGCTTTGGGCGCTTCCCGGATTTGAACGTCATCCTGGGCCGGGATAGTACGCTAGAGGAGCTGGCATTTCTGAAAGAGCCGGGTAGTTCGTTTCTCTGAAATATCTTGATCTACCTTCATTACTCCAATCAGGATGTAGCCGATTCCAGTCGTCGTCGAAACGCTGCGTAATACAGCACCGGGATGAACACCAGCGTCAGCACAGTGGACACCATAATTCCAAAAATCAGCGAGATCGCCAAACCCCGGAAGATTGGATCGTCGAGAATGAACAGTGCGCCAAGCATAGCCGCCAATGCGGTTAGGATAATCGGCTTGGCCCGCACGGCGCTGGAGCGGATCACTGCTTCCTGAAACGGCATACCGTTCGCCACTTCCAGATTGATGAAATCCACCAGCAGGATCGAATTGCGGACAATAATCCCGGCCAGCGCAATCATGCCAATCATCGAGGTCGCGGTGAATTGGGCGTGGAGCAGGGCATGGCCCGGCATCACCCCGATCAGGGTTAGCGGAATCGGTGCCATGATGATTAGCGGCACCAGATAGGATCGGAATTGCACCACTACCAGCAGGTAGATCAGAATCATCCCTACCCCGTAAGCAATTCCCATGTCGCGGAAAGTTTCATAAGTGATCTGCCACTCGCCATCCCACTTCAGGCTGTAGCCATAGGGATTGTCCGGCTGGCGGATGAAGGACTGTTCCAATGTGCCACCGCCGATAAGCTGATCACGCAGGACAGCGAAGATTTCAAACATGCCATACAGCGGACTGTCGAGCGGGCCGGCCATGTCGCCGAACACGAACACTACCGGCAGCAGATCCTTGTGATAAATGGCGTTCTCACGCTGCGTTTTTTCAACATCCACGATTTCCGACAGCGGCACCAAGGATCCGCTTTGGCTGCGGGTTTTCAGGCTCAGCACTTCGGCGATAGCGGCTTTATCGGCGGTGGGCAGTTCCAACCGCAACGGAATCGGATACTTGGCGCTGGCCGAGTGCAAATAGCTCACATCTTCGCCGCGCAGAGCGGTGTTGAGGTCGGCGGCGACCGCCTGCTGCGACACGCCGAGCAAGGCTGCTTTCGCCCGGTCCACATGGGCGATCAGCCGCTCGGCGGGGTCTTCCACGGTATCGTCTACATCAATAATATCCGGTGTGGCGCTGAATATCGCTCGCACTTGTTGGGCAGCCTGAATCTGGCCGGGATAGTTCAGCCCGTAGACCTCGGCCACCAGCGGGGCCATGACCGGCGGGCCGGGCGGCACTTCCACCACCTTGACGTTGGCGTTATAGCGCTGGCCGATCTCCTGCAAGGGGCCGCGCACTGCCAAGGCGATTTCATGGCTCTTGCGCTGGCGATGTTTCTTGTCCACCAGGTTCACCTGGATATCGCCGACGTTAGCGCCAGCCCGCAAGTAATACTGCCGCACCAGCCCGTTGAAGTTGATCGGCGCAGCGGTACCGGCATAAACCTGATAGTCAGTGACTTCCTCGACGGTGGATAGAGAACGGCCCAGCTCGCCCAATACCCGCGCCGTTTGTTCCAGCGTGGTCCCTTCCGGCATGTCCACGATCACCTGGAATTCTGACTTGTTATCGAAGGGCAGCATCTTCAGCACCACCAACTCGAAATAGGCAAGGCTGACCGAGCCACCGATCAGCAGTAGAACGCTAATGCCCAGCAGCCAGCGCAAGGGTCGGCCACGATTTCCACGCAGGAACGGCCCGACTACGCGCCGGAACAGGCGGTGGGAGAAATTCTCGCTCCCCGCGCCCGGTGGGAGAGGGGTTGGGGGTGAAGGTATTTCGCTCTCTGCGCCCGGTGGGAGAGGGGTTGGGGGTGAGGGTTGGTGCTTTTCCACTACCCGCCGCAATACCTTGTAAGTCAGCCACGGTGTGAATACGAACGCCACCGCCAGCGAAATCAACATGCCCATGCTGGAGTTGATCGGGATCGGACTCATGTACGGCCCCATCAACCCGGAAACGAAGGCCATCGGCAGCAGGGCGGCGATCACGGTAAAGGTCGCCAGAATAGTGGGGCCACCGACCTCGTCCACCGCCAGCGGGATCGCGTCAACCAGACTGCGCCCGCCCAACTGGATATGGCGATGAATGTTTTCCACGACTACGATGGCGTCATCTACCAGAATGCCGATAGAGAAAATCAGCGCGAACAGTGACACCCGGTTGAGAGTGAAACCCCAGGCCCAGGAGGCGAACAGGGTAATGGTCAGGGTCAGAATCACCGCTGCGCCGACGATGAACGCCTCACGCCAGCCCAGTGCGAACAACACCAGTACGATCACCAGCCCAGTGGCGAAGATCAGCTTGGTGATTAACGTCACCGCCTTATCGTTGGCGGTGACGCCATAGTTGCGGGTGACGGTGACGTTGACGCCTTCGGGGATGACGGTGCCCTGGAGTTGCGCGACCCGCGCTATTACCTGATCGGCAATTCGCACCGCGTTCTCGCCGGGTTTCTTGGCAATGGCGAGGGTCACGGCGGGGAATTCGCCCCGGATGTTGATCCCGTTGGTTTTTGCCGCCGGCCCGGTGCCCAGCCATACCGAGCGTTCCGGCTGATCCGGTCCCAGGGTAACTTCGGCGACATCGGCCAGATAGACCGGGGTGCCTTGGTGCAAGCCCACTACCAGACTGCCGATGTCCTCCGAATCCACCAGAAAACTGCCGGCCTGCACCGGAATTTCCCGATTATCGCTGACCAGCGCTCCGGCGTCGGTGGACGCATTCGCGGCTTGCAGCGCGCTGCGTAGGTCACTCAGTGCCAGCCCGTAGCCGGACAGCTTGGCTGGATCGAAGCGCACCCGCACCACCCGGTCGGGCGCACCGATGGTGTACAGATCGCGGGTGCCGGGAACCCGCTTCAATTCGGTTTCCAGGGTATGGGCGACCCGCGCCAAATCATCGGCACTGCGTTGGGGATCTTCGGTCCACAGTGTCAGACTGACGATAGGTACATCGTCAATTCCCTTGGGCTTAACAATGGCTTGGCCGACGCCGAGGTGGGGCGGCAGTCCGTCCGCATTGGAATAGAGCTTGTTGTACAGCCGGACGATGGCGTCGGTACGCGGTTCACCGACCTTGAACTGCACCGTCAGTACCGCCATGCCGGGCCGCGACACCGAGTAGATGTGTTCCACGCCCTCGATTTCTGCAAGCATCTGTTCCGCCGGATTGCTGACCAGCTTTTCCACTTCCTGCGCGGTGGCGCCGGGGAAAGGGATGAATACGTTAGCGAAGGTGACATTGATCTGCGGTTCTTCCTCGCGGGGTGTAACCAGCACCGCGAGTACGCCCAGCAACAGCCCGACCAGCGCCAGCAATGGCGTGATCTCACTCAGCAGGAATTTTTTCGCAATCGCCCCGGACAGGCCGAGGCGCGGTTCAGCGGCATCGCTCATTTCATTTCTCCACCGTCCGCTGCTGCTGTTCCTTGAGGTAGACCCCAGCCTTGATCGGGTCCAGTGCCACTGCTTCGCCCGGCTCCAATCCCGCCAGAATTTCGATCACCTCCCCCTCGATCCGGCCGGGCCGCACCTGCCGCAAGCTGACCTGTCCCTCCCTGACCACATAGACCCCGCTCACCTCGCCGCGCTGGGCCAGCGCCTGACGGGGCACGGTCAAACGCTCCTCCTCACCCACCCGGAAGGCGGTCTTAACGAACATGCCGGGGTAAAGGCCCTCGGTTTTTTTGGGCAGGTAGATTCGGACCTTGAAGATATTGCTTTGCGGATCGGCGTAAGGGAAGAAGGTCAGTTTCTCGGCAGGGATACTCTTGCCATCATGCGGTCGCAGGATTCGCGCCTGGTTGTATTGGCGTACCAGCGTGATCAGCCGTTGCGGTACCTCGGCCATCACCCGCAATTCGTCAAGCGAAAATCCGGTCATCAGCGGCTTGCCAGGCTGAACGGTTTCGCCGGGTTGGACATGGCGCTCCAGCACGATCCCGCTGTAGGGGGCGTTGACCGTGGTATAGCTGAACGATTCCCTGGCTTGCGCGACTCCGGCTTGAGCGGCGTCGAGCCGCGCTTTAGCGGCGTCGAGCGTGGCACGTTGCGAATCCCTGGCTTTGGCGACCCCGGCTTGAGCGGCTTCAAGTCGTGCTTTAGCGGCGTCGAGCGTGGCGGTAACGGTGTCCATCTGTGCTTTGGAAACCATCTGTTTCTCGTAGACGTTGCGAATACGGTTGTATTCGGCCTGGGCTTCAAGGGAGCGGGCCTGCGCCTCGCGCAGATTGGCCTGGGCTTGGTCGATGCCGGTACGCTCCTGAGCCTCGGTAAAACGGGCCTGGGCTTCGCGCAGACTGGCCTGGGCCTGGTCGAGACCGGCGCGCTGCTCGGTGTTGCGCAGGCGGAGGATCGGCGCGCCCTGCGGCACGAAGTCGTTGACATCCACCATGATTTCTTCAACCCGTCCGGCGGTCTGAGCGGAGACGGTGCTTTTATTGACTGCTTCAACCACGCCGTCGAGGACGTGTTCGCTGGGCAGGGTTTGCAATTGGGCTTTGGCGACTGGAAACGGCACTTCAGCGGCGACGGGCAATCCCGGCGCGACAGCTAACAGGCACCACAACAGCAGTGGACGAGCGGGTATGGACATGGCAGCCTCCCTTGAACCTGACGGGTTTTAGAGTCGGTATATTAGAGAATACTAATGTTTTTGAGGGTAATGAATCAATCTATTCGGGGAAAAACAAGTTTCAGTCTTGTAGAGTAACCTCGCCCAAATTTCCAACAACGGGCCGAATCCCCGTTTTTTTAACCCGCCAGCATGATCAATACAACGGTTTCAGCCAATTCGCAGGCCGCACCCAAAGTATCGCCCGTTGTACCGCCCAAACGCGCCAGAAGCCAATGGCGCAGACCGAAAAAACCCATGCCTAGCGTAATAAGCAATACGCCGCCCTGCCATTTCAACAACGCAACGGTTAAAACAGCAATCAGCAACACCAGCAGACCACAATTCAACCGGGGCAGAGCGTTCGCATAGGGAGCGCCCAAGCCACCAGGACGCACATAAGGCGTGGTGATCAACAGCAGGATGATAATCGTGCGGCCCAGCACCGGGGCCAGGAACAAGGCGAGGTAGGCACCACCGGCCAGCAGCAGGTGCAGGGCAGCGAATTTGTTGAGCAGCAGCAATATGATAACGACAATCGCGATGGGGCCGCTGCGTGGATCTTTCATGATCGCCAGGGTGCGGTCGCGGTCGCCCTGCCCGCCGATCCAGGCATCGGCGCTGTCGGCCAGACCGTCCAAGTGCAGACCACCGGTCAGCAACACCCAGATCGTCAGCAGCAACGCCGCCAGCACTTCGGAATCAATCCGCCACAGCGCAATCTGTAACCCAGCCAGCAGCGCACCGATCAGCAACCCGACGCTTGGAAACCATAGTACCGACTGCCCCAGCTCTTCAGGGCGCGGTGCTGCGCTGGAGGACGGGATCGGCAGCCGGGTCAACAGTTGCAGAGCCAGCACAAACGGTCGAATCATGCCGGGCGGCCGTTAAGAAACACCAGTTGCGGATCAGCGTCCGGGTCGTTATACCGCCGCACCCGGCTCAGTGCAGCGTAGGGTACCTCGAACCGCCAGAGGTTACGCAGTGGTAGATCAAGGACTTGACGCAGCACCATCCGGATCGTACCGCCATGCGCGACCAGCAATACTTGCTGACCTCGATAGCGCTCCAGCAACGCATTCCAGGCGGCGCCGACCCGCTGGTCAAAATCGCTGACCGGTTCGCCGCCGGTAATCGGGTACATCACCGGGTCGCGCCAGAATTGCGCCACCGCCAGCGGATCAGCGGCGTAAATCTCGGCGCTGGTGCGGCCTTCCCATGCGCCGAAATTCAACTCGCGAAAATTGGGCACGATCTCCAGTGGTCGATCCAGTCGCTCTGCCAGTTCCTTGGCAAAGGCGGCGCAGCGAATCAGCGGCGAACTGACGATCACTTGCCAGTCACGGTAGTCACCGACCGATATTCGTAACTGTTTCCAGCCGAGTGAACTCAGTGGGTCATCCAGCGCGCCCCGGAATTTCTGGCCGCCTTCCGGTTCGCCGTGCCGCAGCAGGTCCACGGTCGTGAAATCGCTCATGCGGTTGAAACTCCTGCTTCGGCGAAAGTCGCCATGCCGGCGTGTAAGGCAGCGGCGGCGCGCAGGATCGGCACCGCCACTGCTGCGCCGCTGCCTTCACCCAGTCGCATCCCCAAATCGAGCAGCGGTTTTGCCCCCAATGCTTCCAGCACTTGGCGATGACCGGGTTCAGCGGAACAGTGTGCGTAGAACAGCCAGGCGGCCAGCTCCGGTCGCAGCCGTACCGCCGCCAGTGCCGCCGCAGTGGTGATGAAGCCATCCACCAGTGCTGGTAGGCCCAGTTGGCCGCAGCGCAAATACGCTCCTGTTAGTGCAGCGATCTCGAAGCCGCCCAGTCGTTGCAGCGCGATCAGCGGGCTTGGGTCGCGGTGGCGAGCCAGCGCCCGCTCAATGACCAGCCCCTTGTGGATGACGCCAGCGGCGTCCAGACCGGTGCCGGGGCCGGCTAGTTGCGCAGCAGGCAAGCCCAGCAGCGAACAAATGACGCCGGTAGCGCTGGTGGTATTGCCAATGCCCATCTCGCCGCCGATAAACACCTGTGCGCCGTTAATCGCGGCGCGTTCAGCAGCGTCGTGGCCAGTCGCTAACGCCTCGTGCAACTGCTCGACCGTCATAGCCGGCTCATGAACGAAGTTGGCGGTGCCGGGGCCAACCCGTGCGTCCAGCACGCCCGGCAGGTCTTCCAGCGGTTGCACGGTGCCGACGTTTACCACTTCCAGCCGTGCGTTCCATGCTTTAGCTAATACGCTAATCGCAGCACCACCTCGGGCAAAGTTGCGCACCATCTCGGCAGTCACCACCTGCGGGAAGGCGGAAACGCCTTCAGCCACAACCCCGTGATCGCCGGCGAACACCGTGATCCAGAGTTTATCGATACGGGGATGTTGGGTGTCCTGCATCGCCGCCAAGGTCATGCCCAAATCTTCCAGCCGGCCCAGCGAGCCGGGCGGTTTTGTCAGTTGCGCTTGCCGCTCGTGGGCGACGGCTCTTACAGCAGCATCGGGGGCGGCAATGGGTGGGTCAAACCAGTGATGGCTCATGCAGGGCAGTCCTTGAGGGTGAGGGGTAGACCCGTGATCACGAAAGTGACCCGGTCGCAGTGGCGGGCGACAGCCTGATGCAACCAGCCGGCTTCATCGCGAAACCGGCGGGCCAGCGGGTTGGCAGGAACGATGCCCTGGCCGACTTCGTTACTGACCAAGAGGAGATGGCCGGGCAGGACTGGAAGCGTGTCTAGCAGGGCGCTGATTTCGGTGGACAGCCGTTCGTCGCCGGCAGCCAGCAGGTTGCTAAGCCACAGGGTCAGGCAGTCTACCAGCAGGCAGCGGTTGGGATTAGCGTGGGTTTTCAGGGCAGCGGCCAGTGCCAGCGGCTCTTCCACCAAGCCCCAGCCAGCAGGACGTTCAGCGCGGTGGCGGGCGATCCGTGCGATCATTTCCGCATCGCCGGCTTCAGCGGTAGCGAGGTAGATCACGTTCAGGCCACTGGTTTGCGCCTGGTGCTGGGCAAAGGCGCTTTTACCGGAGCGGGCACCGCCGAGGATGAATTCTTTCATGGTAAGGGACTATTTTTACGAAGGCGTTGCCGGGATGGCAACCTATTATCGTTGATTTCAGGGGATTGCCAAAACGGATCGGTGGTAAGCGCTGGCCGGTTATTCGCTGCATCGTCCGGCATTGTGCCCCCGGCGCTTTCCCCCTAGAATGCTTACCCCTTGCGGCCCGGAACCGGGCTGTGACTCCTTGCCTCATCGCTCACGCGGGAGGCTACCCATGATCCGTAGGGAGCCGTGCATGCGTCATTATGAAATCGTGTTTCTGGTCCATCCCGACCAGAGCGACCAGGTTCAAGCGATGGTTGATCGCTATCGGGTGATGATCGAAGAGGATGGTGGCAAGATCCATCGTCTGGAGGATTGGGGCCGGCGGCAGTTGGCCTACCCGATCAACAAGATTCACAAAGCGCACTATGTGCTAATGAACGTCGAGTGCAGCCAGACGGTGCTGGATGAGATGCAGAGTGCGTTCCGCTTCAACGATGCCGTCATCCGCAACCTGGTCATCCAGCGGGACGGCCCTGAAACCGAGCCTTCACCTTTGATCCGATCCCGCGACGAGCGGGATACCCGCGATGATCGTGAGGACCGCGACGACCACGATGATCGTGAGGACCGTGAGGACCGTGATACTCGCAGAAGTCGTGGCGGTCGCGATCCTGTTGATGACGAGGTTGAGGCCGACGACGAAGCCATCTGAGCGAGTTCCATGCCGCCCGCGCCATTTGCTGACAACTGTTTGATCATTGCCGGCCAACTGGCGGGGTCGTGCGAGGTTCGCACCTCGCCGGCTGGAGTGACGATCAGCCGCTTCCTGTTGGAACATCATTCTGGACAACTGGAAGCCGGCGTTGCCCGCGAGGCGTATTGCCGCATACCCGTTATGGCCTGCGGCGAAGGGTTCGCTCGCACGGTGGGGCGGTTGCCGCAGGGTACTCCAGTCCGGGTACGGGGGTTTATCAGTCGTGCTAATTCCCGCGAAGGCGAATACCGGGTGGTGGTGCACGCCGCTCACATTGATATTCTCGATTCTGATTCATCTGAATGATCCTAGGGGTTAACCATCATGTCCCGTTTTTTCCGCCGTAAAAAGTTTTGCCGTTTCACCGCTGAAGGCGTCAAGGAAATTGATTATAAGGACATCGCGGTCCTGAAAAACTATATCACCGAGACCGGAAAGATCGTGCCGTGTCGCATCACCGGAACCAAAGCTCGCTACCAGCGGCAATTGTCGGTCGCGATCAAGCGCGCCCGCTTTTTGGCATTGCTTCCGTACTGCGACCGGCACTGAACCGGTTAGCTGTGCGGTTTGCCCGACTCAGGGTGCATTCAGCATGAAAGCACTGGCTACCTTCGTGATGCGGGGTCGCTCAGCCACAGTGCTGGTGATGGTGGTCTCAGCAATGCTGTTCTGGCTGTTTCCACCGGTTCTGGTGGTGTCAGGTGCGGCGCTGGCGCTGGTGACGTTGCGCCGAGGTGCGATTGAGGGTGTGTTGCTGATGGCGCTGGCCGGGCCGGCCGCTGTCGGTCTGACCGGGATCGCATTAGGGACGCCGTGGCCGATGCTGGAGGTATTACTGATCGGCTGGCTACCGCTCTGGTTGCTGGCGTTGGTGCTGCGCGCCACGGTGTCGCTGTCCCGGACCTTCCAGGCGGCGGCGCTGCTGGGTGTGCTGGGTGTGGCCGGTTTCTATGCGGTACTGGGTGATCCGGCGATCTGGTGGGGCCGTGTACTCAGTCAGTGGGAGCAGGAACTGATGGTGCTGGCGTCCATAGGGCAGGAAGCAGACCGGGCCATGCTGGAGCAATTGCTGGCATTGCTAAAGGGATGGGTGCCGTTCCTGCCGGGGCAGGTAGTGAGCGCGGCGCTGCTGTTGGTGCTACTGGCGCTGATCTTGGGCCGCTGGTGGCAGGCGGTGTTGTTCAATCCGGCTGGCTTCCGACCCGAGTTTCACCAAGTGCGCTTAGGCCGACCACTAGCGACGCTGATGCTGGTGTTATTCGGCGCAGCGGTATTATCCGGTTGGCCGTTGTTGATCAATTTCATGCTGGTGCTGGGTACGCTGTATACCTTACAAGGCATCGCCCTGATTCATGCTGTAGCGTTCAAGTGGCAACTTTCGCCAGCCTGGTTGCTATTGTTTTACCTGTTGCTGATTCCGTTGCTGTCGCAGTGGGTGATGGCGTTGGGTATCGCCGATGCTTGGGCCGATTTCCGCAACCGCATCAAGCCACGCTTGAGCCAGCGCTGAATTCCGTATTGATGTATCGAATCGAATTTTGGAGTCCGACGATGGAAATTATTCTGCTGGAAAAAGTCGCCCATTTGGGCATCCTGGGTGACCGGGTTAAAGTGAAGTCGGGTTATGCTCGCAACTTTTTGATCCCTAAGGGTAAGGCAACGCTGGCTACTTCGGCCAACGTCACTCGCTTCGAGGCGCGCCGCGCTGAACTGGAGCAGATCGCTGCTGAGGGGCTGGCTACTTCCAAAGCCCGAGCCGAGCAATTGGCCGAGTTGATTGTGACCCTGTCGGTGAAAACGGGCAGTGAAGGCCGGTTGTTCGGATCTGTGGGCGCTGTCGATATCGCCAACGCGGTGTCCGCTGCAGGTATCGAGTTGCAGAAGCATGAGGTACGGCTGGCGACCGGGTCGATCCGCCAGATCGGTGAGTATGATGTGGATTTGCGTCTGCATAATGAAATCAAGACCCAGATCCGGGTCAACGTTATTGCTGAGGTCTGAAGTCGTTACTGCTGCACTCGCGCCGGGGGCAACTCGACTACACTGGAGTAATCCCCGTGTGCGTCGCCCGACAGTGATTGACCCACTGGATGGGTTATCGCCCCTTCGCGGGAGTTTCGTGGCCGTGCCGCCGGATGATCGCGGCGGGCGGCGGATCACCGGTGTTCCTTCCGAGAGTTCCGTCATGCAGCCCGTTTCGCCGTTTCCCTATCGCAAGGACACCGCCGCCGAGATCCTGCGGGTGCCGCCGCATTCGCTCGAAGCCGAGCAGGCGGTGTTGGGCGGTCTGATGCTGGACAATACCACTTGGGATCAGGTGGCGGACTGCCTGGATGAGAGTGATTTCTACCGCAACGATCACCGGCTAATCTTCCGGGCGGTTCGCCGGCTGGCCGAAAACAGCAAGCCGTTTGATCTGTTAACTCTGGCTGAATGGTTGGAGAACAATAAACAACTGGAGGATGCGGGGGGGTTCGCTTATCTAGGGGTGCTGGCGCATGACACGCCAAGCGCTGCTAATGTGCGCGCCTATGCGGATATTATCCGCGAGCGGGCAATGCGCCGTGAGCTGATCCGCACCGCCACCGAAATTGCCGATAGCGCCTACGATCCCAAAGGTCGTGATAGCCGGGCGCTGCTGGATGACGCTGAGAAGCGGGTATTTGCGATAGCGGAGCGGGGTTCCCGCACCCAGCAGGGTTTCGCCAACATCAAGGATTTGCTGGCGAGTACCGTGGAGCGGATTGATGTTCTGTTCCAGCGCGATAACCCCATTACGGGTATTCCCACCGGCTGGGCTGATTTCGACGAGAAGACCGCCGGTTTACAGCGCGGCGATCTGATCGTGATTGCTGGGCGACCGTCCATGGGTAAAACCAGCCTGGCAATGAATATCGTGGAATATGCAGCTATTCAGGTGAAGTGTCCGGTGGCGGTTTTTAGCATGGAAATGCCGGGGGAAAGCCTGATTATGCGGCTGGTGTCGTCACTGGGACGGATCGATCAACATCGGGTGCGCACTGGGCGACTGGAAGACCAGGACTGGGATCGGTTGACTTCGACCGTAACCATTCTGTCCGAGGCTCGCCTGTTTATTGATGACAGTTCCAGCTTGAGTCCCAACGAGTTGCGGTCACGGGCGCGGCGGTTGCATCGGCAAGAAGGACAGTTGGGGCTGATTGTGGTGGATTATCTCCAGTTGATGGAGGTGCCGGGAACGAAGGAGAACCGTGCCACTGAGGTTTCGGAGATTTCCCGCTCGCTTAAAGCCTTGGCCAAGGAATTGTCGGTGCCGGTGCTGGCGCTATCACAGCTCAACCGTACTCTGGAACAGCGTGGCGATAAGCGGCCGATCATGTCGGATTTGCGGGAATCGGGCGCGATTGAGCAGGACGCTGACTTGATCTGTTTCATCTATCGCGATGAAGTCTATAACCCGGACAGTCCCGACAAAGGCAAAGCCGAAATTATCATCGGCAAGCAGCGCAACGGTCCCATCGGCATGGTTCCGCTGACCTTCATGGGTCAGTACACCCGTTTCGAGAGCTACATCCCCGAATTTCACTCATCAGGTTCCGGTTATGAGTCGAGCAACCACGGTGCGTCTCGATCTGGGGGCGCTGGTTCACAATCTTCGGCGGGTGCGGGCAGCCGCGCCGGGCCGGCGGGTAATGACCGCCGTTAAAGCCGAAGGCTACGGCCATGGACTGCTGCGAGTGGCCCGTAATCTGGACGCCGACGCCTTTGCGGTATCCTGCATTGAAGAGGCGCTGACCCTGCGTGAGGCGGGAATTGATCGTCCGGTCCTGTTGCTGGAAGGGGTATTTGAAGCGTCCGAGTTGCCGTTATGCGCCCGCCATCGCCTGGAGATCGCTGTTCACCATCCTGAACAGGTGTTGATGTTGGAACGCACCCGGTTGGAATGGCCGCTGCGGATTTGGTTGAAAATAGACAGCGGAATGCATCGCTTAGGGTTGCAACCGGGGATAGTAGCAGCGATTTATCAGCGATTGCTTAGCTGCCCGGCGGTCGCGCCGCAGATGGGCCTGATGAGTCATCTGGCGCGGGCCGACGAGCGCGATTGCGACGCCACCCTCCAGCAACTTCAAACCTTCAATGCGGCTACTGCTGGATTACCGGGGGAGCGTTCATTGGCTAATTCCGCTGGCATTCTCGGCTGGCCGCAGACTCACTTCGATTGGGTGCGACCTGGGATCATGCTGTATGGTGCTTCGCCTTTTGTGGATAGCCTGGCGGCGGATGAGAATTTACGGCCAGTGATGACGCTGAGTACGCGCTTGATTGCCATTAACCGACTGCGGCAAGGCGAAGCAGTGGGTTATGGCGGAACCTGGATTTGTCCTGAAGAGATGGATGTGGGAGTGGCGGCAGTCGGCTATGGCGATGGTTATCCGCGCCATGCTCCCTCCGGGACGCCAGTTTTGGTCAATGGTCGCGAAACGGTTTTGATCGGGCGGGTGTCCATGGACATGATTACGCTGGATTTGCGTCGGCATCCCGAAGCCCGGATTGGCGATCCGGTGGTGTTGTGGGGCGAGGGCTTGCCGGTGGAGCGGGTTGCTGCGGTCGTTAGCACTATTTCCTATGCCCTGCTGTGCGGGATAACGGCACGGGTGCGGATCCAGGTTATTTCGGTCGAGGATTTCACCGCATGAGCATCAATAAGGTAAAAACATGTTGAAAATTAAAGCAAAACCTTTTTTGAAATGGGCGGGTGGAAAAAGCCAGTTGCTTTGTCAATTTGAAAAGTATTATCCCGGTGATTTGTCAGGAGGAATCATCGAGAACTATATTGAGCCTTTTGTAGGTGGCGGCGCCGTTTTTTTTGAAGTCATACAGAAATACAATATCCAGTCTTCTTATATTTACGACATTAACAAGGATTTAATTCTTACGTATCAAGTTATTCAAAAAACACCGGATTTGTTGTTGGAAATTTTACAGCGATATCAATCCGATTATAATCATGCGGATGAGCAGGGCCGGAAAAACCTGTTTTTGTCGGTAAGAAAACAATTTAATGTTGAACGCCTTGAAATAAACCATACGATTTTTTCAGAAAACTGGATGCCCAGGGCGGCGCAATTTATCTTTTTGAATAAAACCTGTTTCAATGGTTTGTTTCGCTTGAATTCCAAGGGTGAGTTTAATGTTCCTTTTGGTGGATATAAAAAGCCTAATATATGGGATGAAAATAATATATTAGCGGTTTCTGAGCTGTTACAGAATACCATAATTGAACTTTCCACCTACGAAAATTGCTTTGATTTGGCAGATGAAAAAACCTTTGTCTATTTTGATCCGCCTTACCGTCCAATTAGCAAGACCGCCAGTTTTACTACATATACAGGTTTTGAATTCACCGATGTTGAACAAATTAAACTGTCTCATTTTTTTAAGAAACTGGATACGCAAAAATGTTCCAAACTCATGCTGAGTAATTCAGACCCAAAAAATGAAAATCCCAACGATGATTTTTTTGAAAAAATCTATAACGGTTATGAACTGCACCGCGTATATGCAAGAAGAATGATAAACTGTAATGCAGAAAAACGCGGTAAAATCAACGAACTGCTTGTTACTAACTATGGATTGCCGACATGAATCATGAACCTTGGTTATCGATTTTTGATAGCTATCAAAATAATAGTATTAAATTGATAAAAAGTGAAATTTGAAATTTCTTGCTTTTAGAACCAACTTGGAAAATTTATGGCCGAGTCAAATAATGAAAATTTATAAAAGTTGATAGTTCAGCAAGATGATGGAGGGACCAGGATGAGCAAAGGCCGCACGATCTACGCTTGCACTGAATGCGGCGCGCAAGCTAACAAATGGGCGGGCCAGTGCGGCGATTGTGGGGCGTGGAATTGCTTGCAGGAAGCGCCGGCCATGCCGCCCACCGCCAAAAGTGGGATCAAGCCGGCGGGCTATGCCGGCGCGACAGTGGGATCGGAAGTGCGTACCTTGGCCGAGGTGGATGTCACCGCAGAAATCCGCCAATCCTGTGGCAATGGTGAATTGGACCGGGTACTGGGTGGTGGACTGGTGCAGGGTTCGGTGACGCTGATTGGCGGCGATCCGGGCATCGGCAAGTCTACCTTGTTGTTGCAGGCGCTGGCGGAACTGGCGGCGCGCAACCGCACTTTGTATGTAAGCGGTGAGGAATCGCCGCAGCAAATCAGTATGCGCGCCCAGCGACTGAGTCTGTCCCGCGACTGCTTGCGGTTGTTGCCGGAAATCAATGTCGAGCGAATTCTGGCAATTGCTGAAGCCGAGCAGCCACAGGTGATGGTGATTGATTCGATCCAGACTGTGTTCACCGAACGGCTGCAATCGGCTCCCGGTTCGGTGGCGCAGGTGCGCGAGAGCGCAGCGCAACTGGTGCGCTATGCCAAGGCCAGCGGTACGGCACTGTTTCTGGTTGGGCATGTCACCAAGGAGGGTGCGATTGCTGGGCCGCGTGTCCTGGAACATATGGTGGACACGGTGCTGTATTTTGAGGGTGATCCCAGTGGACACTTGCGAGTGCTGCGGGCGGTGAAGAACCGCTACGGACCGGTCAACGAATTGGGCGTTTTCGCGATGACCGAGCGCGGATTAAAGGAAGTCAGTAATCCATCGGCCATTTTCCTGTCGCGCCACGATACGCCAGTCGCGGGCAGTGTGATTATGGTCACCCGCGAGGGTACTCGACCGTTATTGGTAGAGATTCAGGCGCTGGTGGACGAGTGCCACGGCAGCAATCCGCGCCGGGTGACGCTGGGCTTGGAGCAAAACCGGCTGGCGATGTTGCTGGCGGTGCTGCACCGGCACGGTGGGATCGCGATGTACGATCAGGATGTCTACGTCAACGCGGTGGGCGGGGTACGGATCAACGAGACAGCCGCAGATCTGGCGGTGCTGCTGGCGGCACTGTCAAGCTTTCGCGACCGGCCTTTGCCAATTGATCTGGTGGTGTTTGGCGAAGTTGGCTTGGCGGGCGAAATTCGTCCGGTGCCGAATGGCGAGGATCGTTTGCGGGAAGCGGCCAAACACGGCTTCAAGCAGGCCATTGTGCCCCGCGCTAATCTGCCCCGGCGTGGCAGTCGGGTGGAGGGGCTGGAACTGCGCGGTGTTACCCGGCTGGCCGAGGTGATGGGGAATGTCTAAGACGGAAAATCTTAGCCTCGATTTCATCTTTTGAGTTAGTGCAAGGTGGGAACTTGAGTTAGACTAACATAGCGTTTTCTATAGCAAATAACTAATATATCCTATTGATTAGAAAAACAAATTTGTTTAATAATGTTTTTCAGGAAGTTCACGCGATGCGAGGATCTGGCGCTGGAAACCAGGTGGTACAGACAATGCTGACGTTGATTGCAGGACTTTTGGCTGTGCTGGCGGTTCGCACGTCGACCAGTCGGATGTTGGAAAAGGGCGGGCTGCTGAGTGCATTGGGCGGTACCGAAGGCATCATTTAAATTTGGCCACTATGTATAAAGGGATAGTTCTCTACGATTTTCTGCTAGTCCGAGGTGGCGCTGAGCGCCTGACGCTGACTCTGCTCAAAGATTTACCAGGTGTGGACCTTTGCATCGGCTTTCGCGATCCACATGCTTTCTCAGAAGCAGACATCGCTGGTATCACAACTCGAGATCTGGGCGCAGAAACGACTCTGCCAGTTTGGCGGTCGCTTAAAGTAATGCGTGCTTTCGCGCACCAGACTCAATTTCTCAATGGCTACGACTGGGCGCTATTCAGCGGCACTCACGCACCCTTGGCCGTTCACAACCATACCTCAGGCCAAAACTATTACTATTGCCACACCCTGCCGCGCTTCGTTTACGATCTTAAGGACTATTATCTTCAGCGCTATCCATTGGCACTCCGCCCAGCATTGCTGGCGCTCATCGCCTACGTTAAGCCCCGCTATGAACAGGCTATTGCCCGGATGGATATCCTTATCGCTAATTCTGAAACTGTCCGAAATCGCCTACGCCGTTATTTGAACCGGGATGCAGTGGTAATCAATCCACCCTGCGAGATCGATTATTTCCAGTGGCAAGGACAAGGTGATTACTATCTGTCTACTGCCCGACTCGAACCTTTCAAGCGGGTGGATTTGCTGATTAAAGCTTTTAAACAAATACCAGACCAGCGACTGATTATCACCTCGGGCGGATCGCAATTCTCGGCGTTGCGGCGGCTGGCCGGTGGTGCGTCCAATATCATCTTCACCGGCTGGCTGGGCGATGCCGCGTTGTGTCAACTGATCGGCAATGCCATTGCCACGCTGTACGTTGCCAAGGATGAGGATTTTGGCATGTCACCGGTCGAGAGTATGGCGGCAGGCAAACCAGTGATCGGCGTTGCCGAGGGTGGACTGCTGGAAACGGTGCTGAATGGGGAGACTGGTTTGCTGCTGCCGCTGGATTTAACTGCTGAAGGGATTACCGAAGCCGTTCGGACCCTGAACGCCTCACGCGCACTAGCGATGCGAAGCGCCTGTGAACTTCACGCCCGCCGGTTTTCCCGAGCGATTTTTCTTGAAAAGATGCGGTCCATTCTGCCCGCCAACTCCTTATTGACCAATCCATGATCGAATATGACTCTGCTCAAAGACCACACCCGTTCGTAGATGAATGTATCCAGCTTTTTCGCTATCGCGACCTGATCCTATTAATGATTGGCAACATTCTGAAGAATCGCTATAAACGATCGATGCTAGGAATTTTCTGGATGCTACTGAATCCCCTATTGCAAACTATGGTGTTGGCTGTGGCGTTCGGGACGTTATTCAAGTCAGCGCTGCCGAATTACGCAGTCTATTTGCTGAGTGGATTGTTAGCCTGGAGCTTTATGACTCAGACGACCCAGTACGCTATGGGTGTTATGGTGGGCGGCAGTGGATTGCTCAAACGGATCTATATCCCACGGGCAACTTACGTCGTGGCGGTCGTTGGCAATGGTCTGGTCAACTTTTTAATCTCCATTCTGCCGCTAGCGCTCATCGTTCTGGTTCTCCAGCATCCGGTCAGCGCCAGTTGGTTGTTCCTACCGGTCAGCATCTTGGTTCTGGCCGTATTCACTCTTGGCTTGGCACTGTTGTTATCCACCGCTTCGGTCTTCTTCACCGACTCCATCGATATCTATCAGATTGTGGTCCAAGCCGGCTTTTTCCTGACCCCGATCATGTATCCGCCTTCGGTGTTGCCAGAGGCGCTGAGCGGCTGGATGGTTCTGAACCCGTTCTTCCTGATGATCGAACTATTCCGTATGCCAATTTACGCTAGCACTATTCCCGACATTGGTCTGACTACGGCTGCTGCCGTGCTGGCTTTCGCCACGCTGCTGGCCGGCTGGATGGTATTTACCCACAAAGCCGATCAACTGGCCTACCGGTTGTGATGCCGATGAGCAACTCCCCGATGATCCAGTTGGATAACGTGACGGTTCGTTTCCGCATCCCGCACGAGCGGATTCCTACGTTTCAGGAATACGCGATCCGCTGGTTGAAGCGCGGTATCCGCTATGCCGATTTTAATGCACTCAATGACATCAGTTTCTCGATTGACCGAGGCGAAACCGTCGGGATCATCGGCCCCAACGGTGCTGGGAAAAGCACCCTGCTAAAAGTTATTGCCCAAGTCATCCGTCCCACTCTGGGCCGGGTGCGATTGCGCGGTTGGGTCGCGCCGCTACTGGAATTGGGTGCAGGCTTCGATTACGAGATGACGGGGCGCGAGAACGTGTTTCTAAATGGCGCAGTATTAGGCTTCAACCGCCAGGACATGTCTCAACGGTTGGGACGCATCGTTGATTTCTCCGGAATCAGCGATTTCATCGATGCCCCAGTGCGGACTTATTCCAGCGGCATGGTGGCACGACTGGGCTTTGCTGTAGCAACCGATGTGCAGCCTGAAGTATTGATCATCGACGAAGTCCTAGCAGTAGGCGACGCCGATTTTCAGCAGAAATCAGCAGCACGCATCCGCGAATTCCGTGAAAGCGGCTCGACCATCCTAGTGGTCTCGCACAGCCCGGCCTCCATCAAGGCTCTGTGTAGTCGTGCGCTCTGGTTAGAACGCGGTGCTATTCGCCTGATGGGATCTGTGGATACGGTTTTAGATCAATATATTTTAGGCCAACCATCCAGTTAATAGGGTAACAACGTTGCAAATTATTATTCTTGGAATGCATCGGTCTGGCACCTCGGCTGTGACGCGACTCATTAATATGATGGGAGCCTATATTGGTCCTGAGGATCAATTTCTGCCAGCTCAACCAGATAATCCAAAGGGTTTTTGGGAGCGTATTGACGTTATTAATTTACATAAATCTATGTTGGAAAAATTGGGTATCGATTGGCACCTGATTTCTACTCTCGATCTAAACAGTATTGATACCGAGTTAGTAGATACTTTTACACAGGGAGCCAAAAAAATCATGCTTGGGATCGATAGCCATCGTCCTTGGGTGCTAAAAGATCCGCGACTCTGTCTATTATTGCCGCTTTGGCTATCACTGCTTGAGGTTCCGGTTTGCGTTCATGTTGCCCGTCATCCGCTATCAACCGCTCAATCTCTAGCAAAACGGGATGGTTTTCCTTTGCATTTCGGTATTACTCTCTGGGAACAGTATAACGCCCGTGCCTTGGTTGTCTCGTCCGGCTTACCTCGGTTTTCCATCTGTTACGAGCAGTTAATGGAACAGCCGGTGGAAACTGTTGAGTTATTATACAAACGCCTTTGCGACTGTGGGGTTCAAGCATTGCGCCTGCCCTCCGAACGGGAAATCCGGGCATTTTTGGAAAGTGAACTGCAACATCATCGGACCAGTGAGACACAAGACACAGGATGGCTGACTCCAGCCCAGAGTCAACTTTGGGAGGTACTACGAGATTCCAAGTTGGAGAATATCGAACATGAAATTCTGGAAAACCCGGCGCGAAGGGTATTGTTGGCCGGCTATGAAACCCTACTCCAAGAACGGAATAGTTTACATCAACGCGACGTTCAATTGGCTGCCACTCAAGAGCAACTGGTTACCGCTGAGTTCGATCTCCAGAAAGGGGAGATGCTGCTTAAAAAAAGTGCCGCTGATCTCAAGGCGCTTGGTCGATTATTTGAAACGCTGCATTATGATATTCAATTGGCGTTCGAGTCGTTAACTTGGCGACTGGGATTTGCCATTGCTGACGCTGGCCGCAAACTCGGTCTACTGCAACGAACATTCATGGTGCAGGATCATGTGGCACAGATTGCCAGAAATTATCAGTCTTGGTTGCGCCATCAATCCAGTCACTACGAATTGAACAGCGCATTAAATGAGGAGGATTTTAGCGAAGAAGATTACCTGGCCCAATACCCGGATGTTCGGCTTGCTATCGAACGCGGCGAGTTCCATAGCGGGCGCGAACACTTCGAACTGCGTGGGCATCAGGAAATCGCTCATGGTACCCGAATCTTCATTCCAAATTTTATTTCGGCAAGGAATAGTATTATTCAAAAAACCATTGACCCGGAACAATGCATGAAAGAAATTGCACGCTGGCCTCGGCGACCAGTGGTGTCGATTGTTATGCCTGTTTACAACATTGATCCATGCTGGCTGGAAGCAGCCATTTCGTCTGTCACACAACAGATTTATCCGAACTGGGAATTATGTATAGCGGATGATGGTTCGACTCGCCAAGAGACACTCGATGCGTTGCGTCGATTGCGCGATCCTCGCTGTAAGATCGAGTTCATGGAAAGCAACCAGGGTATTGCTGGTGCATCTAATGTTGCTTTAGCGCTGGCTACTGGCGAATACGTCGCTTTCCTGGATCATGATGATGAATTAACGCGGGATGCTCTTTATCATGTTGTCAAGGCTATCAATGACCACGACCCCGACTTTATCTACTCTGACGAGGACAAGTTATCGCTTGAGGGCTATCATCTGGAACCACACTTCAAGCCTGACTATTCTCCAGACCTTCTTCTGTCTACTAATTATATCTGCCACTTTAGCGTCTATCGTAAAACGGTGCTGGATCAAGCAGGTTCTTTTCGTGAAGGTTTTGAGGGATCTCAGGATCATGACTTGGTTTTACGTACACTCGACTATACGGATCGAGTGTTTCACATCCCCCGCGTATTGTACCACTGGCGGATGATCCCTGGATCGACTGCGGCTAAATTTGATAGTAAAAATTACGCTTGGGCAGCAGGACGACGTGCTATTGAGGATACCCTGCAACGGCGTAGCATCATTGGTGGGGTGACTCTCGGTCAGCATCCTGGCACCTACCGGGTTAAGCGAGTGATCCAGGGTCAACCCCGAATCAGCATTCTTATGCCGTTCCGCGATCAACCTGACTGGTTACGCACCTGTTTGGATTCGATTCTCGAAAAAACCAGTTATCCAAATTTTGAACTGCTCGGCATCTCCAATAACAGCGTGGAACCAGCAACCTTCGCCCTGATGGAACATTACGCTGCGGCCGATTCACGTATCCGATTTATCCGCCATGATGTTCCATTTAACTATGCTGCTCTCAATAATTTTGCGGTAGGTCAAGTAGAAGGCGAACATTTACTGCTACTCAACAATGACATGGCGGTGATTTCCGCGGACTGGCTGGAAGCTTTATTAGAACACTCCCAGCGGACGGAAGTTGGTGCAGTCGGGGCCAAACTATACTACCCCGACGACACTATCCAGCACGGTGGGGTCATCATTGGAATCGGTGGCATCGCCGGTCATGCCCATCGGCAGTTCCAACGGCATAATCCAGGATACTTCTCGCGACTGCATCAGATTCAGAACGTGAGCGCGGTCACTGCGGCCTGTCTGATGGTGAAAAAGTCTCTTTATCAGGCGATGGGTGGCATGGATGAAAAGCATCTGGCAGTCGCTTTCAATGACGTAGATTTTTGCTTACGCCTGCGCGAAAAAGGTTATCTGAATATATTTACGCCCTATTGCGAACTCTATCATTATGAGTCCAAAACTCGCGGTCACGAAGACACCCCACAAAAGCAGCATCGATTCGCCCAAGAAGTTGCTTATATGAGAAAGCGGCATAGGGCGATCCTGCAAAACGGCGATCCCTACTACAATCCCAATCTGCCGCTGGACCGCGACGACTTTGGAATGCTGTAAATGCCAAGTATCCAGATTATTCTGCCGGTTCATAACGGTCTAAGTCATGTGCGCGACTGTTTGGATGCATTATTAGCGTATACACCGCGCTGCGATAATCAGTTGTTGATCGTAGATGATGCCAGTGATGCTGTGACTGCGGCTTGGCTTTGTGACTGGGCTAGATCTTCTGTAGTAATGAGGGAAGCCGCTAGACCACTGCATTGGATCACCCTACAACGCCATAATGAAAATGTAGGTTTCCTAGTGAGTTGCAATTGGGCAATGGAACAAGGTGATTCCGATTATGTATTGCTGCTTAATAGTGATGCGCTGGTCGCTCCCGGCTGGCTTGCGCGGTTGCTGGCTTGCGCTGAATCAGACCCTCGCATCGCAGCGGTCAACCCACTGAGCAATCGCGCTGACAATATCGATCTGCCCATGATGCCCGGCGCCAGCTATCTGGCGATGAATGATGCTCTGGCCGCGCAACGCCAGGGACAATGCCACGATGTCGTTACCGGAGTAGGTTTTTGCCTGCTGCTGCGGCGCAGTGCCCTGCGCCAAGTTGGGTTGTTTGATCCGATCTACGAACACGGGTATTGCGAAGAATCCGATCTCTGCATGAGATTAACTACCGCCGGCTTCCGCACTGTGGTTGCCGAGGATGTCTATGTTTACCATCGGGGGGGTGGTTCCTTCAGCGATGGTCGGGAACGTTATCTGCGCAACCGGCGGTTGTTCGATCAGCGCTGGGGAGCGGTGTACCGACAGCAGTTCCGTGCTTTCCGTCGCGCCGATCCGTTAAAACCGGTTCGCCATTTATTTGCACTTTCCAATCGGTGGGATCCGGTACCGGCGTTGTGGCAGGCCGGTCGTGATCTGCTCGCTGAATGGAAGGGGAGACGTTCGCCGAAGCAACTGACTCGGCTTGGCGTTCGCCACTTCATCGCAATTTTGACTGCGCGGCGGCTTTGTCCGCGCCGGACGCTGATGCAACGCTGGACTCCAGTGGGACGGTTACGGGTGACCTATGTGCTGGACCGTCTGGTAGTGGCCGGCGGAGTACTTTCGGTATTGCAAGTGGTCAACGAATTGATCCGGCTGGGGGTTGAGGCGCGAATCGTTGCACTGTATGAAGATCCGCTGATTTACGACTGGTGCCGGTTGTATACCCAGCCGCTGATCTATCGGAGTGTCAAGGAGCTGCTGGCCGAATGTCCCGATAGCGAGGTGATCATCGCCACGCACTGGAATACTGCGGAATGGGTGCATCGCTTGTGGCAGGATAGCCGAACTCGGGTTGCCGCCTATCTGATTCAGGATTACGAACCCTGGTTTTTTCCAGAGTCGTCAGCCTCTCAGCGGGACCGGGTAAAAGCGACTTACCGGTTATTGCCACATCGAGTGGTGATGTCGGACTGGCTGCAAGAGCAGCTTGCCGGTGACGGGTATACCAGTGACAAGATTCCACTCGGTATGGATCTAGGCCAGTTCTACCCGCGCTCGATCCAGCGCGGTCTACGACCGGTGGTGCTGGCTATGGCCCGACCTGGCACTCCACGGCGCGGCTTTCCCACAACCATCGCTGCGCTGGCTCAAATCAAGCAGGCCCGTCCCGAAACCGAGATCGTGCTATTTGGTGATCGGTTCCTCGACCGGCAGGCGATTCCCTTCCCGTTTCGCAACGAGGGGTTGGTCATCCGTCAGGAGCGACTCGCTGAGCTGTACTCCGAAGCCGACCTTTTTTTGGATGGTTCCGAGTTTCAGGGTTTTGGGCGCTGCGCCTTGGAAGCAATGGCTTGCGGCGCAGCCTGTGTATTAACCGATGTTGGCGGCGTTTTGGAGTATGCCCGGCATGAAGATAACGCCCTGCTAGTGCCGCCAGGGCAGCCGGAATTAATGTCAGTCGCCCTCCTGCGTCTGCTGGATGATGCAGCACTGCGCCGGCGGCTGGTTACCAGCGGCTTGGGTACGGCGGCGCGATTTTGCCACCGTCGCGAAGCGCACAATACCTTGACCTGGATTGAACGGATATTGGCTGCTGAGGCGGTACCATGATGGGTGAGATCGCAGTCATCGTCATCAATTACCGGCGCGCCGCTGATACTGTGGAGTGTCTCGATTCGCTGCTGCGGGTTGCTACGCCAGCGTTTGACATTTTTCTGGTGGATAACGGTTCCAGTGCCGCTGATGTTGCCCAGTTGCATGACTATGTTGCTTGCCATCCCGAACGCATTGCCTTCACCGCCTTTCCAGAAAATTACGGGTTCACCGGCGCACATAATCGCTTGTTCGAGCAGTTGATTCCCAATGGACGCTACGAATTCTTCCTCCTGCTTAATAATGACGCCGTGGTCGAGCCGGACTTTCTGGAACGGATGCTGGCGCAAATCGACCGGATGCAACGGGTTGAAATGGTGGCGGCACGGGTCATGAAGTATTCCGACCGTGCGCAAATTGATAACTTGGGAATCACTTTTTATAAGTGCGGGCTGGCTTCCAACCGCAAATCGCCGGACGATCCGCTGCTCGGTCCCAGCGGCAACTGCGCGCTGTATACGGCGGATCTGCTGCGTCAGGTTCATCACACCTCCGGCGAGTACTTCGATGAGCAGTTCTTCTGCTACGCCGAGGATACCGACTTGGCCTGGCGGGCGGTGTTGCTAGGCTATCGGGCGGCTTACGCTGAGGACGCCCGGATTTATCACAAAGGCTCCGTTTCCAGTGGCGGACCGAATAGCGATTTTGTGCTCTACCATGGCATCCGTAATTCGCTGTTCACGCTGATCAAGGATGTACCGACTCGGTTTCTATTGCGAAACCTGTTCTGGATGCTGGTGCTGCACATCGCCATCCTGTTGCGTTACACGATCAAGGGCAAGCTGAGCGTCGTATTCCGGTTGTATCGGGATTTTTTGCGCGGTATCCCGGCGATGCGCCGCAAGCGCCAACCGATCCAGCAGCAGCGGCAGATTCCACCCTGCGAGATCGAACGGCGCATCAGCCGGTTGTTTTACGAACGGGGTTACGCACTGGGCGCGTTGCGGGATTTGTATTGAGAAGCCGCATGGAATCGTCAGTCCACCGGTTCCTCCCAGCGCTGCACTTGTCCGTCCTGCTGATTCTGACGGCGGCATTGACTGGTTATGCCCGTTGGGGGCTGAGCTATCCGATCTGCGGTACCGACGAGCAGAACTATCTAAAAATCTTCGACTGGCTGGATAGCGGAGGCGTTTGGCCGATTTCTGGGCCGGGATACGCCGGGTTGATCCTGGAATTGAGCCATTGGACCGGCTGGGAAACCCGTTCGCTGGTGATCGCGGTTGCTGCCCTGAACAGCAGCGTGATTCTGCCTCTAGGACTCTGGTTGTTGTACCGCGTGAGTCTAGGCAACGCCGGGGCCGCTTGGCGGTGCCTACCCTGGTTGTTTACCGGTAGCTATTTCCTTGGCCCCTGGCTGGAAGGTCGACCGCAACAGTTGGGCATGTTACTGGTGATAGCCGGTGCCTGGCGGGCTTACCGGGACTTGCAGGGGTGCGGGCGCTGCGGTGGCAGCTTCTTTCTGCTCTGGTTGCTGTGTTTCGGCTATCACGCGCTGAGCTTCGTGGTACTCACTGCTTTGGTTTTTGGGTTCTGGGCGCGGTGCTTCGTCCAAGGCCGTTCCGGGTACAGGGTGCTAACGACCCTGCTGTTGGGATTGGCCGGCTGCCTGGCGCTGGGCACACAGTGGTATCCCTTAATCTGGCTGGATATCCGCACTAATCATATCCAGGGTATCCAATCGAGCGGGTTTTTTGGCGTACTGGTGGGCGTATTGGCGGGTGCATTGCTGATAGTGCATGGCCTGCGTCGTTACGGAAACGGTGCGCGCCTGATTCGCAGTCTGCGCGCCGGCTTGTCGATGCCGCTGATTCAGGGGTTGGCCGTGGGCAGTACCGTGGCGGCGCTAATCTGGCAATACACTTGGCTGGGTCGCATCTACCAGGGTGTGAATCCTGGGGACATCGTTTGGTATCAGGGCGGTAATATCCTGCTGGCGATGCTGTTTCTGTCGGGATTATGGCGGATAGGTAGGGAATCCATGCCGGGATTGACGTTTTTCGTCGAATCCTGCGTGATTCTCATGGCTTTCGGTGGGGTATTTCTGGCGCTGACTCCGTGGTTGCGGGACCACAACTGGACGCTGCGGATCATGACCTATTGGACTTGGTACGCTGCACCATTGGCTGCTTGGGGCTGGTCGGGTTTGCCGGAGCGCTGGCGCTGGGGGTTGCTGCTACTCAGTCCGCTGCTATTGGCCGGCGGATTGCATCATGTAGTGTATGCGCCGACTTGGACCTGCCAAGTCGAGGGCTAATGGGTTTAGTCACGCGGTAACCAATTTTTTGCTTCCAAACAGAACGGGGAAGCCTTGCTCTATTTTCTTAAATTTCCCCTTTTTTATGACTATCGCTTCAAAAAAATGACATAATTAAACGCATTTTCCTGATTTGAGGTGAACCTGATGAAAATGACCCTGTTGATAGCCAGCGGTCTGCTGGTGGGAACCACCGCCTTCGCCTCGGCCAGCGAGTTGCTGCACATGGCAGAACCCGATCCGCCGTTAACATTGGATCTGGAATACCCGGTGCTGCTCCAGTTGAATCCGGTACCCTTTGTCACTGCCGCGCCCGCTGCTGAATGGACCTATCACCGAACCGCTGATGGTCAACACCCCAACGGTGATGAACAGGCGCTGGTCTGGCTGATGAACCGCGCCCGGCGAGATCCGGCTGCTGAGGGTCGGTGGCTGGCGACGGAGCCAAACTCTGATGTCGCCAGTGGTCGGAGTTACTTCCAGGTGAACACTAATCTGCTGCAAAGCGAGTTCGCCAGCTATGCCGCTAAACCGCCTGCCGCGTTCGATGCTCGACTGTATCAGGCGGCCAAGATGCATTCCGACGATCTGATCTCCCGCGATGCTCAGGATCACAACCAGCAGTTCGACCAGATCACCGCTGCCGGTTTCCGCTTTACCCTGGCGCGTGGTAGTGTCTTTTCCTATGCAACCAGCGCGTTGAATACTCATGCTGCCTGGAATATTGATTGGGGTCCGGGCGATGGCAGCGGGATGCAGCCCGGTCGAGGCCACCGCATGGGGTTGATGGCGATTGACTTCGATTACACTAATGTGGGCCTTGCCGCAGTGGCCGAAACCAATCCGGCTACTGCTATTGGCCCTCTGGTGGTCACCGGCAACTACTGTTACGCCACTGAAAATGGTGTCGATCAGTTCAATGTCTTTTTGGTCGGCACGGTCTGGCAGGACAAGGATAAGAACGGACGTTACGATCCGGGTGAGGGTTACGGCAACGTGATGGTTCAGCCCAGTCAGGGCACGTATTACGCGATGACTGCGGCAGGCGGCGGCTATGCGATTCCAGTAACCGCCAGCGGTGCCCTGACCGTCAATTTTTCCGGCGGCGGGGTACCGAGCGCCAGCCGTAACGTGACCGTGAGCGGCAGCAGTGTTTTATTGGATTATCAGATTGATGCGGCGGGACCAACGCCAACGCCATTGTCCACCCTGTTGACCAACATCTCTACGCGGGGCTGGGTTGGCACGGGGGATAGCGTGATGATCGGTGGTTTTATCATTAGTGGCAGCGCCGCAAAAAAAGTGTTGATCACTGCCAAAGGTCCGACCCTGACTCAGTCAGGCGTGCCTTCGGTGCTGAATGATCCTAATATCACTCTGCATAACGCCAGCGGTCAGCCCATCCTTAGCAACGACAACTGGGGTACGGCCGCGAATGCGGCGGAGATTCAGGCGCATCCTGCCCGGCCGCGCTACGCTCAGGAAGCCGCGATTTTGACTACGCTTAATCCCGGCGCTTACACCGCCATCGTGCGCGGGGCCGGTTCCACTACTGGCAATGCCCTCGTCGAGGTTTACGATCTCGAAGCCGGCAATACTACTTCTCGATTGGTCAACATCTCTACGCGAGGTTGGGTCGGCACGGGAGACAGCGTGATGATCGGCGGTTTCATTATTAGCGGCAACGCCGCCAAAAAGGTGTTGATCACAGCCAAAGGACCGGCGTTGGCTCAAGCCGGCGTGCCCTCTGTGCTGAATGATCCCAATATCACCCTGCATAATGCCAGCGGTCAGGCTATTCTCAGCAACGATGATTGGGGTACAGCCGTCAACGCTGCCGAGATTCAGGCGCATCCTGCCCGGCCGCGCTACGCTCAGGAGGCCGCAATTTTGACTACGCTTAATCCCGGCGCTTACACCGCCATCGTGCGCGGGGCTGATGCCACCACCGGCAATGCTCTCGTGGAAGTGTATGAAGTGCAATAGAGTCTTTTACCAGTGGGCGTAGGCATCGCCCACCAATACCTGTGCGCTACTTGACTCTACGGAATGGTGGCTAACCGATGTGACAGCGCAATAAGACCACTGAGTTGTTGTAAATTTGAAAAGAGTTGTAAATTTGAAAAGCATGTTGTACATTCAGACGCTAATACTATTCCGCTGGATTCTCGGCTCGGAATTTGTTGGGCTTCCACAAAAGCTCATAGGGGTTGTAGCTAGTTTGTTGCACTTCTTTGGTTGTCATGTCGGCTTTTGTTGGCGACCATTGTTAATTTTGGGGATGTGCCTGCCCAAAATGCAGTAAAAATGTGTAACCTTCATGAATCGTGCATCGGATTGGGAAGGAATTCTGGAAGCACTCTCGTCTGCTTGGCTTTTTATTGACAGGGTGCGGTTAGCTTGTTATTTTCGGCGCACTTTTACCTGCGAGCACTTGGTAACGATGTCTACTGCACTCACTCGGATGCAGTTAATTTCAAGACAGCCGGTTAACAAGCAGCCCCCAGCAGTGTGCCAGTCTTATGGTTCGTCTCTAAACCTTGTTAATGAGGGGAAGTAAGCATGTTCAGAATGAATAAAATCAGTACAGCTATGGCTACTGCCGGGCTGCTGTCAGCCGCTCTGATGGCGGGGTCGCAACTCGCCAGTGCCCAATCGTTATCAGGGCCTCTTGTTACTGGCGTTACTAGTGGTACCGCAGTGACAGTGCCTTATTACACTGTGCGCGCTGGGTGGCAAACTTTGATGAATATCACCAATACCACTGGCAACTCACTGGCGGTGAAAGTACGGGTGCGCGAATCCTATAACTCCCGCGACGTGCTGGACTTCAATGTGCTGCTGTCGCCGTTTGATGTCTGGACCGCCTCACTTTCTAACAATGCAGGTCGCCCCTTCCTGCAGACCACTGATCGCTCCTGCACTGTCCCGATTTCGGTGCGCAACAGTGGGGAATTTGGCAATGCGCTGGCGTATACTGGCCAATTCGCTGATCAGGGACCGCAGACCAACGAGCGCATGCTCGAGGGGTACGTTGAACTTCTGGTCATGGGTGAGATCCCCGGCACTCCAGCAGGAGCACCTGCCTTTGCCAAGCATGTGAATGGCGAACCGGTTGACTGCGTAGCAGCGCAAAACCGTTTTGTCAGAGGCGTAGCCATTCCTGCTTGGGTGAGTGGTCCTATCACCGGAGTCGCTGGATCGGGAGATCCGCTTGCGCGTGGCGATTATGGTCCCATTACCAGCCCATCTCCGCTCAAGGTCAACATCAGCTATTTGAACCAGGCGCTTGGCCTGTCCGCAGGTGGCACCGCCACCCATATTCAGGGCTGGGGCGTGGGTCAGAACCTGGTGACTGCACAACAGTTTCCCTGGTTCCTGGAGCCGGCGCTGGCTTCACATACGGGCCTCTGGAACAACACTGCGCTGCCCCTGGTTGAGTCAACTATTAACGCGACTGCGGTTATTAACGAGTGGTCGAACTTTCCTGCCAATGGCGTTCAGACAGACTGGGTAGTGACTTTCCCAACCAAGTCGTTCCGGGCCGACATCTCCAACACCAACATTCAGGCCGGTTGTAACCAGTGGAGAAACAATACCGGTGGTGGCGTTATCGCAGCCAATTGCCAGCTCCCTCTCACGCCCTTCCAGAATGCGTTTCTTGCGCCGGGCAAGTCAAACATCACCGTTACCTATACGTTGTATGATCGGGAAGAAGCTGTAGCAGTAGTCACTACTGACGGTGTTACCGTGTCGCCTGCGCCACCGCCGGAGGTTGTGATTAGCACCCTGCCCTATGAAACCAATGTGTTGGTGATTGGTAACTCTACGTATGGTGCCTTGACGCCGGCGTTCAGCTCCGCTGTTGCACAAGTGGTCGACGTTAAAGGCCAGTTGAAACCTGAATCCCCATATGGTTGGGTAAATTTGGGTTTTACGGGGGCTCCAGTTAGCACCGGCTTACCGGCTACTGGCTTTATCTTTAAGGCCCGTACTTTTGGCGACCGCTTGAAAAGCTATGGTCAGATGATGAATCATGGCTATGTGCGTCCTGCTCCGTAAGATGGCCTGATTGCAAGCCTTTTCAGGCTCTGATGTTCGCAGCCACCACCTTCGGGTGGTGGTTTTTTTATGCTTGAATCGGTGACTCCAATGTTGTCCTTCCTTGGCATCGGCGCTCAAAAAGCCGGCACCACCTGGTTATACAGCCAGCTTCGGCAGCATCCGCAATTAGCTTTTCCTCTCACTAAAGAAGCTCACTTCTGGAACCGTCCCCACGATGCGGTTGGAATCCAAAGCTATCTGGAGCAGTTTGCGGCTGTTCCTATTTCTGGAGAAATCACTCCCGCGTATGCGATCTTACCGATAGAGATCATCCGAGAAATTTATGCCTGCAACCCTCGGCTGCGACTGATTTATCTGATCCGCAATCCTATCGAAAGGGCATGGTCGTCGGCGCTGATGGCTTTGCAGCGGGCTGAGATGACGATTGATGAAGCCAGTGACGCTTGGTTTAGCGATCATTTTCATTCGACAGGATCGGTGAAAAGAGGGGACTATCAGTCTTGCCTGCAAAATTGGCGCACTGTATTCCCGGATGAGCAACTGCTCGTATTGCGGTTTGAGCAGATCGTAAACGAACCCGAAACACTACTGAATCGCTGTTTCCAGCATCTCGGCGTTTCCCTTTATGACTCCGAACTGTTGCAAAGACAAGGCTGCCGAGAACGGGTTTTCGCTGGGCTTGGGCATCCCCTGCGTCTCAGTCTGAAGCCGGTGTTACAAGCGATTTATCACGAACGGATCGATGATCTAGCCCGGTATCTCACGATGGACTTGGACTCGTGGAAAATCTTTTGAAGCATGGAATCCTTCGAGTGCGCCAATGACCGGTAGTTTTTATCGGTTCATAGTGGTCAAGCGGTCGGTCATTTAGCCTGTTTACGATGGTCAATGACCCGCACCGCCTTGCCTTCGGAGCGGGGCAGTTCGCTGGTGCGCCGGACAATGACTTTAGCCGTTACGCCGATGAAATCCTTGATGTCTTTCTGGGCCTTGTGCGCCACGCGATCCATCGCTTCCTGGCCTTGGCCGACCAGCGGCGGGCTGCCTTCGACATTGACGGTCAGCAGATCAAGGTTGCCTTCGCGGGTAATTTCCAGTTGGTAGAACGGCGATAGCGTCTCGGTCTGCATCAAAATCGCTTCGACCTGCGAGGGAAACACGTTGACGCCGCGAATGATCAGCATGTCGTCGGTGCGCCCGGTGACACGCTTCATGCGGACGTGCGTTCGACCGCAACGGCAAGGCGCAGGATCAAGCACCGACACATCGCGGGTGCGGTAGCGGATCACCGGGAAGGCTTCCTTGGTCAGCGAGGTGATGACGATTTCGCCGGCTTCACCGTAGGGAATTGGCTGGCCGGTATTCACGTCCACCGCCTCAATCAGGAAATGATCCTCAAACACATGCAGGCCGTTCTTGGCTTCGAGGCACTCAATGGCGACGCCGGGGCCGATAACCTCGGACAGACCATAGATGTCCACCGCCTGGATGCCGAGGCGCGACTCCAGTTCATAGCGCATCTCCTCGGTCCAGGGTTCGGCGCCGAAGATGCCGACCTTGAGCGATTGTTTGCGCAAATCCACATTCATGTGATCGGCGGTTTCCGCCAGATTGAGCGCATAGGACGGGGTACAGGACAGGCCGGTCGGCTCGAAATCCTGAATCAGCATGATTTGCCGCTGGGTCTGACCGCCGGAAATCGGGGTGACCATCACCCCCAGTTCCTCAGCGCCGTAGTGCAATCCCAGCCCGCCGGTAAACAGGCCATAACCGTAGGCGTTGTGCAAGCGGTCGCCGGCGCGCATTCCCGCCGCCGCCAGACTGCGGGCCATCAGCCGCGCCCAAGTGCGAATGTCGCGGCGGGTATATCCCACTACGGTGGGCTTGCCGGTGGTGCCCGATGAGGCGTGAATTCGCACCACTTGGTCGGTGGGCACGGCGAACATACCGAACGGATAATTTTCGCGCAGGTTTTCTTTCTTGGTAAAGGGCAACAGCCGCACATCGGCCAGTGATTGGATATGACGTGGCTTGACGCCGAGTCCGTCCATGGCGTCGCGGTAGTATTTGACCGCATGGTAGCAACGCTCGACGGTGGCGCGCAGCCGGCGCAGTTGCAATTCCTGCAAGTCCTCACGCGGCAGGGTTTCCTGTTCGACATCCAGAATCATGGGCAGCGCTCTCAGAGTTGGGAATAACGATTAAGTCGTGATCAGCGGTGATAGGGTTTCGGTCAGCAGATCGTAGCCGAGATCGCGCAGATGCTGGTTCAAGACACGCGGGTTCGGAGCGCGATAGCGCACGACGGCGATGCGCAAGCCGGTTTGATCGGGGTGCAGCGGCGACACCACCGTGGCGATATAGCCGCCCGCATCGTTGATCGCGGCCAGTAACCGGCCCAGTTGCCCGATGGTGTCGGGCAGATGCACGGCGATGCGGGTGGTGTCTGCCATCAGGCAGCCGGTGATGTCGAGGAAGAAGTCCAGCACATCCTCGTGAGTCAGAATGCCCACCAGCCGACCGTTTTCAACCACCGGTAGGCAGCCGATCTTTTCCTGGCGCAGCAGTCGCGCCGCTTCTTCAACCAGGGTGTCCGGGGCGCAGGTGACTACGGGGGTATGCATGACCTGGGCGGCAGTGAGCTTGCCGAGCAGGTAATTGGCTTCGCCGACCGACAGGGTAGTGACGGGAGAGGGCGAGACCCGTTCGAGATCATGGTGAGTCACCAGTCCGACCAGTTGACCATCGCACGCCACCGGCAAATGACGGATGTGGCGGTCGCGCATCAGCGCCGCCAGTTGCGGAACCCGGGTGTTCTCGGTGACTTGCAACACTTCGCGGGTCATGATCCGGTCCACGTACATGGTTTAGCTCCTAATAACCCAGATAGGCCCGACGCACAGCATCATCGGCCAGCAGTTCCGCCGCCGGGGCGGTTTTGACGATACGGCCGGTCTCCAGAATAGCGCCGCGTTGCGCCAAGGCGAGAGCGGCGCGGGCGTTTTGTTCCACCAGCAGGATGGTGACGCCTTGGGCGTTGAGGCGCTGGATCACCCGGAAGATTTCCTCAACCAGCAGCGGCGCCAGTCCCATTGAGGGTTCATCCAGCAGCAGCAGACGCGGGCGACCCAGCAGGGCGCGACCGATGGCCAGCATTTGCTGTTGACCGCCGGACAAGGTGCCGGCCAGTTGCTGCCGACGGTCGTGGAGAATCGGAAACAGGGTATAGACTCGCTCCAGTTCCTGCTTTACCCACGGCTGATCGCAGCGCTGGCGGTAAGCGCCCAGCCGCAGATTATCCTCGACGCTGAGCGGGGCGAAGATCTGGCGGCCTTCGGGCACTTGGCAGATGCCAGCGGCGACGATGCGATGGGGCGGCCAGCGGGTGATGTCCTGACCGGCGAAGCGGATACAGCCACTGCTGGCGGGATGGAGACCGGACAGGGTGTGGAGCAGGGTGGTCTTGCCGGCGCCGTTGCCGCCGACCAGCGCGACCAATTCGCCAGCACAGATCGTTAAATTCGCGGTGTGAATGGCGCAAACCGGGCCATGATGGCTGCTCAGTTCGGTGATTTCCAGCAGAGGGTCGTCAGACGGCATACTGCACCGCTCCTCCCAGATAGGCGGCGATGACCCGGGGATCGGCCTGAATGTCCGCTGGCGTTCCCTCCGCCAGCACACTGCCGTAATCCAGCACCAGCAGACGGTCGGAAACGCTCATCACCAGCGGCATGTGATGTTCAACCAGCAACACCGTGATTCCAGCCGCACGAATGCGGGCGATCAAGTCGCGTAGAGCTAGAGTTTCAGTATCGTTAAGTCCTGCTGCCGGTTCATCCAGCAGCAGCAAGCGCGGTTTTGCGGCCAAGGCGCGGGCGATCTCCACTCGTTTCATCAGGCCGTAGGGCAGGGCGCCTGCCGGTTGTTCGGCGCGATCCGCCAATTCACAGACTTCCAGTGCTTCGTGCGCCCATTCGCGTAATTGCCGTTCCTCGCGTCGTACTCCCGGCAGGCGCAACGCAGCAGCCAACAAGCCAGTTCGGGCGCGTAAATGGCAGCCCACCATGACGTTTTCCAGCACGGTCATGTTGAAAAACAGTTGCAGATTCTGGAAGGTTCGGGTGACGCCAAGGGCGGCGATACGGTAGGGCGGCAAACCGAGCAGTTCATCGCCTTCAAAGCAGATGGAACCGGCGGAGGGTGAGTAGAAACCACACAGCGCATTGAACAGGGTGGTCTTGCCAGCCCCGTTAGGGCCGATCACGGCGTAAATCAATCCGGCGGGCACCTGGAAGCTGACGCCGGCCAGCGCCATGACGCCGCCGAAGCTTTGCTCCAGTCCTTCAACCGCAAGCAGAGGCGCGGCGGAGGGGAGGGTGGAAAGAGCTGTAGTCACGCTGACGCCTTATTTTTTAAGCGCCACAGCCGCCGTGCTCCCTGGCTCAAACCTATAAACAACCCTTGCGGCATGAAGATCATCACGGCCATCAGCAGCGCGCCGTGAATCATCATCTCGTAATCCTCGAACACCACCAGTCCTTCGTGCAGCAAAGTCAGCGCAATCGCGCCACAAGCCGAACCGTAAGTCGAGGCCAAGCCACCCAACACCACCATGGTCACCAGTTCGACGGAAACAGTTAGATTGAACGAGTCTGGACTGACAAAACTCTGTTGATGCGCGAATAAACTACCGGCGAATGCGGCAAACAGGGCGGAGACAACGAACACCTGAGTTTTAGCGCGCCCGGTGTCAATGCCGAGCATTTGAGCGGCGAACTCGGAGCCGCGCACGGCGCGCAGCGCGCGTCCGATCCGTGAATCCACCAGGTTGAGCGAGAGTCCAATCGCCAGCAGCAGAGCGGCCATGATCACCGCGTACCAGCGGAGATCGCTGTCCACTGACCAGCCTAGGAGGTTGAGCGGTGGAATCCCGTTCAGTCCATCCGGTCCACCCGTCCATGGCGTAGCCTGCACCATCAGCACATGAACAATGACGCCGAAGCCGAGCGTCGCCATCGCCAGATAGTGCCCACGCAGTCGCAGGATCGGTCGGGCCAGCAGCCAGGCGATGACGCCGGCGATGATTAGCCCAGCGGTCAGGGCGATTAGCGAGGGACAGGCATAGCGGGTGGTCAAAATAGCGGAAGTGTAAGCGCCCATGCCGAAGAAGGCGGCGTGTCCGAGTGAAATCTGGCCGGCGTAACCCATCAGCAGATTTAAGCCCACCGCCAGAATGGCGTTCAAACCCGCTGATACTCCCACCGCCATGACGAAGTAGTTATCGGGAAACAGCGCCGGCAACAACGCCACGCCGACCGCAAAGGTGAAGAATCCGATTCGTCGCATCCGTTAGACCCGATCCGCGACTTTATGTCCAAATAATCCGGTCGGCTCGAAGAACAGCACCATTAATACGAACAGGAAGGCAATGGCATCTTTATAACCGGAGGAAATGAATCCTGCGCCCAGCGCTTCCAGCACGCCAAGCAATAAGCCGCCGGCTACTGCACCCATGGGATTGCCAATGCCACCAACGATAGCGGCGGAAAATCCCTTGAGGCCGAGCATAATCCCGGCTTCGTAGGAGCTAAAGGTAATCGGAGCGATGAGAATGCCGGCTAACGCTCCCAACCCGGCGGACAACCCATAGGCCAGCCGCAACATCACTCGTACATTGATACCGACCAGTTGCGCGGCGGCGCGGTTGAACGAACAGGCCAGCAGCGCCTTACCCAATAGCGTGCGATTGAAGAAGAGTCGAACCAGCACGACCAGCAGCAGGGTGACGCCCATGACCCACAGGCTTTGCGGCAATAGCGTGGCTCCACCTAGATGAATGGGCCGATCACCAGAAAAGGCCGGCATGGGATGAAAGTCCTTGCCCCAGAGTAGCAGCGCGATGCCCCGCAGAAAGATGGCCGCGCCGATAGTAATAATAATGGTGGTGACCACCGGTGCGCCCACTGTAGGTTCGATAGCGAAACGCTCCAGCAGCAATCCGACCAGCACCGTAAGCAGAGTAGCGACTATTGCCGCCAGAGGCAGCGGTAAACCTGCAGACAGCAGCGCAATAGCAGTCATCGCTCCCAACATAACGAATTCACCCTGGGCGAAGTTCACCACGTCGGAAGCGTTGTAGATGATGGCAAAACCCAATCCCACCAGCGCATAGAGGGAACCTACCGTGATGCCGGTGACCAGGAACTGAAACAGTTGCTCAGGCATCAGCGGGGCTTATTCGACGATCTTCCAGGCGCCATTGCGAACTTCCACCATCTTGAAGGCATCCAGATTCAGGCCCATGTGATCCGTAGGATTCATGTTGAATACGCCCGCAGTGCCGATGAAGCCCTGAGTTTTTTCGATCTCGGTACGCACCTTAGCCTTGTCGGCATCACCGGCTCGCTCCATCGCCGCTACGGCAATCATCAGGCCATCATAGGCATGGCCACCAAAGGTCGATACCGGCCCGTATTGGGCCTCATACTGCTTCTTGTACGCAAGCAGCACCGGTTTTTGTAGATCGCTGCTCGGTAACTGCTCGGCAACCACCAGGGCTGCCGCCGGTAGACGCACCCCTTCCGCCGCCGCACCGGCTAAGTCAATGAAGGTTTGGGAAGCAACGCCGTGCGACTGGTAGAGCGGCAGGTTGATTCCCAACTGCTTCATATTCTTGGTAACGATGGCCGGAGCCTGACCGAAACCGAAGTTGATGATCGCCTCAGCATCTGATGACCGTATTTTGGTCAGTTGTGGAGTCATGTCAGTGTCTTTATTGCCATAAGACTCATCCGCAACGAAGGTAATGCCGTATTCAGGCGCCAGCTTGAGAAGCTGTTCGCGGCCGGATTTATCGAAACCGCCGTCACCGGTAATCAGCGCGACTTTGGTTAACCCGCGCTTGCGCAAGTCTTCAAAGATTTTGGCGGCGGCCATCCGGTCGGTGTGGGCGACCTTGAACACCCACTTTTTGACCGGTTCGATGATGTCGACTGCGCCGGCCAATGAGATGAAGGGAATCCCCGCTTTTTCCACCTCCGGGATAACGGCCAGCGAATCGCCGGAGGTGGTACCGCCGATAATGAGGTCCACCTTGTCGTTCTGAATCAGGCGTTTGACGAAACTCAGCGCTTCGCGGGCGTTGCCGCCGGTGTCGTAGTGAATCAGTTCCAGTGGCCGACCCTTCACGCCGCCCTTGGCGTTAATGTCCTTTACCACCATTTGCAAGGTGCGCAGTTCGGGGTCACCCAGGAACGAAGCTGGGCCAGTAACCGACAGGAAAGAACCGATTCTAATCGGTTCAACCGCGCCCGCCAGGCTGGTGATCGCCAGCAGCGCCGCCGCCAGAATAATTTTCCACCCATAATCTTTCATTGTTATTTCCTCCCCAGGGTTAGACATTTGTGGCTTTTTATTCGTGATTATTAATAGCGTCACTACGGTTTGCTAAAAACTCTCTCATCTCCTCATTAGCCACCCGCGCATAAATCGCTTCGACCGACACCGATAGATCAATCGTAGCGAAATGGACTTCATCGCCCAAGAAATAATGTTCTGATTGCCAGTGATTGGATTTTCGACAAATTTCCACATCAATAAAATCCTGCTCAATCAGCACATACTCGTTAAGGCTCGGCAAACTCTGATAGGCTCTCCGCTTCAAGGCTTGATCGGTTTTTCGCGTTGATTTTGATAGCACTTCAATAATGATGATCGGCGATTCCGTGTAGTAGTCGTGATCGGTTTTGTCCTTGCATACGACCATTGCATCGGGATAGAAAAAGCTGTTTGCAACTTTGATTTTTAAATCCGATAAAAAAGGTTCGCACGGTGTGTTTTCTAAATGAGCATGAAGCTTGGCAAAAACGTTTCCGATAATCCTTTCATGATTTTTACTTGCCCCTGCCATCGCATAAACATCACCATCGATATATTCATGCTTGACCTCACTGATTAACTCGCCTGCAAGATAATCTTCTTGACTAATGAATGAATGCTTCTGCTGTTGCAAGGCCATTTTTTTCTCCCATGCTTAGTGATCATCTCTGAAAAGTACAGTTGGGCTATACATGACCCGCTGCCCGACCGGCGGCAAAAGCGCGGGCGTTGATGTCCGCCAACTTGGGCTTATAAGCGCGAAAGCCAGCGACGATGCACTCCTCAAGCACCGTAGCGGGGAAGGGCAGATAGTCGCTGATTGCGCCCAGCATGATGGTGTTCACCAGCTTGGAGTTGCCTAATTCGTCAGCCAGCGCACCGGCGTCAAAGGCATGAACCGCAATACCTGCCGCCGCCAGTTCGCCTATCGGGTCCAGAGGGTAGTCGTACAGGCCCGCAGAAACCACCGGTGGAGCAAGCCGCAAGGTGTTGACCATGGCCACGCCGGTCGGGCGCAGATAAGGCAACCAGCGCAGTGCTTCTGCCGCTTCGAAGCCGATCAGGAGATCGGCTTCGCCGGGATCGATCTGCGGTGAATAAATCTTGGGACCGAAGCGGACATGAGAAGAGACCACGCCGCCACGCTGGGCCATACCGGCCACTTCGGTCTTCTTGACATCGTAGCCCTGAGCCAGAGCAGCGCGGGCCAGCATTTCAGCGGCAGTCATCACCCCCTGACCACCGATGCCGACAACGAGGATGTTGGTCACGCGATCAGCAGCAGTCATGGCACGGTATGGATCCAAATGGGTTGACGGCTGTGAGGTGGCATCGGTAGGTTTTGCACGATGGCTTCAGGGGCGCAGGTTCCGACGCACAGGTGACAGCCGGTGCAGGCATTGCTGTCAATGCGAGCGAAACTGAGTTCCTTGGATTTGCCGCTCTTGGTCATCACTGTTTCACGGCGAGCGACAAAAATTGCTGGGCAACCCAGGTCGATGCAATTGCCACAGCCGGTGCATTTTTCATCCAGCACTGCATAGGGTTTGAACCGCTCAAAGCGGTCGGTGAGCGAGCAGGGGCGGTTAGTGATAATGATCGAAGGTTCGTTCATCTTGATCTCTTCCCGCACCAGCTTGACCATCGTCGGCAACTCATAGGGATCGACGGTGCGAATGCGTTCCGGGCGGATGCCCAGCGCTTCGGCTAGTTTGGCAAAATCCACTCGTGGCGCCGCCAAGCCGTGCAGGTCCAGACCGGTGCCGGGATTTTCCTGGCCGCCGGTCATGCCGACCGAGCGGTTATCCAGCAGCAGCACGGTGACATTGCCCCGGTTGTAGATCAGATTCAGCAAGCCCTGCATCCCCATATGCAGGAAGGTGGAGTCGCCAATGACCGCAACCATATGCTTCTTTTCATCAGACTCGCCACGTCCCTTGTCCATACCGTGAGCCATGCTCAGCGATGCACCCATGCAGGTGCAGGTATCCAGTGCGTTCCAGGGATGGCCGGCGCCGAGGGTGTAGCAGCCGATGTCGCCGATGATGTTGAGATTGCGGATGTGGGAAAGGGCGAAGTAGGGGCCGAGATGCGGGCAAGAGGCGCACATGGTCGGCGGGCGGGGGAACACGCCGCTCTGTACTCGAATCGGTGCTTCACAGGGTTCATTCAACAACTGCTTAATAGCCGGACGCAGCACATTGGGCGCTAGCTCGCCGAAGCGCGGCAAAATGTCCTTGCCGTATACGCTGATTCCGGCGGCGCGGAGTTCGGTCTCCAGCAGCGGTTCGGTTTCCTCGACCACGACGATACTGTCCACCTGACCGGCAAAGGCACGGATTTTCTCCAGCGGCGGCGGGCAACTGAAGCCGAGTTTGAGTATGGGTGCGTTCGGGAAGGTTTCGCGGACGTGCATGAATGCCGGACCGGAAGTGACAAAGCCGATTCGTCGGTCGCTGCCGCTGAAGGTCTCATTCAAATCGCTGATTTCAGCTAAATCCCGCAAGTTCCGCTCGCGTTCGTGCATCAACGGCAAACGTGGCTTGGCATTGGCCGGGGTCATGACCCAGCGCTGAGGATTTTTCTGAAAACCGGCAGCGCGATGTTCGATCCGTTCACCGCTGACCATGACCATCGCCTTGACATGGCAGACCCGGGTGGTCATGCGAACGATTACCGGGACTTCGTAATCTTCGGAGAGGTCGAAGGCTCGCTTGACCATGGCGTAGGCTTCCTGGGAATCCGCTGGCTCCAGGATGGGCATGTGACCAAAGCGACCCCAATAGCGGGAATCCTGTTCGTTCTGCGAGGAGGACAAACCAACGTCATCCGCTACCACGATCACCAGCCCACCGACTACACCCGCGAGCGCCTGGGTCATAAAAGCGTCCGAAGCGACGTTCATCCCGACGTGCTTCATCGCTGCGAGCGCACGTGATCCAGCCAGCGAGGCACCAATGGCGACTTCGACCGCCACTTTTTCATTGACCGACCATTCCGAGTAAATGTCGGGATATTGGGCGATGTTTTCCAGAATCTCCGTCGCCGGCGTACCCGGATAAGCAGCGGCCACCCGAACACCGGCTTCCCAGACTGCGCGGGCTACAGCCTCGTTACCCGACAGGAGATGGCGGCTTTCAGCCTGGGCATGAACTACAGCATTCATTAGCGTGCAACCCTCGTTGGCGGCAAGTTTTTCATCTGCTGGATTTTAGCGGTTCTTATCCTTATTAAACAGGGCGTAAACCTGGGAATTCTCTGTATTCGGGGATGCCAAGCGCGGGTGTTCGAAGCGTTGCGGTAATCAGTATTGCTGGATTGGCTTGTGATCTCATTTCTGCAGAATTTGAGGTGAATAGCGAGATCGTACTAATAATAAATTATTACGTAACATGTATTTTTACATTATTTTATGCCCGGAAATTCAAGATTAGTCCAATTATCTTGAATTATGTTTATCGCAAGCATGTAGACTAAAATCACTCGAAACAACACATGTAGAGTGTCTCCCGCTATGCGCCTTACTACTTTGGTTCCTGCTTCAGGAATGACGCCCCCCCAGCCACTGGAATTGTTACGGATACCGGAAGCTTTTGATGGTCGCGCCGGCAGCAATCGCGCCGGTCCCGAGGTCGTTTGCCAATTAGCCGCTGGCAATGACCTCGAAGCTGTTCAAACCTGGCTGGCGGAATTTCACGACTCGCCGCAAACCCTGCGCAACTATCGTAAGGAAGCGGAACGCCTGTTGTTATGGGCGCTGCTGGAGCGCGGCAAACCCTTGTCCAGTTTGACCCGCGAAGATTGCATCCTGTACGAAATCTTTCTCGCTAACCCGCAACCTCGTGATCGCTGGTGCGGGCCAAAGGCACCGCGCTTCAATCCCCGCTGGCGACCTTTTATGGGACCACTCAGTCCCGCCAGTCGCAAACTGGCTATGCTGATTATCAACTCACTGTTCAGTTATCTGGTCAAAGCAGGCTATCTGGCTGGGAATCCAATCGCATTAACCCGTCGCCGTAACCGTCATCAGTCGCTGCGCCAAATCGAACGTTTTCTCGAACACGACCAATGGCAGGCGCTGTTGTCCACCGTCGAATCCCTGCCGCGTGACAGCGAGCGTGACTGCCAGCATTACGCCCGTACCCGCTATTTAATCGCCCTGCTCTATTTGCTGGGACCCCGGGTTAGCGAAGTTGCCGGTCACACCATGAGCAGCTTTACCCAAATTCGGGGACGCTGGTGGTGGCATGTCATCGGCAAGGGGCACAAGGAAGCTCAGGTGCCGGTTAATCAGGATATGTTGCAAGCCCTGCGGGATTATCGGCGTTTTTACAGCTTGCTCCCCTTGCCTGTACCCGACGAAACCACACCGCTAATCCTTAATCTCAAAGGGACGGCAGGTATTGGCGATAACATGATTTACCGTATTATTAAGGAGTTAGTAGGAAAAACCGCCGCACGGATGGAACTGGACGATCCGCATCAGGCGGAGAAGCTGCGCCGAGCGTCTACCCACTGGTTCCGCCACACCAGCATTACCCACCAGGCCGACGCCGGCATTGATCTCCGCTTTCTACAGCGCAACGCCCGCCATGCCCGGCTCGATACTACCGGTTTATATTTGCACGCCGAGGAAGCGGCATGGCATGAATCCATGGAGCAGCACCGGTTAAAGGAATAAATGGCCTGCCACTGCGTTCTAATCAACAGAGCCATGCCGATCCTCTGGACGGTTGCATGACCGGTCAAGGGGTCGGTAGTATGCGAATTGCATCAAAAAATTCTATTTGCGGATCCGCCAGCGCACCGAATGCCGCCAGCCGCCGTTTTTTGAGGAATGATCATGACTGTGATTCACCCGCACTCCACCGAGGGTCTCTACGACCCACGTAACGAGCACGACGCTTGCGGCATCGGCTTCGTCGTTAATATCAAGAACCGCAAAAGTTACCAAACCATTCGCCAAGGACTGGAAATCCTGGCTAACCTCAGCCATCGCGGCGCGGTCGGCGCCGATCCGCTGGCCGGTGATGGCGCCGGTATCCTGATTCAGATTCCCGATGCGTTCCTGCGAGCCGAGTGCGCCAATATTGGCATCCCTCTTCCAGCCCCCGGCGAATACGCAGTGGGCATGGTCTTTTTGCCGCGTGACGCCCGTACTCAGTGCGAGGCTGCACTGGAACGCAGCATTGCCGCCGAAGGCCAAATCCTCCTCGGCTGGCGCGATGTGCCGACCGACAACACCTGCTTGGGCGACAGTGTGCTGCCCACCGAACCGGTGATCCGCCAAGTCTTTATCCAACGCGGCGCCAGCTGTACCGACAGCGACGCTTTTGAACGCAAATTATTCGTATTGCGCAAACAGGCTCATCACAGCGTCTGGAGCGGCGATCCGCAGTCAAATCGCCAGTTGTCATTCTATGTCGCCTCGTTATCCTCGCGGACCCTGGTTTACAAGGGCATGATCCTGGCCAGCAATCTCAGCGTGTATTACCCGGATCTGCGGGATCTCCGGCTGGAATCAGCGTTGGCGCTGGTTCATCAGCGCTTCTCCACCAATACCTTTCCCACCTGGGCGTTGGCGCACCCGTTTCGCTACCTCTGCCACAACGGCGAGATCAACACCCTGCGCGGCAACATCAACTGGATGCTGGCCCGGCGCCACAACATGAAATCCGACCGGCTCGGCGCTGATCTGGACAAACTCTGGCCGCTGATCGGCGATGGCGCTTCCGACTCTGCCACCTTCGATAATGCGCTGGAACTGCTGCTGGCCGGGGGTTACTCACTGCCCCATGCCATGATGCTGATGGTGCCGGAAGCGTGGGCGGATAACCCGCTGATGGACCAGCGCCGCCACGCCTTCTACGAATACCACGCCGCGCTGATGGAACCGTGGGACGGCCCCGCCGCCATCGCCTTTACCGACGGTCGCCAGATCGGCGCTACCCTCGACCGCAATGGCCTGCGCCCTGCTCGCTATCTGGTGACCGACGACGATCAGGTCATCATGGCCTCGGAAATGGGCGTCCTGCCGATTCCGGAAGAAAAGATTGTCAAAAAATGGCGGCTACAACCGGGTAAGATGCTGCTGATCGACCTGGAGCAGGGCCGCATCATTGATGACAACGAGATCAAGGATCAACTGGCTGCCGCTCATCCCTACCAGACCTGGCTGGACGCCACCCAGATTCACCTCCAGGATTTGCCGACCGAGGTCGGACCGATGCCGCCCGATGCGCCCACCCTGCTGCGTCGCCAGCAAGCCTTTGGCTACACTCAGGAAGACCTGCGCGCCTTCCTGACACCCATGGCGGTTAGCGGCGAAGACCCCATCGGTTCAATGGGTCGTGACACCCCGCCGGCGGTACTCTCCGACCGCCCCAAGTTGTTGGCCGACTACTTCAAGCAGACCTTCGCCCAAGTCACCAACCCGCCGATTGATCCGATCCGCGAGGCGTTGGTGATGTCGCTGGTCTCCTTCATCGGCCCTCGCCCTAACCTGCTCGATCCGGGCAGCGCCGGCAGCCAGAAGCGGCTGGCGATCAAGCGTCCGATTCTGGCCAATGTCGACTTGGAGCGGATCCGCCGGATTGAGTATCACGTTGACCGCGCCTTCCGCGCCCGTACCCTGAGCATCTGTTACCCGGTGGAGCGCGGCGCGGCGGGCATGGCACGGGCACTGGAAGACTTGTGTCGTGAGGCCGCTGATACGGTGCGGCGGAGTGGCAACATCATCATTCTGTCCGACCGGGGGCTGGACGCTGATCACATTGCTATTCCCGCCCTGCTCGCCACGGCCGCAGTTCATCACCATTTGATCCGTGCCGGTCTACGCACCGAAGTGGGGTTGGTAGTGGAAACCGGTGAGGCCAAGCGGGTTCACGACTTTTGCCTGCTGGCGGGCTACGGCGCTGAGGCGATCAATCCCTATCTGGCTTTTGATACCCTGTCCGCCAGCTTGCTCTACGCGCCGCAGCCCTTGACCGAGGCGGATGCCCACGAGCATTACACTAAGGCGATTGCTAAAGGCATTCTCAAGGTGATGTCAAAAATGGGCATCTCCACCTATCAATCCTATTGCGGCGCACAGATTTTTGAGGCGGTGGGCCTATCCAGTGAATTTATTGAACGCTATTTCACTGGAACCCAAGGCGTAATCGAAGGTGTGGGCTTAACCGAAATCGCCGCAGAAGCCGCTACTCGTCATCGTCAGGCTTTTGGCGACGCTCCGCTGTACCGCAATGCCCTGGACGCCGGTGGCGAATTGGCCTACCGGTTGCGCGGCGAGCGCCACGCCTGGACCCCGGAAACGGTAGCCCTGCTGCAACATGCGGTGCGTTCTGGCGACTACCACCAGTTCAAAGCCTATAGCCGGCTCATGGACGATCAACACGACGGTCTGCGTAATCTGCGCGGTCTCTTCGATCTACGCGGCACTGGCTTGCCGGTTCCACTGGATGAAGTGGAACCGGCGAGCGAAATCGTCAAGCGGTTGGCAACCGGCGCGATGTCGTTCGGCTCGATCTCGTGGGAGGCGCATACCACCTTGGCGCTGGCCATGAACCAATTGGGCGCCAAATCCAACACCGGCGAAGGCGGCGAAGATCCAATCCGTTATACCCCGCTGGAAAATGGCGATTCGCTGCGCTCGGCGATTAAGCAGGTGGCCTCTGGCCGCTTCGGGGTAACTGCCGAGTACCTGGTCAATGCTGACACCTTGCAAATCAAGATGGCGCAAGGGGCTAAACCCGGCGAAGGCGGTCAACTCCCCGGCCACAAGGTCAATGACTGGATCGCCCGGGTGCGTCACTCCACGCCCGGGGTGGGCTTGATCTCGCCGCCGCCTCATCACGACATTTACTCGATTGAAGATTTGGCGCAACTGATCTTCGACTTGAAGAATGTCAATCCCGAGGCGGCGATTAGCGTCAAGCTGGTATCCGAAATTGGCGTCGGCACGGTGGCCGCAGGCGTGGCCAAAGCGCATGCCGATCATGTCACTATTTCCGGTGAAGACGGCGGCACCGGCGCCAGCCCGCTGACCTCAATCCAGAATGCGGGATCGCCGTGGGAGATCGGCTTGGCCGAAACCCATCAAACTCTGGTGAAAAATAAGCTGCGCGGGCGGATTGCGGTTCAGGTGGACGGGGGCTTGCGTACCGGCAGGGATGTGGTGATCGGCGCCATGCTGGGAGCCGATGAGTTCGGTTTCGGCACTGCGGCGTTGATCGCCGCCGGCTGCGTAATGATGCGCAAGTGCCATCTCAACACCTGTCCAGTGGGAGTTGCCACCCAGGATCCAGAGTTGCGCAAACGCTTTCCCGGTCAACCCGCCCACGTCATCAATCTGTTCACCTTCCTGGTTCAGGAAGTGCGCGAACTGATGGCGCAACTCGGCTTCCGCCGCTTCGACGAGATGATCGGCCGGGCGGATCGACTGGATATGCGCCGCGCCATTCACCACTGGAAAGCGCGGGGGCTGGACTTTACCCGGCTGCTGGCGGTACCCCCCGCCCCGCCCGGCGTCGCGGTTCATCATTGCGAAACGCAGGATCACGGGTTGAGCACGGTGCTGGATCGCACGTTGATTGCCCAAGCGACTCCAGCACTGGAAGCGGGACAAGCGGTGCGAATCGATACTCCGGTACGCAACAGCGACCGGACCGTCGGCGCCATGCTGTCGGGGGTCATCGCTCAGCGCTACGGCCATGCCGGCTTACCGGATGACACCATTCATATCCACCTGACCGGCAGCGCCGGTCAGAGCTTTGGCGGGTTTCTGGCGCGGGGCGTCACCCTGGATCTCCACGGTGAGGCCAACGATTATGTGGGCAAAGGGCTGTCCGGCGGGCGCATCGCGATCCAGCCTCCACCCCAAAGCCAGCGGCGGGCAGAGGATCACATGATCGTCGGTAACACCGTGCTGTACGGCGCTATCGCCGGTGAGTGCTATGTGCGCGGGGTGGCTGGCGAACGCTTCGCAGTACGTAACTCCGGGGCGGTGGCGGTGGTGGAGGGGGTGGGTGACCATGGCTGCGAGTACATGACCGGTGGTGTGGTGGTGGTACTGGGGCCATCGGGTCGCAATTTCGCAGCGGGCATGAGCGGCGGGATCGCCTATGTACTGGATGAGACCGGCGACTTTGTCCGCCGCGCCAACCGCGACATGGTGGTACTGGAACCGCTTAATGACACTGCGGAGACCTTTAACGTCCATGTGCTTCACAACGAGTGGAACACACTGGCACAAGCCACGCTGCCTGAAAACCTGCTGCGTCATGACGCCCTCCGCCTGCACATTCTGGTCGCCCGCCACTATTTTTACACTGGCAGCGAACCAGCCCGCCGGGTGCTGGAACATTGGCGCGAAGCCGTGCCGAAGTTCATCAAGATTATGCCGCTGGATTACCGTCGTGCGCTACAGGACATGCAGGCCAAAGCATCCACTACCATCCGGCATGATGACAACAAGGCCGATCTGGCCGTAGGAGCGTAACTCATGGGTAAGCCTACCGGTTTTCTGGAAATCGCCCGCCATGAACACGGCTATGCGCCGATTGCTGAACGGGTGACCCACTTTCGCGATTTTGTGGTGCCGCTGGCAGAACCACAGGTGCGCGAGCAGGCTGCCCGCTGTATGGATTGCGGCATTCCCTACTGCCATCGCGGCTGTCCGGTTCATAACATCATCCCCGACTGGAACGATTTGGTGTATCGGGGCAACTGGCGCGAGGCGCTGGAGGTGCTGCATTCCACCAACAACTTCCCGGAATTCACCGGGCGCATCTGTCCAGCGCCGTGTGAAGCGTCTTGCACTCTCAACTTCAATGTTCAACCGGTGACGATTAAGGATATTGAATGCGCCATCATTGATCACGGTTGGGCTGAAGGCTGGGTCACGCCGCAAATCGCCGCCCATCGCACCGGCAAACGAGTGGCGGTTGTAGGTTCCGGACCCGCCGGACTGGCCTGCGCCCAACAATTGGCGCGGGCCGGACATGATGTGGTGGTGTTCGAGAAGAACGACCGCATCGGTGGCCTGCTGCACTACGGCATCCCTGACTTCAAGCTGGAAACTGGGCTGATTGATCGTCGCCTGGCGCAACTGCGAGCCGAGGGTGTCGAGTTCCGCCCCAACAGCCATGTCGGCACCGACATTCCCGCTCGATCATTACTGGTAGAGTTCGATGCCGTAGTGCTGGCGGGGGGGTCCGAACAACCGCGTGATCTGACCGTGCCAGGGCGTGAACTGCGCGGTATTCACTATGCGATGGATTTTCTGACCCAACAGAATCGCCGGGTGGCCGGTGCGAAAATCGCGAATGAGGAGATTTTGGCAACGAATCAGGATGTCGTAGTAATCGGGGGGGGTGATACCGGATCCGATTGTGTCGGTACTTCGATCCGGCAAGGCGCCCGATCGGTGACTCAGTTGGAAATCATGCCCCGGCCGCCCCTGCATGAGAACAAACTGCTGACGTGGCCGAATTGGCCGTTGAAGCTGCGTACCTCTTCCTCTCAGGAAGAAGGCTGTGAACGCGATTGGGCGGTCGCCACTCAAGCCTTTGTCGGTCAGGACGGTCGAGTAACGGCCATTCGGATCGTGCGGTTGGAATGGCAGGAGCGCAACGGGCGACAGGTTATGGTTGAAATGGCTGACAGCGCTTTCGAGATTAAGGCGGGGTTGGTGCTGCTGGCGATGGGCTTTGTTCATCCGGTTCACACCGGCATGTTAGGCGAATTAGGCGTAGCGCTGGATGAACGCGGCAACATTCGCGCCGGAGAAGAGGACTATCAGACCTCCGTCAACAAGCTGTTCACTGCCGGCGATATGCGGCGTGGACAATCACTGGTGGTGTGGGCCATTCGTGAAGGTCGACAATGCGCCCGAGCGGTTGACGAGTATCTGATGGGTAGCTCGGAATTGCCGGTCTGATCGTTCCATACCTCTGGCTCCTCTCTCGCAAAGGGAGAGGAGCCAGCTTGGCTGAGACGCTAATCATGAATGGGCTGGAAGTATGCGAACACCCGGAGTCCCATCTTCCGAACAATCAGTTTGTAGTTTCCACGACTTAAACTTGACCGATCTGACCGGTGTCCTTCTCGCCGGTGGTCGCGCCGAGCGGATGGGTGGACACGACAAAGGGCTGCTGCCACTGGCCGGCGAACCGCTGATCACACATAGCCTCCGTCGGTTGCAGCCGCAGGTCGCAGAGCTGCTGATCAGCGCCAACCGCCATCTGGAGCTTTACCAGCGATTCGGTTGCCAGGTGGTCAGCGATAGCGACCGTGACTTTCGAGGTCCGTTGGCGGGGATTCTGGCCGCGCTGCGGGTAGCCAGAACCCCGTATGTTTTAATCGCGCCCTGCGATTCACCGTTATTGCCCCCCGACTATGCCCAGAGAATGGTGGCGGCGCTGGAGCGAGAGCAGGCGACGGTGAGCGTGAGATACCGTGACGAGTACTGGCAACCGGTATTTGCGTTAGTACCGGTCCGGTTGCAGGACGATCTGGCCGATTATCTAGCGACGGGTGCTGGCAATGCCGGGCGCTGGCTGCAACGTCACTGTCCAGCTCCAGTGGAATTTCCCGACGAATCGCTGCGGTTCCGCAACATCAATACCCCGGACGATCTGGCACAACTGGAAGCCGATTGGCCGCGCCTTAAGGACAAATCGTGAAAGTTCTGGGGATCAGCGGTTGGAGCGGTTGCGGTAAAACCACGCTGATCGTCGCTCTGATTCCCCGATTGTGGGTACACGGTCTGACGGTATCCACTCTCAAACATGCCCATCACGATGTCGATCTGGATGTGCCCGGCAAGGATACCTACCGCCATCGTGAGGCGGGCGCGCAAGAAGTGATTTTGGCGACGGGCCAGCGCTGGGCCTTGCTACACGAATTGCGTGAAGCACCGGAACCGCCGCTGGCCGAACTGCTGACTCACCTGCAACCGGTGGATTTAGTGCTGGTGGAAGGTTGGAAAAGCGGCGCTTATCCCAAGCTGGAAATTTGGCGGCCTCACGCGGTCAATAAACCGCCGCGCTTTCCCGACGACCGCACCGTGATCGCGGTGGCCTGTGATCCACTGCGCGATCTATCCGAATATGGCCGCCCGGAACTGCCGATATTTTCGCTGGATGACGTGGACGGCATCGCCGATTTTATCGTCCAGTTCAGCCGTACTCCTGAATGAGTTGCCGCAATTCCGGCACACAAGACCCGCAATTGCTGCCCGCTTTCAGCGTCGCGCCAATCGCTTCCGGCGTCGCCAAACCCTGATCGCGAATGGCGGTCGTCAGCGCGTTCAACCCGACGCCAAAACAGGCGCAAACGATCCGTCCGCAATCCCGCTGGCCCGGCCTTGGCCGACCGGCTAACAAACTGGCGTGTTCAGCAACACCGAGTTCCGCTGCCGCGAACAGTCCAGCCAGCCAGCCACGCAGCGGCAATTCGTGAGTCGGCGCAACGAACAGGCAAGCCTGTAGTCGTCCCTCAGCCAGCACCGCGCCCCGATAGCGCCCCGTGCCCGCATCGGCGAATTCCAGCCATTCCCAGCCCGGATCGTCGCCGAACAGAGTCCGCGCCCAGTCCGGCCAATCGCCAATCACATTTTCGCCCGCCAGTTCATAGCGCCAGCAGGCCCGCTCGCGCACGCTGACCCGATACTCCACCGTCGGCGGTTCAATGGCTTCGCGGCACAACAGGAAGCCATGCCAGCGTGGGCGGTACGCCTGCACCCGCACTGGGGTGTGCTTCAATTCCGGCTGACCGGACAGCGGATCGACCGCCGGATTGACTGCCGCGTTGACCCGTCCCTGTGGCGCCAGCGGCGAACCCCAGTGCATCGGTGCGAACACGCTACCCGGCTGCTGTTCCGCGCTGGTTCGCACCCGGACAATGACTTCACCCCAGCGACTCTGCACCCGCGCCAGCCCGTTCTCGCTAACGCCGCAGGCCAGCGCGTCTACCGGATGAATCTCAACATAGGGTTCTGGAATATGGCCGGTCAGTCGCGCCGTTTTGCCGGTACGGGTCATGGTGTGCCACTGATCACGAATCCGGCCACTATTAAGGATCAGCGGAAAGCTCTTGTCCACCGCATACGCGGGCGACCGTTCGCCGACCGCGATGCAGCGGGCTTTACCATCGGCGGTGAAAAAGCCGCCTTCGCCAAACAGGCGCGTAGCGCCTGTGGTTGCGCCACGCGGCAACGGCCATTGCACCGGCGGCAAGGCGTCGTAACCGTCATCGGTGAGATCGGCCAGCGCGGAAATGTCGAAATCGCGGCGACCCTCGTTTTCAAAACCCGACAACGCCGCGTGTTCGCGAAAAATGGCCGCTGGCGATTCGTAGGGAAACAGGGCGCCGAATCCCAACCGCCGCGCTACCTGAGTCATCGCCCACCAATCGGGTTGCGCCTCGCCCGGCGGCGGCAAAAACGCCCGCTGCCGGGAAATTCGCCGCTCGGAGTTGGTCACCGCGCCTTCCTTCTCGCCCCAGGTCAGCGCCGGCAGCTTGATCTGCGCCAAACGCACGGTGTCGGTATCCGCCACCGCATCGGAGACAATCACCAGCGGGCAGCGCCGCAACGCTTCCCGCGCCGCGTCGGCGTCCGGCAGACTCACCAGTGGATTAGTGCCCATGATCCACAGCGCCTTGATTTTGGTGTCGGCGACCGCCTGAAATAGTTCAACTGCTTTTAAGCCGGGGCGACTGGCGATGGCGGGCGCTTTCCAAAAGCGTCGCACCCGTTCGACCGCCTCCGGCGCGAAATCCATGTGCGCCGCCAATTGACTGGCCAGCCCGCCGACTTCACGCCCTCCCATCGCGTTCGGCTGACCGGTGACAGAGAACGGCCCCATTCCCGGCTGACCAATCCGCCCGGTGGCGAGATGGCAGTTGATGATCGCATTCACCTTGTCGCTGCCATAAGAAGACTGGTTCACGCCCTGCGAGTACACCGTCACCACTTTATGAGTTCGGCCCCAGAGACCATAGAACTCGGCGACCGCGCTTTCCGACAAACCGGTTTTGGCGGCCACGGTCGGAATGTTGGGCGCAACCGCCTTGGCGGCCTGATACGCTGACCAGAAACCGGCGACATGCCGATCGAGAAACTCTGGATTCAACCGATCCTGCTGATAGAGATGCGCCAGCAGACCGTTGAACAGCGCGGTATCCGAACCCGGTTTGAGCGGCAAATGGATTTCGGCGGCCTCGCAAGTGGCGGTGCGGCGCGGATCGATCACCACCAGCCGGGGTTTGCCGGCGCGTTGTTCGCGGGCGGCGAGAATGCGCTGATACAGCACCGGATGACACCAGGCCAGATTGGAGCCGACCAGCACCACCAGATCAGCGTCCTCCAAGTCCTCATAGCAACCCGGCACGGTGTCGGAACCGAAGGCCCGTTGATGTCCCGCCACTGAAGAGGACATGCACAGCCGCGAATTGGTGTCGATGTTGGCGCTGCCGAAACAACCCTTCATCAGCTTGTTGGCGACGTAGTAATCCTCAGTGAGCAACTGCCCGGAAACATAGAAGGCGATGGCGTCGGGACCGTGTTCAGCCAGCGCGTTGCGAAAACCGGCGGCAACTGCGTCCAGCGCTTCATCCCATGTCGCGCGCCGTCCGTGGATTTCAGGATAAAGCAGGCGATCATCGAGACTCAGAGTTTCGCCTAGCGCCGCGCCTTTCGAACACAGCCGTCCGTAATTTGCGGGATGGCGCTCGTCGCCCGTCACCTGCGCCTGACCATCGGCATCCACCGTGACCTTTACCCCGCAACCCACTCCGCAATAGGGGCAGGTGGTGCGGATTTCTTCGCCGCTGTCACTCCCTCCCTCCTTGCGGGGGAAGGCTGGGGCGGGAGGTAAGCTGCTGATCATTGCTTAATCCTCCCGCTCAAGCGGCTTGCTGTGGCGCAGCCGACAAATTGACGAGGTTATTCAGCCCCAGCCAGATCCGCCCATTCTCCAGCCGCAGCGGATAACAGGTCGCGCAGCCCACATCGGGCGCAACCGCCTGGCCGCTGTCCAGCTCCAGCACCCAGTTATGCAGCGGACACGTCACGCGATGGCCGTACACAATGCCCTGCGACAACGGCCCGCCCTTGTGCGGACAGCGGTCCCGCAGAGCGAACACCTGATCGTCGGCGGCGCGGAAGATCGCCACGTCGCCGTATGGCGTATTCACCACCCGCGAGCCGAGCCGGGGAATGTTGTCAAGTTCGCCGATTTCGTGCCAGTCATACATGATCATGTTCTCCATTCCTTAACCCACCTGCCGCAACGGCTGGAACTCGTGGGCGTCCACCCGACCGCTGGCGCGTTCCGCCCACGGATCGATCTGAGCGTACTGCTGGGAGGCGAGAAACCGTTGATGCAGCACGTTACGGCCTTCGCCGTCCTCGACGATGCGCTGCTTAACGTAAGCCAGCCCGACCCGTTCCAGCCACGGCGCGGTGCGTTCCAGATAGCGGCCTTCCTCTCGGTAAAGTTGCATGAAGGCCCCGGCGTACTCCATCGCTTCGGCTTCGGTAGCCACCTTGCACAGCAAATCAGTGCCGCGCAGCTTGATCCCGCCGTTGCCGCCGACATGCAGTTCGTAGCCGGAATCCACGCACACCACACCGAAATCCTTGATCGTGGCTTCGGCGCAATTACGCGGACAGCCGGACACCGCCATCTTGAACTTATGCGGCGTCCACGATCCCCAGGTCATCCGCTCCAGTTTGATTCCCAACCCGGTCGAATCCTGGGTCCCGAACCGGCACCATTCGGAACCGACGCAGGTTTTCACCGTGCGCAGCGACTTGCCGTAAGCATGGCCGGAGACCATCCCGGCGGCGTTGAGATCGGCCCAGACCTTGGGCAAATCCTCTTTCTTCACGCCCAACAGATCGATGCGCTGGCCGCCGGTGATCTTGACGGTGGGAACCTGAAACTTGTCCGCCACGTCGGCGATAGCCCGCAATTCTTTCGCATTGGTCACCCCGCCCCAGATGCGCGGCACCACCGAATAAGTGCCGTCTTTCTGGATGTTGGCGTGAACCCGCTCGTTGATGAAGCGGGATTGCGAATCGTCTTGCGCCTCGCCCGGCCAGGTGGCAAGCAGATAGAAATTGATCGCCGGGCGGCAGGAATGGCAACCGTCGGGCGTTTTCCATTCCATGAACTCGAATACCGCCCGCAAGCTCGTTAAATGCTGTTCGCGGATGGTTTTGCGCACCTGATCGTGGCTATGGTCGGTGCAAGCGCACAACGGCTTTTCCTGGGCGGTCTTGGAATAGTCGCCGACGGTCGCGGCCAATAATTGCTCAACCAGCCCGGTGCAGGAACCGCAGGACGCCGACGCCTTGGTGTGGGCGCGGACGCCTTCCAGGGTGAACAGTTTCTGCGCCGTGATCGCCTTGACAATCGCGCCCTTGCATACCCCGTTGCAGCCGCAAATCTCCGCATCATCGGCCATCGCCAGCACGTTGTTGCCGCCATGGCCGGCGTCGCCCAAGTGCGCCTGCCCGAACAGAATCGAATCACGGAACGCGCCGATGTCGGTTCCCTCGCGCAACAACTGGAAGTACCAGTTGCCGTCAATGGTGTCGCCGTACATCACCGCGCCCTTGACCCGGTTATCCTGGACCACCAGTTTCTTGTAGACGCTGCGCGCCCGATCGCGCAATACGATCTCGTCGCAGCCCGGCCCGCCGCCAAAATCGCCAGCGGAGAACACATCAATGCCCGTCACCTTCAGCTTGGTCGAAGTCACCGAGCCGCGATAGCGACTAATCCCGTAGCAGGCGAGATGATTGGCGCACACCCGCGCCTGTTCCCATAGCGGCGCGACCAGGCCATAGGTCTGGCCGCGATGCTGCACGCACTCGCCGACCGCGTAGATGCGCGGGTCGTAGGTCTGCATGGTGTCGTTGACCACGATGCCGCGTTCGCAGTGAATGCCGAAGGCTTTAGCCAGCGTGATATTGGGACGAATGCCAACCGCCATCACCACCAGATCGGCGGGAATTTCCAGCCCATCCTTGAAACGCACGCCGCGAACCCGCTCTTCGCCAAGCAGGGCGACCGTCTGCATACCGGTCAGGAAGCGCATCCCGCGCTCTTCCAGGCTGGCGCGTAGCAGAGCCGCCGCTTCGGGATCAAGTTGCCGTTCCATCAGTACATCGAGCAAATGCACGACAGTGACTTCCATCCCCTGCTTCATCAAGCCGTTAGCCGCTTCCAGCCCCAGCAGACCGCCGCCGATGACTACGGCCTGTTTTTTACCGGCCTGGGCGGCATCCAGCATCGCCTGCACATCGCGGATGTCGCGGAAGGTGATCACGCCGGGCAAGCTATTACCGGGAATGGGAATAATGAAGGGATCGGAGCCAGTCGCCAGCAACAGCCGGTCATACGGCGCAATGGTCTCGTCGGCGGCGTGAACCTGCCGCCGCGCCCGATTGATCCGCGTCACTTCCTGGCCCGCGTACAGGGTAATCCCGCGCTCGGCATACCAGTTCAGATCATTGATCATGATCTGCTCGACCGTCTTCTCACCCGCCAGCACCGGCGACAGCAGAATGCGGTTGTAATTACCGTAAGGCTCCGCGCCGAATACGGTGATGTCGTAGCGATCCGGCGCAATCGTCAGCAACTCTTCCAGAGTACGCATTCCGGCCATGCCGTTACCCACCAGAACCAGACGTTCTTTCGCGCTCATCTTCAAACCCTTGCCGCTTGAGATTCATACTCCCCTCGCCCTCTGGGAGAGGGGTCGGGGGTGAGGGAAGCGGTTCACGCCGCTTCCGGTCGCCGTTGCCGCTCGTAGAGGAACCGCAGCACCTCAGCGCGGTAATGGTTGTAGCGGGCGTCATCGGCCAGTTCGAGCCGATGGCGCGGGCGCGGCAAATCCACCTTGAGAATCTCGCCGACTGTTGCCGCCGGGCCGTTGGTCATCATCACGATGCGATCAGCCAGCAACACCGCCTCATCCACATCGTGAGTGATCATCAGCACCGTGTTATTCAGCGCGGTTTGAATTTCCATCACCGATTCCTGCAAATGAGCGCGGGTCAGCGCGTCGAGTGCGCCAAACGGCTCATCCATCAGCAATACTTTTGGCTGCATCGCCAAAGCGCGGGCGATGCCGACCCGTTGCTTCATTCCGCCGGAAATCGCGCCGGGCAGCTTGTCGGCAGCGTGATCCATGTGTACCAAATGAAGATTGTGCAGCGTCCAGTCGTGGCGTTCGGCCTTGGATTTGCTCTTGCCAAACACCTTATCCACCGCGATCCGCACGTTCTCGTACACCGTTAGCCACGGCAGCAGTGAATGATTCTGGAACACCACCGCCCGATCCGGACCGGGGCTGTTCACTTCGCGATTTTCCAGCAGCACTCCGCCACGGGTCGCCTGCAACAGACCGGCAACTACATTCAACACCGTGGATTTGCCGCAGCCGGAATGGCCGATGATGGCGATGAATTCGCCTTTTTCGATTTCGAGATGCACTTCGCGCAGGGCGATGTACGCGCCGTTGGCGGTGGGAAACACCACGTCTACATTGGAAATGTTCAGGTAACTCATGGCGGTTTCCTCCATCAACGGCGGTTGTAGTCAAAATGGCGCTGCGCCAGATTCATCACGCTTTCCAGCGCGATGCCGACCAGCCCGATCAGGCCAATCGCCACGATGATCGAAGCGACGTTGAGATTGTTCCACTCGTCCCAGACGTAGAAGCCAATGCCGACCCCGCCGGTGAGCATTTCCGCCGCCACGATCACCATCCAGGCCACGCTCAGCGACAGCCGCATCCCGGTCAGAATATGCGGCAGAGTGGCGGGAATCAGGATGCGGCGGGTCACTTCCAGCTTGCCCAGACGCAACACCCGCGCCACGTTGAGATAATCCTGCGGAATCGCCTGCACCCCGGCGGCGGTATTGACGATCACCGGCCAGATGCTGGTGATGAAGATCACGAAGATGGCCGACGGGTCTTTGGCCTGAAACACCAGCAGGCCAATCGGCAGCCAGGCCAGCGGACTGACCGGGCGCAGAATCTGCACCAGCGGATAGCAGGCTTGATAAAAAGCGCGGCTGGCACCCATCAGAAAGCCCACCGGAATCCCCACGATGACCGCTAGGGCGAAACCGGCCATGACCCGACCCAGCGAATACAACACCTGCCAGCCGATGCCCATGTCATTCGGGCCAGCGACGTAGAACGGGTTGCTGAAAATCTCCACCGCTCGCGCCCAGGTGGCGGCGGGAGTGGGAATGTCGCTGGTGATTTTGGCGTTGACGAAGGTCCAGATAGCCAGCACCACTAGGAAAACCAGAGTCGGCAAGACGATGGCGCGAGTGAGCGCGGCGGCGCGAAGTCTGGCTTTCGACACTGGCGGAAAATTGTAGGCCGGGGATGCGGGCGGTTGCCGCTCGACGTTGGCCGCTTCCCGAACCGGCGGGCGAACTTTAACGACCGGCGCCGTTTCGGCAACAATCGGCGGCGTGATGGTCAGGGCAATGACCTTATTGCTCATCTCGGTTTCCTCTCCCATTCAGGCGTTGGCCTTCAACAACGCATCCGGCGCGACTTTCAGGTTTTTCACTGCAAAGCCGGTGACGTACTCGCCCAGTTTTTTGGGATCAAACTGCCCGCCATCGAAAAAGCGATCCGGCCCCATTGCTATCGGGGTGGTCGCTTCGTTAAGGGTCCAGCCTGCGGCGTGACTGCCCTCGGTCTTCACCTCAATCGTCGGATATGGCAGATTCAAGGCTTTGGCGGCCTGCCGGTACAGGTCGGGGCGATAGATCGAAGCGGCGGCCTGGAGAATGTTGGCGGGCTGTTCCAGTTGGCCCCAGCGGTACATCTGAGTGATGAACCAGGCGGCGTGCGACCGCCAGGGAAAATTGGCGGCATAACGGTAAAACACATTGAAATCCGGCAGCGGGCGCGGTTCTTCGTTTTGCGCGTATTTGAAGGTGCCGGTCATGGACATTTTCACCACGTCTTCCGGCGCGTTGACATAGGACTTTTGCGCAATCAGCCGAACCACTTCCATTCGATTTTCCGGCTGATCCATCCATTGCGTCGCTTCCAGCAAGGCCATCAGCAACGCCTGATGGGTGCGCGGATTTTTCTCATGCCATTCCAGATTGACGCCGAACACCTTTTCCGGGTTGTTGTTCCACAATTCATAACTGGTAATCAGCACCCGGCCAATCCCGGTTTCCACCGCTCGCTCATTCCACGGCTCACCGACGCAATAACCGGCGATATTGCCGGCCTTGAGATTGGCGACCATTTGCGGCGGCGGAATCACGATCAGTCGTAAATCCTGATCGGGGTTGATGCCCGCCGACCCCAGCCAATAGCGCAATTGATAGTTGTGGGTAGAGACCGGGAACACCACGGCAAAGGTCATCGGCTCCTTGCCGGCGACCTTGTCGGCGTCAATGACCTTTTTCAGGGCGCGGGCGGTGAGCGGGCGCTCCTTCATCGCTTCGGGGTCGGCCTTCACCATCCGCTCGTACAATTCGTTGGAAACGGTGGTGGCGTTGCCGTTGAGATCCATCGAGAACGCGGTGATTGTGGCCTTGGGCAACGCGCCCACGCCGAGGCTGGCGGCGATGGGCATCCCCGCCAGCATGTGCGCGCCGTCCAGTTCGCCGATAGACACCTTGTCGCGGATATTGGCCCAGGACGCCTCCTTGGAAAGCGCCGCCTCCAGGCCGTATTTCTTGAAATATCCTTTCTCCGCCGCCACCACCAACGGCGCGCAATCGGTGAGCGGAATAAAACCCAAGGTCAATTTGGATTTCTCCAAACCACCGCCCTCGCCCGCCCAGGCGCTGGTCCGCAGCCAGGGTGCAGTTCCGCCCAGCAGGGTAGCGCCACCGAGCGCCAGTCCGCCGCCCTGGAGAAAGCGGCGCCGGGACAGGTCGGGCGCTTGTGCTACGGTCGTCACGTTCGCTTTGTTCATATCGTAAATCCCCGCCAGATGACCCATAAAAAAAGGCGTCGCAGCTCCGCGTATTCCGCGAAAGCTGGACGCCTTTGTCCGATGCGCGACCGTCGTTGGCCGCGTAACCCGTCCCGTCGCTGGGAAAGGTTGTTAGCAAAACAGAAGCATGAAACGCGCCATCTTTATTGAGTGATTGATCGACATTGAATTAACGGGCAGTGCTCATGGGTTTTTCCTCCGGTTTGACGCCCGATTTGCGCTATCGTGGCGCAGCGCGCCATGCTCTTGCACCAAAGTAAGCAGCGGCTCTTCAACCCAGCATTTCCAGCAGTGAGGTCACGGTGCGCGCTACCTCGCCGATCCGCTGATTGCGATCCATCGCCAGCTTGCGCAACGCCTGATAAGCTTCCTCCTCGCTCAAATTTCGCTGCGCCATCAGCAGACCCTTCGCTTTTTCAATCACCTTGCGCTCGGCCAGGCGGTTGCGGGTTTCCTCCAGTTCCCGGCGCAACGCCTGATACTCGCGGAACCGGGCGATGGCGACCTCCATGATGGGCTGGAGGCGGCGCGGGTTGAGATCGTCCACCACATAAGCGCTGACCCCGGCCCGCAAGGCGGCGGCAGTAGTCTCAGGATCGCTGCGTTCAGCGAACATCACAATCGGCCGGGGCTGGTTTTGCCCAACATCGCGCAACTGTTCCAGGGTGTCACGGTCGGGCAGCTCAATATCAATCAGAATCACGTCGGGCTGGGTTTCCCGCACCTGCTGCAACAACTGATCGGTGCGGGCGGTGCGAACGGTAATGTGATAACCGGCATCGCTCAGCGCCTGCTCCAGAATCGCTGATCGCCCTGGATGGGCGTCAATCAGCATAACTTCAACTTTTTTCATCGACAGCGACCCGCTTGGTATGCTTAATCTCAAAGCAATTGGGCACTATCCATGCCAATCGGAAAGCACTAAGGAGTTCAGGACGTTCGCTTGCCGTCATTCCCGCGCCAGCGGTAATCCATCAACCCGTTGAAAAAACTGGATACCCGTTTTCACGGGTATGACGACACTAAAGTTCATGAGCAAAAGTCCTGGAGTTGCTGGACAAAAGATCGAAGAACTTCTTTTATGATTATAAAAAGTTGCCGAGTGGCGATAACTGCGGGGACAATTGTAACCATACCTTGGCTCGAATCGCGGCGGAGTTCTAATCAGACGAGTACCCAACAAGCACTGGATTTCGAGCGGAGGAACACAATAGCGAAAATGGAGAAACAAAATGTTGAAAAATGATGCACATCCCAGATTTCTTGATCTCCAGCCGGGAACTTACACTGGATTTCGAGCGGAGGAACACAATAGCGAAAATGGAGAAACAAAATGTTGAAAAATGATGCATATCCCAGATTTCTTGATCTCCAGCCGGGAACTTACAGCGACGGACATCCGCTCGATACGGTTCACTATCTCGAATGCAAAGTGATTCTGAAACCCGAACGATTCACCTCCGTAAAGAGTTTTCGGGACTACGGCGTACTGGTGCAGCGTGCGGCTGACGCCTTCAAAGTGGGGTTTTCCGCCGAGGGCGTGGTGAATACAAAGCCCAAAATCCGGGAGGTCGTTTTTCTCGACACGGCGGATTTCAGGCTCTACCGCCATCAGTTCATCTTGCGGCGGCGGATTATCTACGAAGACAACTTCCCGGTGGGCGACCCGGAGATCGTCTTCAAGTTTCGCCATCCCGACATGCAAAAAACCGCCGAATTGGATGTGCGGCCCAACATTGCCGGCTCGTATCGAATCAAATTCAAGGCCGAGGCTCTGCCGTTGAAGGATCAAATCGGCGGGCACCGGTTGCTGTTCTCGCACAACGTGCAATTTGGTTTAAGTCAGGCTCCAGAGGAGCATCACGCCGCCATGGCGAACATTGCGCGGGTTTTTCCGTGTTTGCAGGCGCTGGCCACCGACGATACCGAAAAAGTCCAGTTGGTAAATCAGACGATTGTCGAAGAGGTATTGCAGGATTTGGGAGTGCTGGATTTCGGCAAGGGAGTCAAGGCCAAGGCCAATGCGGCGCTATGGCGCGAACGGGGCACCCATAAGCCGCTCGCGGGAGAATTTTCATTTCAATGCAAGTTCCAGCGCAACGACGAACTCCATACCAAAGCCATGGAACGCGGCAAGCAGTTTTTCACCACGCTCCAGCAAATCGGGAGCGATTGGGTTTCTCTGGGAACGACCAAGACCGGCATTGTTTATCAAACCCAGTTGCATGCGCCGGACCAGGCTCAAGAATGAAGAGCGATCAGAAAGACTCCATGGACGTAACAATCGGCCAGATCTTCGGGGTTTTCCTGCTGATTGGAGCGACCAGCTTCGGCGGGAGCGTCGTCGCCTATCTGCGGACGAGTCTCGTCGCCAAGCGCCGCTGGCTGACCGACTCCGCCTTCGTCAGCTTTCTCGCGATCAGCCAATCGCTGCCAGGTCTGAATGCGACCAACATGGCGATCCTGGTGGGAGACCACCTACGCGGCGTGCCGGGCGCCATTGTCGCGATGGCAGGCATCTGCTTACCGGGCGCGCTGATCATGTTCGCGGTGGGAGTGGCCTATGGTCATCACGGCCATCAGCCTGCCGCCACAGCCATGTTGCACGGAGCGGCGGCGGCGGCGGTCGGATTGATCTTCGCCACCGGGGTGTAATTGGCTCAGAAGACGCTGGAACGCTTGGGCGACCTGTTTTTTGTAGCGCTCGCTGTAATCGGCATCAACGTGTTTCACCTGTCCGTTCTTTACGTGCTGTTTGGTGTGGGAGCGCTCGCAATCGGGTGGCATCGCCCCCGCGCTGGACGTAAGGAGTCCCCCCAATCATGAACCAGTTTCCCTCGTTGATCGGAGTGTTCGCGTACCTGTCGCTGCTGACCGTCGGTGGCGGCATGGCTGCGTTTCCCGAACTCAAAACCCTCACCGTTGATGTTCACCACTGGCTGACGTCTACCCAACTCATTCATCTTTACAGCATCGGGCAGATGGCGCCCGGACCCAACATGATGATGGTGATTGCCATCGGCGAGCGGGTGGCCGGATCGCTGGGCGCGTTGGCGGTATTCGCCGCGTTCTTTTTACCGACCGCTCTTCTAACCTTCGGAGTGGGACGACTCTGGAAGCGGCTGGAAGGATGGCCATGGCGGGATGCGATTCAACGCGGTCTTGGGCCGGTTGCCATCGGTCTGTTCCTGGCCGGCTCTATCACCATGGGCAAGGGTGTAATTGCCGATACTCTGGCCCTTGGAATAGTCGCTGTTTGGACTGCCGCAGCCATCGCGGTCACCGTCTTCGCGACCCTGTTATTGACCCATCGGATTAATCCAGCCTTCCTGATTCTGGGCGGCGCAATCATTGGCCTGTTCGCATTCGGTGGGGGACAATAAGGAAGATCGACGGAGGATCGACCGTTGACCGTTCATGGGTTTCGAGAAGGCCATCACTGGCCCTCTGTAGATTCCCTGTTCCGCTACTTCCCGGACCTCCCCGTTTAGCGCGCCGATCTTTTTGAATCGAATTGACCCCACAAATGACCCACAACGCCCTCCACCACATCGAACAACTGGAATCCTCGCTGTGGGAAGCCGCCGATCAGCTTCGCGCCAATTCCAAGCTGACCTCCAGCGAATACTGTATGCCGGTGCTGGGGGTAATTTTTCTGCGCCATGCCAGCAACCGCTATCAGGCGGCGTTGAAACAGATCGAAGCCGATCAGGCGGCGGGCAAAATGCCCCAGCGGCCCTTGCAGAGTATTGATTTCAAGAAACGGCGCTCGCTGATGCTCCCCGAACCGGCCCGCTATGACACGCTGCTCAAGCGGCCCAAGGACGGCAAGCTGGCGGAGGCGCTGATCGAGGCGATGAACGCCATTGAAGAGGAGTTCGAGCCGCTGCGGGGTCAGTTACCGAGGGATTACGACAAGTTCGAGAGCGATTTACTCGAAAACCTGTTGCGCACTTTCGACCGTGAAGTGCTGCGTAACGCCAGCGGCGATGTCTTTGGCCGCATCTACGAATACTTCCTGATGAAGTTCGCGATCCAGGGCGCGCAAGACAATGGCGAATTCTTCACTCCACCCGCACTGGTGCAAACCCTCGTCAATGTCATTGAACCCGACCATGGCATTGTCTTCGACCCGGCCTGCGGTTCCGGGGGGATGTTCGTGCAATCCAGTCACTTTATTGAGCGTCAGGGTCAGGATACCAGCCATAAAGTCACGTTCTACGGGCAGGAAAAGACCGCGACCACGATTCGCTTAACCCGGATGAATCTGGCCGTGCATGGACTGGAAGGCGATATCCGCGAGGCCAACACCTTCTACCAGGATGAGCACAGCCTGTTCGGTCGGTGTGATTTTGTCATGGCGAATCCGCCGTTTAATGTGGATATGGTGGATGTCGAGAAGGTGAAGGGCGACCGCCGACTGCCGTTTGGATTGCCAGGCACCACCAAAGGCGCGGGCAAGAAAAAAGAAGGGGACGCCAGCAAGAACAAGGAGACGGTCTCCAACGGTAACTACCTGTGGATTTCCTACTTCTGGAGTTATCTGGGGCCGAAAGGCCGGGCTGGTTTCGTGATGTCATCGCAGGCGTCCAGCGCCGGACATGGCGAGGCGGAGGTACGCCGCAAGATCATACAAACCGGCGATGTGGACGTGATGATCGCTATCCGCTCCAACTTCTTCTACACCCGCACCGTGCCGTGCGAATTGTGGCATTTCGACAAAGGGAAGCCGGCAGAGCGGCGCGATACGGTGTTGATGCTCGACGCCCGCACGGTTTACCGCAAAGTCACCCGTAAGATTTACGACTTTAGCCCGGAGCAACTCGCCAATCTCACCGCTATCGTCTGGCTGTATCGCGGTCAGCCGCTGCGATTTTTGGCCTTGGTGCGGGACTATTTCGCCACCGTCTGCCAAGAAGCCGCTGCCGTTCCCGGTGAACTGGAACGCTTTGAGACCACCTTTAAGGCGCTACAAGATCAGCTTGCCGAGTTCATGGAGCGGGTGAAGGCGTTGACGACCCTCACGCCAGAACAGCAACAGCCGCTGACCGATGGACTGGCGGAACTGGCCGAAGCCCGGTACGCCTATGACGCGGACCGGGCTGTATTGCTTAAAGAACTGGCGGCATTTCGTGATCGATACGCCACTGTTCCACTTGACACCAACACCGCCCAACACACCGCCCGCCATGCCTTTGAGCCGCTGGCTACTCGGATTAAGGGATTGGTCAAACAGGTAGACCTGCTTTACAAGCTGGCCGCCCGCTGTGGGCCACTGGCGCAGGAATTGGCCGCGCTTGAAGAAGCCGCCGAATTTCATGATCGCCGCCTCGCCACCAAACGCCTCAAGCAACTGGAGGAAGCGCGCAAACAGGCGGTGGAGCAACTCAAGGCCGTTGCCTATTTCCACCGGCAAATCGTCTGGCTGCAAGACCGTTTCCCCAACGCTGAGATGCAAGCGGTGCCGGGCTTATGCAAGGTAGTGACCCGCGCTGACATCGAAGCCGCTGATTGGAGTTTGACCCCGGGCCGCTACGTGGGCGTTGCCCCGCCAGAAGTGGATGAGGACTTCGATTTCGAGCAGACCTTCCGCGACATTCATGTGGAGTTGATGGATCTAAATCGGGAAGCGGTGGAACTGGCGGCGAAAATTGCCCAGAATTTTGAGGAACTGATTTAGGAGAACGTGATGTTACAGGCCATAGAATTGGAAATGGTTATTCCCGCTGATGGCAAGTTGCCGGAGGCATTCCGTCAGTTTTTTGGGCGTAAGGCCAGGGTTATCGTCCTAGCGCCAGAGCCAGTAGATGCAGCAGAGAAGAGTAAAGACGATTCAGAACGGCTGATGCAGTTTGCCGGAACCATTAACTGGCCGATGGATGATCCCGTAGAATGGCAACGCCAACAGCGCAGTGAATGGGATCGGGAGTGGGACCGTTGAACTTTATATTAGATACCAACGCGGTCATCTATCTGCAAAAGGGATTGCTGGATGAAACACTGCCCCATGGCCGCATAGCGATTTCAATGATCTCAGAAATCGAGTTACGAGGATTCCCCGGCTTAGTCACTGATCAGGAAACTAGGTTGCTGCGTTTTCTGGATAGCATTCAAATCATTGGTCTGAGCCATGACATCAAGGAAGAAGCGATCCGGCTACGTCGCGACCATCGGCTCAAGCTCCCCGACGCAATCATTGCTGCTACCGCTATTACATACGGCGCGGTGTTATTGAGCAATGACGAACATTTGCACGGGGTCACTGGTTTGAATTGCCGGAAGTTGGCGCTGAAACAATAAGTAAAGAGATGCTCTTTTCCAAATAAGTAGCATCGCTTAAATAATAAGTCACCCTCCCCCCTTGCGGGGGAGGGCTGGGGTGGGGGGTAATAACCGCATGACCCAATCACATCTAACCGAGCGCGCAAGAGAACTTCGCTCCAACATGACTAATGCTGAACGGCATCTCTGGAAGCATCTGCGCCAACGGCAAATCGCCGGTTATCGTTTCCGTCGCCAAATGCCTATGGGTTCTTACATCGTTGATTTTATTTGTCTGGAGCGCCGCTTGATCATTGAAATTGACGGCAGTCAGCATCAGGAACAACAGGTTTATGATGCCCGACGGGATCAGTGGCTGGCGGAACAGGAATTTCAGGTGCTGCGATTCTGGAATAACGAAGTGCTGAATCAAACTGAGGGAGTGTTAATGCAGATTTTGGAGGTGTTGGAGAGAACGCCCCCCACCCCAGCCCTCCCCCGCAAGGGGGGAGGGAGCGGTTGCGGAATTGAGGAGTTGGGAGTATGACTTGGCGCAACTCCTCACTCGGAGAACTCACCACACGCGATGGTGGGCTAATTCAGACTGGACCGTTTGGATCACAACTCCATCAATCTGATTATCAATCTGATGGCGTCCCAGTCATCATGCCCAAAGACATTGCAAACGGGCGAGTTTCCTTTGAATCCATAGCCAGAATCTCAGAAGAGACTGCAAACCGCCTTGAACGCCATAAGATCAAGTCACGGTCACTTGTGTTGCCGCGTCGAGGTGATGTAACGAAGCGAGCGTTTATTAGAATCGAGCAAGAGGGTTGGCTCTGTGGAACTGGCTGCTTAAAGATTGAAGTAAACGGCAAAGAGCTTGTGCCGGAGTTTCTCTATTATTTTATGGAACAAAACCATATCGTGCAGTGGTTAGAGCAACACGCTGTTGGGACAACGATGCTCAATCTCAGCGCTGGAATCGTAGCCGGGCTACCAATCCGGTATCCATCAATCGAAGTTCAAAACCAAATCGCCTCTACCCTCTCCGCCTACGACGACCTCATTGAAAACAACCGCCGCCGAATGACGTTATTGGAAGGATCGGCGCGGCTGCTCTATCGGGAATGGTTCGTGCGGCTGCGCTTTCCTGGCTATGAACATACGCGAATTATTGATGGTGTGCCGGAGGGGTGGGAGCGGAAAACACTCGGTAACCAAGTGATACTTAATTACGGCAAGGCGCTAAAAGCTGATGATCGTATAGATGGGCCTTTCCCTGTTTATGGCTCAAGTGGTGTTGTCGGTACACACAATAAATCGCTTGTGGAAGGGCCGGGAATCATCTTAGGCCGCAAGGGTAATGTCGGTAGCGTATATTGGTGTGCTAAGAATTTCTACCCGATTGACACGGTTTATTTTATTGACACCGTAACAAGTAATCTCTACCTATATTATGCGCTCAAGCACATGCACTTCATCAGTACCGATGTAGCCGTTCCTGGTCTCAATCGAAATTTGGCTTATAGCCGCCCATTGATTATTCCAGCAGTTACTATCTTTCACGCTTTCTTGGAAACAGTCGCACTGATCCACGAGCAACTAAACAAACTCGAAGAGATAAACCAAAAACTCCGCGCCGCCCGCGATTTGCTACTGCCGCGCCTGATGAGCGGCGAGATTGCGGTGTGAACGTGTAACCCAAGCCTAAACCTTAGCAACCTCAGCCATGGCCTACACCGACATCAATAGCGAAGACCGGCTGGTACAGGCTACCTTCGCCGAACATCTGGAAAAAGTCTTGGGTTGGGACAGCGTTTATGCCTGGAATCAGGAAACATTCGGGCCGGACGGCACACTAGGCCGCGCCGATACTCGCGATACGGTGTTGAAGCGTGATTTACGCGCCGCACTGGTCAAACTCAACCGCCTCTTACCGCCCAAAGCGATTGATGACGCGGTGAGCCAGCTCACTGCTTACGACTTCTCCCGTTCCCTGCTTCAGCACAACCAGACGTTTTACCGGCTGATCCGTGACGGCGTACCCGTCAGCTACCGCGACGCCAAAGGCGAATTGCGCCACGCCCAAGCCCAAGTCATCGACTTTCGCAATCCCGCCAACAACCGCTTTCTAGCGGTGCGGGAACTTAAGCTCACGGGCCTGCGCGCCCCCGGCTACAACCGCCGCGCCGATTTAGTCTGCTTCGTCAACGGCCTGCTGCTGGTGTTCATCGAACTCAAAGCGATCTATAAAAACATCCGCGCCGGCTTCGAGGGCAACCTCAAAGATTATCTGGACGAGCATGTCATCGCCCACGCCTTCCACCACAACGCTTTTCTCGTCGTCAGCAACGGTCATCGCGCCCGCTACGGCTCTATCACCAGCCAGTGGGAACACTTCGCGGAATGGAAGCGCCTCGACGAACGCGACGCGGGCAACGTGGACGCCGAAGTGTTGCTCAATGGGATGTTGGACAAGACGCGACTGCTGGACATCGTTGAGAACTTCATCCTGTTCGACGCCAGCAAACCGGGCGCAACTCGTAAGGTGGTGGCGCGTAATCACCAGGTACTTGGCGTAAACCATGCCGTGGCGGCAGTAATCCGCCAAGAAGCACTGAAATTGGAATACCCGCCGGAAAAACGGCTGAGCTATCGCGTCATTGAACTGCATCGGGAACAGGCCACTGACCGCGAGCTACTGGCGCTGGCCGCGCCCGATGAACCCCGCACCGTGCGGCTACCGGAGCCGGCACACCCGGAGCTGGGCAAGCTGGGCGTGTTCTGGCACACCCAAGGCAGCGGCAAGTCCTACTCGATGGCCTTCTTTACTGAAAAGGTTCGGCGGCAGATTCACGGTAACTTCACTTTCCTGCTGATGACTGACCGCGACGATCTGGATAGCCAGATTTACCGCACCTTTGCCGGCTGTGGGATCGCTGACGATAACACTCCACGGGCGAGTTCGGGTCAAGCATTGGCGCAACTACTCCAGCAAAACCACCGCTACCTGTTCAGCCTGATCCACAAATTCAACCAGGACGTAAAGCCGGATCAGCCTTACAGCCGCCGCGACGACATCATTGTGATTTCCGATGAAGCGCACCGCACCCAAGCCGGCAAATTAGCCTGCAACATGCGCTTAGCGCTGCCCAACGCCGCCTTCCTGGGTTTCACCGGCACCCCGTTGTTCAAACACGATCACCTGACCCGGCGCATCTTCGGCGATTATGTCTCTTGCTATGACTTCAAGCGTTCCGAAGAAGACGGCGCGACGGTGAAGCTGGTCTATGAAAACCGGGGCGAGAAACTGAAACTAACCCGGACCGACCTTAACGACCGCATCGCCGACGCTATTGAAAAAGCCGACCTGAATCCAGACCAAGGATCCCTGTTGGAGAAATTGCTGGGTAAGGATTACGAAATCATCACCGCCGATGACCGGTTAGAGAAGGTTGCCGCTGATTTTGTGGAATACGTCACCACCCGCTGGGAATCCGGTAAATCCATGCTGGTGTGCATCGACAAGATCACCTGCGCCCGAATGTTCCAGCAGATTGAACCACACTGGCGACAGAAACAAACCGCCGTGAGTAGCGAGATCGCCACCAAGGAAGCGGCCATCGTCATGGAACGGGACGCCGACGCCCGGCAGCTTCTTCACGCCCAGCGCGACCGGCTACGGGCCAAAGCGAAATGGCTGGACGAGACGCTTATCGAAATCATCATCAGCGAGGCGCAAAACGAAGTCGCTGACTTCAAGCAGTGGGGCTTTGACATCATCCCTCACCGCACGATCATGAAACGTGGCTTTGAGACAGCGGACGGCCAGCGGGTCGACGTGGAATCCGCCTTCAAGAATCCAGCGCATCCCTTTCGGATCGCCATCGTTTGCGCGATGTGGCTGACCGGCTTCGATGTGGAATGCCTCTCGACCCTCTATCTCGACAAGCCGATGAAGGCGCATACCCTGATGCAGGCCATCGCCCGCGCCAATCGGTGCTATCCCGACAAGGACTTCGGGCTGATCGTAGATTACAACGGGATGCTTAAAAGCCTGCGCGAAGCTTTAGCCCAATATGCTTTGGGCGACAATCACACCCAAGGCGAGGAAATCATCGGGACCGTGGAAGATCGAGTCAAAGCCCTGCTGGAGGCTATCGAGGAAACCGAAGCCCACTTGCGGAATTTGGGTTTCAACCCGGCCCGACTGATCGGCGCGAAAGGTTTTATTCGGACCACTGCTTTTGCCGACGCGGAAGAGGCGGTCTATACCTCCGACGAAGCCCAATGCCGCTTCAAGATTCTGGTCCGGCAGGTGTTCAGTCGTTTCAAGGCGCTGGTAAGTGAACCCGCTACTGTCGTTTACGCTGAGCGGCATGACAATCTTGAAGCCCTCTACAAGAAACTAACCGAGCGGCGCGACACCGCCGACGTATCAGAATTACTCAAAGCATTGCATCGCATCGTCAACGAAGCCATCCGCACCCAAACCTATGAGCAGGTTTCTGACGAACCTAAATTCTACGACTTGAGCCAAATTGACCTGGAAAAGTTGCGGGATGAATTCGCCAAAAAAGTGAAGCGGAAAGCCACCGCACTACAAAGCATCCGTGACATTGTTGAGCAAAAGCTCGCTACGATGCTGGCGCATAACCCAGAGCGCATGGATTACAACAAGCGCTATCAGGAAATTATCGCTGACTACAATCGGGAAAAGGATCGCGTCACTCTTGAAGAAACCTTCGCCAAGCTGGTCGATCTCGCCAATAGCCTGGACGCTGAACAACGCCGGGCGGTAGAAGAAGGCTTGAGCGAAGAAGAACTGGCGCTGTTCGATTTACTTAAAAAAGAAAAACTGAACACAATCGAAAAAGATCAGATTAAGAAGGCCAGTCAAGAGTTGCTTCACGCACTACAAAATCTCCTCGCCCCGCTCGATCAGTGGACACAGAAGGCGCAGACCCAAGCCGAGGTAGAAGTGTTCATCCTGGATCATCTCTATTCATGGCTACCCAGCCCAACATTTTCGGTTGCTGACAAGGAAGAAGCGGCAAAGAAAGTCTACAGCTTTATCTGGCAGCAGAGCGCAAGCGGCCAGTTTGGCGAGAGCATCATGCGCCCGTCGTGATCGGTTTCAGCCGCCGGTATGGCTCATATAACGCAGAATCACCGGCTGGCCGCCGAGTTGAAAATTGTGGCCGCGCGGCTTGATATCCATCGAAGTGACAATCGCCTGTTTCAGCCGTTCGTGGTCGCCGGGATGAGCGCGCAGGACGTGGCGCAAGTCCACCGAATGTTCCTGCCCCAGACACAACAGCAACCGACCTTCAGCGGAAACCCGCACACGGTTGCAATCGCCGCAGAAGTTGTGGCTGTGCGGCGAGATAAAACCGATGCGGCTGTCGGTTCCCGAAACTCGGTAATAGCGGGAAGGTCCGCCGCTACTTTCAGTGGTCGGCGTGAGGGTGAAAACCCGCGCCAGATCGGCGCGAATCGCATCGCTGGAATAATAAAGTTCAGCGCGGTCATGATCGCCCATCGCGCCCAGCGGCATTTCCTCAATGTAGCTGATATCCAGCCCATTCTCGATGGCGAAGCGCGCCAGCGCCGCCACTTCATCATGATTGCGGCCTTTCAGGATCACCGCATTCAGCTTGAGGCGCTGAAAACCGGCGGCCTGAGCCGAACGGATGCCGCGCAACACCGTATCCAGTTCGCCAACGCGAGTAATCCGGCGGAAGCGTTCCGGATCAAGGCTGTCCAGGCTGATATTGATCCGCGCCACTCCAGCCGCTTTCAACTCCGCCGCCATCCGTTCCAACTGCGAACCGTTGGTCGTCAGCACCAGCTCCGCCAAGCCGTGATCGCGCAATCGGCCCAGTTGCTGGAGCAGCCATAGCACGTTCTGCCGCACCAGCGGCTCGCCGCCGGTGATGCGAATCTTGCGGACCCCCAGTTCCACAAAGGCTCGACCCAGCGTCGCCAGCTCCTCCAGCGTCAACACCTTAGCCCGTGGCAGAAACGTCATCCGCTCGCTCATGCAGTAGACACAGCGGAAATCACAGCGGTCAGTCACGGAAAACCGCACGTAGTTCACCGAGCGACCGAACCGGTCCACCAGCGGAGCGTTTTCCCCCCACCCTTTTGGAGAGGGATCAGGGGCGAGGATGTTTGAACCAGACGGGATAGGCACGCAGGAGACCTCAGAGCTGTTGACCTTGGTTATTGAACGCGAATCCTTCCCCTTGTTCAGGAGAAGGATTCAAGTCGAATCAGCGCTGCCGCACCACCTGATAGGGCCGGGCGGGATAAGTGACCGGCGCGCTCCAGATATGCACCAGGCGGCTGAACGGAAACACCAGAAATACCGTCATGCCCAGCACCATGTGCAGTTTGAACAGGAAGCCGATTTCACTCACGGCGGCGACCGCTTCCGCCGGATCGAAGGTCACGACATTCCGCGCCCAGGCCATCAAATTGAGCATGTTGTGGCCGTCCAGGTGCATCAGCGACACCGGCACGGTCAGCAGGCCGAGAATCAACTGCACATACAGCAGCAGCAGGATGAAAATGTCCATTCGGGTGCTGGTCGCCCGCACCCGTGGATCGGTCAGCCGCCGCTTCACCAGCATCGTCAAGCCGATAAAACACATCACGCCGAAGATCGTACCCGCGACCACCGCCAGCACTTGCTTGGCGCTGGCGGAAACGCCGATGGCGTGCAAAATTTCCAGCGGCGTCAACATCCCGAAGAAGTGGCCGAAAAACAGCAGGATGATGCCAACATGGAACAAATTGCTGGCCAGCCGCATGTCCTTCTTGTTCAAAATCTGGCTGGAATGGGCTTTCCAGGTGAACTGGTCACGGTCAAACCGCACCAGACTGCCAAACAGGAACACCGCGCCAGCCAGATAGGGATAGACGCCAAAAAACAGGGTATCCAGGTAACTCATGATCGTTTGCCTCGAATGATGGAAAATCGCCCTCTCCCCAACCCCTCTCCTGGCGGGAGAGGGGGGATCGTTTAGCGAGAGTGGGCCGGCTGTTGAATGGAACCGGGCCGGGGAACCCATTGCACCGGCTGCGCCGCGCCTGGCATGGGGCGGTTGATGCCGCAACCGTCCTGATTCGCCAGAAACGTCACCGCCTCCTCTTCCCATATCTTGTCCATATTCACCACCGTCTCATCGGGACCCTCGGTCGCCGCCTGCCGCCGAATGTCTTCAATGTCCGCCGGTTCACCCACCAGCGCAGCGAGGGCGTCGAACACGACGTGATAATCATTGCCCCGTTCGGTCAGCCGCGCGCCGATCAAGGTCATGACGTGCATGGCGTCGGTTAGCGAATCCAGCGCTTCTCCCCCTGGCCGTTGCGCCAGATATTCCAGAAACAGCGGAATATAGTCGGGCAACTCGCGGGCGTTGAGGGCGAAGCCGTGCTGGCGATATGCCTCCAGCAGATTCACCATCGCCTGGCCGCGATCCCGCGATTCGCCGTGAACGTGCTCGAACAGATACAGCGACAGCGCCCGGCCCCGATCAAACGACGCCACATACTGCTCCTGCAATGTCATCAGCGGGGTGGAGGCCAACCGATTCATCAACGCCAGCAGCGCCGAATACTCCCGCACCGGCAACAGATTTTCTCTGGCGAGCGCATCCCCCATTTCACCCAGCGCGGCCTGCATCTCCGGCTGTGGATAGCTCAACAGGGCCGATAAGACTTTCAGTGTTTTCACGGTGCAACCTCCCCTACTTTCCTGCCGGTTCAACCCGGATCGGAATCGCCCGACGAGTCGTCACCTTCTTGCCGCCGAACAGGTTAGTCTTATCCGTCCCCGGCGAGCAGCCATTGCCAAAGCTGAAGCCGCAACCGCCGCGTTCGCCGAAAGCGTCATAGGTGGCGCTGGCGTATTCGCGGTGTGAGGTCGGTATCACGAAGCGATCTTCATAGTTGGCAATCGCCAGGTAGCGGTACATCGACTCTACCTGATCGATCCGCAGATTGACCGCCTTCAGCACCTCATCCCGAATTTCGCCATCCACCGTTTTGGCGCGCATATAGGCCCGCATCGCCAGCATCCGCTCCAGCGCCAGCTTGACCGGCTTTTCATCGCCGGCGGTCAACAGGTTGGCGAGATATTTCAGCGGAATTCGTAGCGAGCCGACATCGGGAAGGATGCCATTCATCCCGATCTGGCCGGCCTCAGCGCGGGCCTGAATCGGCGACAGCGCCGGCACGTACCAGACCATCGGAAAGGTGCGGTATTCGGGATGCAACGGAAAGGCGATCTTCCAGTCCATCGCCATCTTGTAGACCGGCGAATCCTGGGCCGCTTGCAGCCACGCCTCAGGAATGCCGGCCTCTCGCGCTTCAGTCTGCACCATCGGGTCGAACGGGTTGAGGAACATGTCGAGTTGCGCCTGATACAAACTCTGCTCATCAGCGACGCTGGCGGCCTGCTCGATCCGGTCGGCATCATAGAGCAGCACGCCCAGGTAACGGATGCGGCCCACGCAGGTCTCCGAACACACCGTCGGCTGGCCGGATTCGATGCGCGGATAGCAGAAGATGCACTTCTCCGATTTGCCGGTGTTCCAGTTGTAGTAAATCTTCTTGTACGGACAACCGGACACGCACATCCGCCAGCCCCGGCACTTGTCCTGATCGATCAGGACAATGCCATCCTCCTCGCGCTTGTAGATCGCGCCGCTGGGGCACGAAGCGACGCAAGCCGGGTTCAGGCAGTGCTCACACAGGCGCGGCAAGTACATCATGAAGGTGTTCTCGAACTCGCCGTAAATCTCTTTTTGCACCTTCTCAAAGTTGTAATCCTTGGAGCGCTTGGCGAACTCGGTGCCGAGGATTTCCTCCCAGTTCGGCCCCCACAGAATCTTCTCCATCCGCTCGCCGCTGATTGCCGAACGCGGGCGGGCGGTCGGCATGGCCTTCGATTCCGGCGCGTTCTGCAAATGCGCGTAGTCGTAATCCCACGGCTCGTAGTAGTCATCAATCGCCGGCAAATCAGGATTGGCGAAGATGTTGGCCAGAATCCGCCACCGGCTCCCCTGCTTTGGCTCGATCTTGCCGTCCTTGCGCAATGTCCAGCCTCCATTCCACTTCTTCTGGCTCTCCCACTCCTTGGGATAGCCGATGCCGGGCTTGGTCTCGACGTTATTGAACCAGGCGTATTCCATCCCGTCCCGCGAGGTCCAGACGTTCTTGCAGGTCACGGAACAGGTGTGACAGCCAATGCACTTATCCAGGTTCAGGACCATGGCGATTTGCGCGCGTACTTTCATGATTAATGCGCCTCCACAGTTGAGGCTTCAGAGGGAGTCTCGTCATCCAGCCAATCGACCTTGTCCATTTTGCGGACGACGATGAACTCGTCACGATTAGCGCCGACGGTGCCGTAGTAGTTGAAGCCGTAGCTCTGCTGGGCGTAACTGCCGATCATGTGGGTCGGCTTCAGCACGGTGCGGGTGACGGAATTGTGAATGCCGCCCCGCGTGCCGGTGGTTTCGGAGCCGGGCGTGTTCACGATCTTTTCCTGAGCGTGGTACATCATCGACATGCCTTCCGGCACCCGCTGGCTGACCACCGCCCGCGCCGCAATCGCGCCGTTGACGTTGTAGGCTTCGATCCAGTCGTTATCCTCGATACCCGCCTTCTTGGCGTCTGCCTCGGATATCCAGATGATCGGACCGCCACGCGACAGGGTGAGCATCAATAGATTGTCGGTGTAGGTGCTGTGGATGCCCCACTTCTGATGCGGGGTGATGAAATTCAGCACGATTTCCGGGTTGCCATTCGGCTTCTTGCCAATGATCGGATCGATAGTCTTCATATCCACCGGCGGTCGGTAAGCGCACATCGCTTCGCCGAAACCGAGCATCCACAAGTGATCCTGATAGAACTGCTGGCGACCGGTGACGGTGCGCCACGGGATCAGTTCGTGGACATTGGTGTAGCCCGCGTTGTACGAAACCTTCTCATCTTCCAGTCCCGACCAAGTGGGCGAGGAGATGATCTTGCGCGGCTGCGCCTGGATGTCGCGGAAGCGGATCTTTTCGTGTTCTTTAGGCAGGGCCAGATGGGTATGATCGCGGCCAGTGATCTTGCTCAGCGCCTCCCAAGCTTTGACCGCGACATGGCCGTTGGTCTCCGGCGCCAGCATCATGACCATTTCAGCGGCGTCGATATCCGTCTCAATCCGGGGGCGGCCCTTGGCGACCCCCTCCTCCAGCACCGTATGATTCAGCGTCGCCAGCGCGGCGACTTCATCCTGCGTGTTCCAGCCGATGCCCTTGCCGCCATTGCCGAGCGTGTCCAGCAGCGGGCCAACCGAGGTGAATTTCTGATAGGTGTTGGGATAATCGCGCTCGACCACGACCAAGCTTGGCGCGGTCTTGCCAGGGATTAAGTCGCATTCGCCCTTCTTCCAGTCGCGCACGTCGGGCATCGCCAGTTCGGTTGGGGTGTCGTGCAAGGTCGGCAGCGCGACGATGTCCTTCTCCACTCCCAGATGTCCAACGCAGACTTCCGAGAAGGTTTTCGCGATGCCTTTGAAAATATCCCAGTCGGTCCGCGACTCCCACGCGGGGTCCACCGCCGCCGACAGCGGATGGATAAACGGGTGCATATCGGAGGTGTTGAGGTCGTTCTTCTCGTACCAGGTCGCCGTCGGCAGCACAATGTCGGAATACATGCAGGTCGTGGACATACGGAAATCCAGCGTGACCAGCAGATCCAGCTTGCCGTGCGCCGCATCGCGCCATTTGACTTCCATCGGTTTCTCGCCGCCATCCTTGCCCAAATCCTTGCCCTGTACGCCATGCGTCGTGCCCAGCAGATACTTGAGGAAGTATTCGTGGCCCTTGCCCGAAGAGCCCAGCAGGTTGGAGCGCCACACGAACAGGTTGCGCGGGAAGTTGACCGGATTGTCGGGATCGGCGAACGCGAAATCGACTTTGCCGGACTTGAGGTTTTCGACCACATACTCAGCCGGAGTCTTGCCCGCCTCGATGGCAGCCTTCGCCAGTTTCAGCGGATTGGCGTCGAAATGCGGCGCGGTCGGCAGCCAGCCCATGCGCGCGGCGCGCACGTTGTAATCGATCTGCGTCCCTTGCCACTGCTTCGGATCGGCTAGCGGCGAGAGAATTTCGCTCATCGCCAGTTTTTCGTAGCGCCACTGGCTGCTGTGAATGTAGAAGAACGAAGTGGAGTTCATATGCCGGGGCGGGCGGTGCCAATCCAGCGCGAAGGCCAGCGCCGTCCAGCCGGTTTGCGGCCGCAACTTCTCCTGACCCACGTAGTGCGCCCAACCGCCGCCGCTCTGCCCGACGCACCCGCACATCATCAGCATGTTGATGACGCCCCGGTAATTCATGTCCATGTGATACCAGTGGTTCATCGCCGCGCCGATGATGATCATCGACTTGCCGTGAGTCTTGTCGGCGTTCTCGGCGAACTGGCGGGCGACCGCGATGATCTGGGCGCGGGGAACGCCGGTGATTTTTTCCTGCCAGGCCGGGGTGTAAGGCACGTCATCGTCATAACTCTGAGCGATGTTGCCGCCGCCAAGGCCACGGTCGAGGCCGTAATTGGCGAGCGTCAGATCGTAGACCGTCGCGACCAGCGCCTCGCGGCCATCAGCCAGTTTGATTTTCTTGGCCGGGACGTGGCGAACCTGAATCGCGTCGTGCTGGGTGCAAGTGAAGTGCGGATGCTGAGTGGCGCCAAAATACGGGAAGGCCACTGGCGCGACGGCATCCTTAATCTCGTTCACCGATAGGCGCAACTGGGTCTTTGCGCCCGCCAGCGATTCCTTGGCTTCCAGATTCCACTTGCCGACCATGCCGTCTTTTTCGCCCCAGCGGAACCCGATGGAGCCATTGGGAACGATCAAATTGCCGCTATTCTCGTCGAAGGCCAACGTCTTCCAATCGGCATTATTCGCCTGGCCGGCGCTATCAGCGAGGTCTGAAGCGCGCAGGAAACGACCGTTGACATAGTTGCCGTCCTCACGCGGGTCGAGCATCACCAGATAGGGGAAGTCGGTGGTCTCGCGCACGTACTTGTTGAAGTACTCGCTCTGACCGTCGAGATGGAACTCGCGCAGGATGACGTGACCCATCGCCATGGCGACAGCAGCGTCGGTGCCCTGCTTGGGATGCAGCCAGACATCGGCGAATTTGGAGGCTTCCGAATAATCCGGGCAGACCACTACGATCTTGGCACCCTTGTAGCGCACCTCGGTCATGAAGTGCGCGTCGGGGGTGCGGGTCTGCGGGACATTGGAACCCCACATCATCAGAAAGGTGGAGTTGTACCAGTCCGCCGATTCCGGCACGTCGGTCTGCTCGCCCCAGATCATCGGGCTGGCGGGCGGCAGGTCGCAGTACCAGTCATAGAAGCTGCCGCAAGCGCCGCCAATCAGCGACAGATAGCGGGAGCCAGCGGCGTAGGACACCATCGACATCGCCGGAATCGGCGAGAAACCGTAAATGCGGTCCGGACCGTACTGTTTGGCAGTGTAGACGTTGGCGGCGGCGATGATCGGGTTCACTTCTTCCCAACTGGCGCGGACGAAGCCGCCCAACCCGCGCATGGTCTTGTACTCGGCAGCCTTGGCCGGGTCTTCGACGATGGAAGCCCAGGCGTCCACCGGGTCTTTCTTCTGCGCCAGCGCCTCGCGCCACAGTTTCAAAAGTCGGCCGCGCACCATCGGGTATTTCACCCGGTTGGCGCTGTAGAGATACCAACTGTAGGACGCGCCACGCTGGCAGCCGCGTGGCTCGTGGTTCGGTAAATCGTCACGGGTGCGCGGGTAGTCGGTCTGTTGGGTTTCCCAGGTGACCAGCCCGTTTTTGACGTAGATTTTCCAGCTACAGGAGCCGGTACAGTTCACCCCGTGTGTGGAGCGCACGATCTTGTCGTGTTGCCAGCGGGCGCGATAGGCGTCCTCCCAGCCGCGATCCTCTTGAGTAACGATGCCGTGATCGCCAGAAAAAGTATCGGTGACTTTTTTGAAAAAATTCAGCCGGTCGAGAAAATGACTCATGATGATGAACCTCGTTTTATCAGCGATGAGCGAGTGCTATTCACTAATTCGCTATGCACTATTCACTTCACTCAGCACGGTTTTTCCGCCCCTTTACGGGCGTAGAACCACCAATTGATCACGATGTTGAACAGGTAAAACACCGCCACGCCGTAGAAGAAAGCATTCGGCGAACCGGTGGCGGCGAACGACCAGCCAATCAGCATTCCGAAAATAAACGGGCCGAACGAGGCCATAGCCGAAGTCCAGCCGATGATGCCGCCGGCCTGGCGCGGCTCGAAGATCATCGGCATCTGCTTGAAGGTTGAGGCGTTGCCGAAACCACTGAAGAAGAACACACCCAGCATCAGCCCAACGAACAGCGGGAACTGCTCCATCGAGGTCGGATGGGTGTAGAAGGTCACGCCGATAGCGCAAGCCAGCAGGCCGATGCCGGACCAATGCGTCACGATGGCGCCGCCTAACTTATCGGAGATTGGGCCGGCCACGACCCGGGCGGCGGCCCCGACCAACGGGCCGAGGAAAGCCCAGGCCAGCGGGTCCGGGCCACCCGGCAACACCGTATACATCTGCTTGATCATCAACGGGAAGGTGGCGGCGAAGCCGGAGAACGAGCCGAAAGTCATGATGTAGAGCGAGGTCATCCAGAAGCCGTGCCGGTTGCTGAAGTGGAAAATGTCGAGTTGCTCGCGGAAGTTGGCCCGCACCGGCACCGACTTCAGCATCGTCCAGGCGGCGATGGCGAACACCACGATGAACGGTACGTAAATCAACGCCGCGTTTTGCAACCACATCGGCTTGGTAGCAGCGCCCGGTGCGGAAGGAACGAAGGTTTGAGACACGCCGGCCAGCGTGCCGAACAGCGCAAAACCGATGATCCACGGCGTGACGAATTGCACTACGCTGACGCCGAAATTGCCGATGCCAGCCTGAATCGCCAGCGCCGTGCCTTGCAGGCGTTTCGGGAAAAACAGGCTGGTCGAGGGCATGAAGGAGCTGAAATTGCCGCCGCCCAGCCCCGCCAAGAACGACAGCAGCAACAACACCCAGTAAGGCGTGGTCGGATCCTGAATCGCAAAGAACCAGCCCAGCGCCGGAATCAGCAACGACAGGGTAGAGAAAGCCACAACATGGCGGGTGCCGTACAGCGGAATCAGGAAGGTGTGGATGGCGCGCAGGATGCCGGCGGCCAGCCCCGGCATGGCCGCCAGCCAGAACAACTGGGTCGGCGTCAGCTTGAAGCCGATGTTGGGCAGGCGCACCACCAGGGCGCTGATCATGAACCAGACGATGAAAGCCATCATCAGATTCAGGGTGGTGATAGTCAGCGTCTTCCAAGCCAGACTTTTGCCGGTAGTTTCCCAGAACCCCGGATCTTCTGGAGTCCAGACGCTCAACCATGTTCGAGGGTTGTGTTCGGTCATACGAAGATGCTCCATCGCAAAAACAGAGGTTCTAAAATCCTTCTCCCCTTGAGGGAGAAAGGTTGGGATAAGAGGTAGCTCATCAACAGGGCGCCTCCGCCTCCTTGCCGGAATACCACCGCCAGGTGATCCACAGGCAGGTCAGGTAGAACAGGCTGAAGAAGATCAGCGCGCCTTGGGGACTGCCGGTCAGATTGATCGAGGCGCCGCAGGCAATTGGGATGAAGAACCCGCCGAAAGCCGCAACCGCCGAGCTGAAGCCCATGGTGGCGGCGGCCTCGGTGGCACCGACGCGCCGCGCCTGTTCCAGCGCCGCCGCATCGTTGCGATCCATCACCTCCCGCTCGTGCAAGGTGCGGAAGATGGTCGGGATCATGCGGAAAGTGGAGCCGTTGCCGATCCCGGCGCCGAGAAACAAAATCAGGAACATCGCCACGAAACCGACCGCATGACCGCCGCTATCCGCCGCTGGCAGAAACGCCACGGAAGCCAGAGCAGCCACCGCCATGACGACAAAGCTCCAGAAGGTGATCGGTGCGCCACCCCGGCGGTCGGACAGCCAGCCGCCAATGGGCCGCACCAGCGCCGCGAGCAACGGACCGATGAAGGCGAATTTGAAAGCATCCACCCCGGGGAACTCAGTGTTGACCAGCATCGGGAAGCTGACCGCCAAACCAATGAACGAACCGAAGGTGCCGGTATAGAGCCAGCTCATCAACCACTGATGCTTGTGCTTGAAGATCGCCACCTGCTCAGCGAAACCGGCCTTGACGCTGGCGATGTTGTCCATGCCGAACCAGGCGGCGACGGCGGCGGCGACGATGAACGGCGCCCAGATGAAGCCGGCGTTCTGTACCCAGATTTGGGTGGTTACCCCGCCATCGGTATGGCTTTGCGCGTTGCCGCCCAGAATCAGCAGCGCTCCGCTGTAGACGGCGATGGGCGCAATGAGCTGCGCCAGTCCAACGCCCAGGTTGCCAATGCCACCGTTCAGGCCCAGCGCGGTGCCTTGCAACCGCTGCGGATAAAAGAAGCTGATGTTGGCCATGCTGGAGGAAAAGTTGCCCGCCCCAAGGCCGCATAGCAGGGCGATGACCACGAACACCGCGTAGTTGGTGTTGATATCCTGCACCGCAACGCCGATCCACAAAGTCGGCAGCAACAGCAGTGCGGTGCTGAACACGGTCCAGTTGCGACCGCCGAAGATCGGCACCACGAACGAGTACAACGCCCGGAAAAACGCCCCCGATAGCCCCGGCAGCGCCGCTAGCCAGAACAGTTGGTTGGTGGTGAACTTAAAGCCGACGTGCGGCAGCTCGACCACGATCACGCTCCACACCACCCAGACCGCGAAGGCCAGCAATAGGGCGGGCATCGACAGCCACAGGTTGCGGTTGGCGATCCGCCGGCCGGTCTTCTCCCAGAACGTCTCGTCATCCGGCCGCCAGTCGATCAACAGATGCCGACGTGGCCGCGCCCGCTCGATGAGTTCGGCACCCACCAGTTCGGCGCGGACGTCGGCATGCCGCTCCAGGATGGCTTCGCGCTCATTGTTCTCGGCCACCCAGGTCCAGATCATGGTGACCACCACCAGCAGAAACATCAGCATGAAGCAACTGCTGCGCACGCCAACAGCGTCGGCGGCGACGCCAAACATGATCGGCAGGACAAAGCCGCCCATCCCGCCGATCAGGCCGACGATGCCGCCAACCACGCCCATCTGGGTGGGATAATGATCGGCCAGACTGCGATAGACGCTGGCCTTGCCAAAACCCTGCGCCAGGCCGACGATGAACACCAGCGCCGTAAACAGCACGATGCCCACGCCCAGGTTGACCGCCACCTCGCCCTTGATGCCGTGAATGATCAGGGTGGTGGGCGGATAGCTGAGCAGGAACAGGCAAATCAGGCTGACCCACAGCACCCACCAGGTCACGGTATTGCCGCCCCATTTATCGGAGGCCCAGCCACCCAAGGCGCGAATCGCCCCGGAAGGCAGGTCGAAGAAGATGGTCAGGAAGGCGGCGGCAGCCAACGGCAGGCCGTATTCGCCGACGTAGTACTTGGGCAGCCACAGCGCCATGGCCACGAACGCGCCGAAAACGAAAGCGTAAGCCAGACCGAAGCGCCACACCCGGGCATCGAGCAGCGGCGTGAGCTGTTGACCGAGGGTCTGGCGGGACCGATTCTGCTGAGCGTCTTTCTCATGCAGCGGGTCGGTGTAGGTGAAGAACCAGAACAGCGCCGCCATCACCACCATGGCGACGGCGTAAATTTTGGGCACCATCTGCCAAGCGCCGCCGAACGCGGCAATGATCAGCGGGGCGATAAACTTGGTCAGCGACGACCCGGCGTTGCCGGCCCCGAAAATGCCCATCGCCGTGCCCTGCCGCTCCTTGCTGAACCAGGTCGAGGTGTAGGCGATGCCGACCGCGAAGGAGCCGCCGGCCAGCCCGACGAACAGGCCCAGCACCAGATATTGCCAATACTCGGTGGCGTAGGAGACCAGCCAGGTCGGAATCGACACCAGGAGCATCTGGATGAAGAACACGATTCTTCCGCCGTAGCGGTCGGTCAACAGCCCTAAGGGCAAGCGCACCAGAGAGCCGGTCAGAATCGGCGTCGCCACCAACAGGCCGAATTCGGTTTCGTTAAGATTGAGTTCGCTTTTAATCTTGATCCCGATGACGGAAAACATGACCCACACGGCGAAATTCACCGCGAAGGCCAGAGTGCTCATCGTCAGAACGGAAACTTGTTTTTGTTTGAGCGTAGCCATTGCGGACCTCACGAGAATGCTGCGGTCGCAATATTACGTTTAAGCAGAGGGTAATAGCTTGATGAAAATCAAGGTTTTTTCTGGGCTTCAGGCGTTTGCGCTGGATATTTACCTCTTTTAGAGTACTTGATTTTTTTCTATTAACTAATTGTTTTGTATTATTTTTATGTAAAAACAACCTGGGTGTTTGGAAAACCCTTGAAAGAATAGTACCTCCTTGGAGGTATTCCGAAGTACCTGGGGATACCTCTCACGCCTCTGGTTTAATAGAACCATATGTTTGCTTTTCTCCAGAGTTGCTTACCGGACACCCCACCGCTTTCTACGCGGGAAGCATTACGCGCCGCTGTTGCTATCGGTGTGGCGGTGCTGCTCACCGGCATCCTCTCTACTCTACTGGCGCCTGGCGCCTTGGCGCCGGTGCTGATTGCCTCGATGGGCGCATCGGCCATTATTCTGCTGGCCTTGCCCACTAGCCCATTGGCTCAGCCTTGGCCCTTTATCGGTGGTCAACTGATCAGCATCACCATCGGGATTACCCTGGCGCGTTGGGTTGAGCCTCCCCTGCTGGCCTGTGGCCTTGCTATTTTTCTGGCTACCTTCGCCATGCTTCGCTTGCATTGCCTGCATCCACCGGGTGGGGCTGCTGCGCTCATCCCCATCCTGGCCCACCACGAAGTACAGCAATTCGGTTACGGCTACTTACTCACCCCGGTAGCCCTCAACGCCATTTTGTTGTTGGCGTTGGCCTGGGGTCTCAATCGCCTCCTCGGCCGCGCTTATCCGCATCCGCCGCGCTCGCCCATGCCCGACCCGCACGGGGTAGGCAATCCGCTACCCACTGCGCGTACTGGGGTGCGGGCCGAGGACGTGCGCGCGGCGCTGGCCAAGGAACAGGTGATGCCGGATATCGGCGCCGCCGAATTGCAGCGCCTGATGGCGCAGGCAGAAGATAATGCGATAACTCGGGTGTTTGGTGAACTCAACTGTGCATCCGTGATGTCCCGTGAATTGGTGACTATTTCTTCCCTGCAGTGGGCAGGCGAGGCTTGGCGCCTATTGCGCCAGCACAAGGTTGGGGCGTTGCCTGTGCTCGATCACATCGGACAATTGGTGGGAGTGATCACTCTTGTAGATTTGCTTAAACACATTCCAATTGAAGGATTACAACAGGATGCACACACCTTGGCTGTTTGGTTATCCGGGCAATCCGGGAACGAACCACGGGTCGAGAATGTTATGACCCGGACGGTCAAGACGGTGCGTGAAGACCAGCCCTTGCTAGAGTTGGTGCCTATGTTGTCTGACTTTGGCTTTCATCATCTACCGGTGGTTGATACCAACGACAAGCTGGTAGGTATGATTACTCAGTCCGACCTCATTGCCGGCTTGCACTGGGCGCTGGTGCAGCGGGCAACGGAGAGATGAGCGGATGGGTAGAAATTATCATTCTGAAGACATTTATTTGCGAAGACCGTTCTTGACCGCCCAAATCGCCGCCTCAACCCGCGAATCCAGATCGAGCTTGCTCAGCAAGTGTTTGACATGCACCTTCACCGTGCCTTCAGTGATTTTCAGTTCGCGAGCAATCAGCTTGTTGCTATGGCCGACGGCGATCAGTGAGAGGATTTTCTGTTCCCGTTCGGTTAATCCGACGCTGCCCGCCGGCTTGGGCTGGCTTTCGTGGCGCAGAGAATTAGCCAGAATTTCTGCAACCCGTTCGCCGAGCGCCATCCGGCCTTGCGCGGCGATCTTCAGGCTGTGCAATACGTCTTCTGGCTCCATGTCCTTGAGCAGGTAACCATCGGCGCCCGCCCGCAGCGCTGAGACCACATCGTCTTCGCTATCGGAGACGGTAAGGATGATCACCCGCACGTCCAGACCAGCAGCCTTGATCGCTTTCAAAGTATCCAAACCGCTTAAACCACGCATATTCAGATCAAGTAAAATCAAGTCGGGCTGCAACTGGCAGGCTAATTCCAGCCCCTGCTGACCGTTGCCGGCCTCACCGACCAGCCGCAGAGAACCCTCCATGGCGATGAGTTGCAGAATCCCTCGGCGCATCAGCGGATGGTCGTCAATAACCAGGATGGTCTGAGTTTCGTCAAGCATATCGTGCCTCATGCGTGTGTTCAGTCGGGGACGGGCGGTGCGCGGCTGGCATAAATCGTAGTTGTACATGCAAGCCGCCGGCAGGCTGGGATTCCAGGTCCAGAGTACCGCTCAAATGGCGGGCCCGTTCGCGCATGATGCTGAGACCAAAATGATTCTCGCGCTCGAGGTGAGCGGGTAGGCCGACGCCGTTGTCGCTAACAGCGATGATCGCCTCACCGCTGTCCAGACTACTGCTGAGCCGGATTGTAATGCGGTTGGCATGGGCGTGCTTTACCGCATTATTCAGCGCTTCCCGGATGATGTGCATGACGTGAATCTGCTCGTTAGGCTTGAGCTTACATTGCCAGCCAGCGCAATCCAGGTCGATGGGCAAATGTCCACGGCGGCTAAACTCCTGCGCCACCTCGCTCAGGCTATCTTCCATCTGGGTATATTCCATTTTCAGACGAAAGGTCGTGATCAGTTCCCGCAACTGGCGGTAGGCGCTATTTAACCCCTTACGCAGCTCATTGACGATGTCGCGCGCCTCCGGGGCAGTTTCCGCGTCGCTCAGCAGGGCTTGCAGGCGGCTGATCTGAATTTTCAGGTAGGACAGGGATTGCGCCAATGAGTCATGCAACTCGCGAGCAATAGCATTGCGTTCTTCCAATAAATCCAACTGCTGGCGATGCTTTATCTGCTCGGTGGTTCGCAGCGTGGCGGCAAGGTGGCGCGCCACCGCTTCCAGCAACGGCAGTTGCCAGGCGGCGACCCCTTCCAATCCGGGGTTGCGGACGATCAGGACTCCGAACTGCTGTCCCTGATCCTTGACTGGGATTGAAAAGATTTCGTTGCGGGCGTCAAGTGGATGCGTGGTTCCATCACCCCAGCAGGCGGTGCAGTTCGGGCGACTGCAAAACGGGGGGACGGCGGTCGGGCGCGGTCGGGTTGAAAACACCTGGGTGGCCTGGTGAGTGACCGGATCTATCATGCAGAGCGTGACTGACCCCTCGCCGG
>NZ_CBTK010000260.1 GCF_000531125.1 Candidatus Contendobacter odensis Run_B_J11 | reverse complement strand
GGGCCATTGAGAATGCCCCGCACTGGGTGTTGGACGTGCAATTCGGCGAGGATGCCTGCCGGACCCGCCGCGATCACGCCCCGGAAAACCTGGCCCTGATCCGCCGCGTCGCCCTGAACATGCTGCGCCATAATGGCCCTCCACGCGATAGCATCCGCCGCCGCAAACTCCGCGCCGCCCTCAACGATGCCTACCGGTTACGTCTGCTCTTCGGCCCACCCAGTCCGGCTACCCCATAGCACGATTGCCTTGGCATGGCCGGTACCGTTGAATGGCGACAACTGGCCAAAGGCGATGGCGCACTGCTGCGCAGTTGCGGGGAATTGCTGCAGGTGTTGCGCCAGAAGAATACGAATATGGGAGAACCGATCCGGTTTTATCGCCAAGATGAACCTTATGGCTGCTTCTCAAATTTTTCTCCGCATCCTATCTTTCAATACTTCGGACAGTTTTGGTGATCACCATCAACGGGTTAGCCTTCATAGGCTGAGTAACAATCCCCCGGCAGAGCCGGGGGCTTTCGGTTGTGAGCCGCTCAAAGCGGCTAATAGGTCGCTAACGCGGCCCAGCGGGTGAGTGCCACCTAAAGGTGGCGATTAGCGCCACAGATCGATTTGATCAAGACGCTGATCTTCTAACTCCTGATTGCGGATATATTCACGAATGACCGATTCATCACGCCCAACGGTCGAGACAAAATAGCCCCTCGCCCAAAAGTGTTGACCGGTGAAATTCTGCTTCCGCTCAGCGTAAACCCGCGCAAGATGAATAGCACTTTTTCCCTTGATAAAGCCGATGACTTGCGAAACCGCATACTTCGGCGGAATCGAGATCAACATATGAACATGATCGACCATCCAATGCCCCTCTTCGATCCGGCTCTCCTTTTGCCGGGCCAGGTCGTGAAACACAGTCCCTAAATACTTCCTCAGTTGCTTATAGAGGACACGGCGACGCCCCTTGGGGATGAAGACTACATGGTATTTGCACGCCCAACGGGAGTGGTTTAGGCTTTGGGAATGGTCCATCGAGGTTCTCCTCGTCATGTGCTTTGGCGGCTCACGACGCAGAGTTTCCTCGATGGACTCCCTGAAATGTCAAACGGCTACTGTCTCCCCGGCAGAGCCGGGGGGTTACCTATTTTATTTACTTTGCAATTACCTCGATTTTAAAAAAATATAAGTTTGGCATCCAGCCTGCTCAGCGAGCTGCAACCTGCTCTGATGGAGCCACTCCACAGAAAGTGTCGAGGAACCTCCGAAATATTGATATGTACACATGCCGAAGTTGCAAAGAAGTCTGGAACACCGGTGTTCGAACGGACGCATGGTGACGCCTAACCCCGTTCCCGTTCTTCACTCATGAGGCGCGCTTCGACCGCTGATCCCGTCGAAGCGTCAGGGCGGAACGGAAAAAGCAAAAATCCTACTCTTCCGCTGCCTAATGTGCTTCCCGATCCAGCCGCGCCGCCAGTTCGTACAACTCTGGTGCAATGGTCACCGGATAGGGCGGCGCAGGCTGATGGGCGCGCAGAGCGACAGGCAGCGCCGCCAGTTGCGCTCGCGTCCGATTGCGAATGACGGCCAGGGGTTCGGGGGGTTGCAGACGCCGGCCGTGTTCCATCACTTTGATGAGCAGTGAATCACCGGGGCGCGGCTGGTCCTCCAGCCCCAGACAGTCGCCGATGAAAGCACTGTCCGCCGCAGTCTGCCGATAGACCTGTTTACGACCCGGCCAGGTGGCCTTGCCCTCGGAACGCTTGCGCCGTGGCCGTCCCGCGTAGTCTTGCAGCTTATAAACCAAATCCAGGGTCGGTGCGTCGGTGGACGCATCCAGCCGGGTGCCGATGCCGAAACCGTCGAACGGCGCACCGTCGGCGAGCAATTCGCGCAGGCGGTATTCGTCCAGATCGCTGCTGCCGAACAGCGTGACCTCGGCCAAACCACCAGCGTCAAGGATGCGGCGAACCCGGCGGGCGTGTTCGGCCAGATCACCGCTGTCAATACGCACCCCTTTGATAGTAATGCCGTACTCACGCAGGCGTGGAGCCAGCTTGACCAGTTTATGTGCGGCCGCTTCGGTGTCGTAAGTGTCAATCAACAACACCACATTGCCCGGCTGGGCGATAGCAAAGCGCTCAAAGGCGTCTTCCTCGCGGTCATGAGCCTGAATCAGCGAGTGCGCCATGGTGCCGAACAGCGGAATGCCGAATTTTATCCCGGCCAACACCGTGGCAGAACCGGCAAAACCGGTTAGATAGGCCGCCCGCGCCGCCAGTAATGCCGCCTCCGCGCCGTGAGCGCGGCGCATCCCGAAATCCACCAGCAACTTGTCGGGCGCCGCCAATACACAGCGAGCAGCTTTGGACGCGATCACGGTCTGGAAGTGAATCAGATTGATCAACCGACTCTCTACCAATTGCGCCTGTGATAGCGGAGCCGTCACTCGCAACACCGGTTCATTGGCGAAAAAGGCGGTGCCTTCCGGCAGAGCATGAACCGTACCGGTAAAGCGGAATGTCGCCAGCGCCGCGATGAAATCAGGGCCGAAACGGCCGCAATCTGCCAGCCAGTCCAATTCTTCGGCGGTGAAGTGCAAATTTTCCAGATAGTCCAGCACTTGTTCCAAGCCAGCAGCAATCAGGAAATTCCGTTCCAAGGGCAGTCGACGGGTGAAGAGTTCGAATACAGCCGTTTCATGCATGCGTTCGGCATGGTAAGTCTGGAGCATGGTGAGCTGATACAAATCGGTGAGCAGCACGCTGTCAGTGGCAATCATGGAGGTTTCCCAAGTCGAGGTGGCGGCGAGTCGCAACCTTTTTATAGGCTAATGCGCCACCGGCGGGCAAGTGCCTGGCGAAGCGTTGAGTCGTGCATCAAGCAGCATTGCGGAGAGTAAATCAATGGCAGAGATCAAGGTGGAAGAGATTTTAATGGAATACCGGGATGAGGTGATGCTGATTCGGATCCACCGTCCTGACCGGAAAAATGCCCTAACACAATCGATGTACACCGCTCTAACTGCGGCCTTGGCTGCGGCGACGGCAGATGCAAAGGTGCGGGTGGTGGTGCTGACCGGCAGTGGCGACAGCTTCACCAGCGGCAATGACATCGCTGATTTCCTGGCGGCGCCGCCGACCGGTGAGGAGAGTCCGGTGTTCCAGTTCCTGGCGGCGCTGCGCCAGTTCGAGAAGCCGTTGATCGCGGCGGTAACGGGGATGGCGGTCGGCATCGGAGTGACATTGTTGTTGCATTGCGATCTGGTGTATGCGCGAGCTGGAGCCAGGATGCAATTGCCGTTTGTGAACCTTGGCCTGTGCCCGGAGGCCGGGTCCAGTCTGCTATTGCCACGGTTGATCGGTTACCCACGGGCGGTGGAATTGCTGCTGCTGGGCGAGCCGTTCAGTGCTGAGCAAGCGCTGGATTGGGGGCTGATCAATGCTATCAGCGCCGATGCGGATGCGACGCTGGAGCAGGCGCTGGCGACGGCGCAGCGGCTGGCCCGGCAACCGGCAGCAGCAGTGCATCTGACCAAGTGGCTGCTGAAACGGGGCGAGGCCGAAGCGGTGCAGAAAACCATTGCGTTGGAGGGACGGTATTTCACCGAGCGATTACACGCGCCGGAGGCAGTAGCGGCTTTGCAGGCATTCGCGGGGCGGCGGCGTTCGAGCGAATAACGAGTTGGCAATAGTGTTAACCCGTGTTGTTCAGCAGCGCCAGCATTCGGATCAGATCCGACAGCGACTCCGCTTGCACTTTTTCCATCACCCGCTTGCGATGAATTTCTACGGTGGAAAGGCTGATCCCCAATTCGGCGGCGATCACTTTGTTGTATTGCCCCATCGCCACGCGATCCAGCACTTCCCGCTCGCGGGGCGACAACCGCGCCATGCGCGCCGCCGCATCGGCGCGCAAAGTCTGCCGACGGCGTTCCCGGCTATCGAGTTCCAGCGCCTCGTGAATCCGCGCCCGCAGCATCTCACCCTGAAACGGCTTTTCGATGAAATCGAAGGCGCCGGCCTTCATCGCCCGGATCGCCATCGGAACGTCGCCGTGGCCGGTCATAAAGATGATCGGAATGCGGTTGCCCTGAGTCTGGAGCTGCTTTTGCAACTCCAGGCCACTCATGCCGGGCATCCGCACATCCAGCACCACACAGCCGGGCTGGCGGGCGGCGTCGGCAGCGAGAAATTCGGCGGCGCTGGCGAAAGTATCCACGCTGAGCCCGCCCGCCCGCAGCAGCAACCCAAGCGCATCGCGCACCGCCGGATCGTCGTCAATGATAAAAACAGTGGGGGGCTTGCTCATGCGCAGGAGGGACCGGGAGGGTGGCGGTGGATCGGTAGCGTGAACTGGAACGACATACCGCAATCCGGTTCGGGATTGGGCATCGCCCACAGCTTTCCGCCTTGGGATTCGATGATCGAGCGGCTGACCGACAGCCCTAGTCCCATGCCACTGGGCTTGGTGGTGAAAAAGGGCTGAAACAGGTGTTCGGTCTCTTCCGCGCCAGGTCCTTGGCCGGTGTCATGCACGGTGACCAGTACGGTGTCCGTATCCAGCAGCGCCGTGCGTAAGGTCAATTCACGCAGTCTGTCGTTGGTTTCGCTCATCGCCTCGATGGCGTTACGCATCAGATAAAGCACCACCAACTGAATTTGGAGGTCGTCGGCCAGGATCGTCGGCAGCGCTTCCGCCAGTTCCAGTCGTACCGTGACCTGGGCCTGGTGCAGTTCCAATTGGGCGTAATGAACCATCGCACCCATCAGCGCATTGATATCGAGTGCGCTCTGGGCTGAGGGATGCTTGCGCACCAACTCGCGCAGGTGACGGATGATCTCACCGGCCCGCAGCCCCTGGTTGACGACGGCTTCAAGGGTAGCGGTCAAATCTCGCGGATCGGTCTGATCCCGGCGCAGCAGGGTCAGGCAGGCCTGGGTATACGCCACAATCGCCGCCAGCGGCTGGTTCAGTTCGTGGGCCAGATTCGATGCCAGTTCCACTGCCAAACTGAGCCGCGCTGTTTTCGCCAGCTCGACCTGCTGCCGCCGCAATTGATCCTCGGCCAGTTTGCGAGCGGTAATGTCTTCGGCCAAACCGACAATGCGATAAACATAGCCGAATGCGTCGCGGATGGGAAAACCCCGATCCCAAATCCAGCGAATCGTTCCATCGGGGCGGATGATTCGATATTCCTCATTGAGAACCCCGGATTCGAGTTTGGCGATATGCGCGGCATGAACCTGTGGCTGGTCGTCGGGATGAACCGCTTCGATCCAGTCCAGTGGCCGTTCCAGAAAACTCTGCGCCGGTCGTCCCCAAATCTCTTCATAGGCCGGACTCACATAGAGCAGTCGCTCCTCGGCGATGCCATGTACCCAGAATACTTCACGGATGTGTTCAGCCAACTGGCGAAACTGTTCTTCGCTGTCGCGCCGGGCTATTTCCGCCTGGACGCGAGCGGCGATTTGCCGTTTCAGAGTTTGGTTGATCGCGGTCAATTCGGCGGCTTGGGTAACGCGCTGTGTGGTGCGGGCCTGAAAGCGCAATAATCCGTAGAACAAGGCGCCACTGGCAACCACGAAAAGCCCCGGTTTTAGCAGATGGGGAAAAACCAGCGGAGCGCCCGCCAACAGCCAGATGAAACCACCGATGACATACAGCAACGCCAGTACGGTCGGAGGAATGGCTTGGAAACCGGTCATCATCCGGCCGCCGTCTGGCTAACCCTGATCTCGGCGGGTGCGCGCTCTGGCGGGCTGACGCGATGGGCGACGGGCAGGGTGAAGTGAAAGGTGACGCCGGGACCTGGGTTGGCGGTCGCCCACAACCGGCCGCCGTGAGCCTCGATAATGGATTGGCTGATGGAAAGCCCCAAGCCCAGTCCATCGGGTTTGGTGGTGAAAAACGGGTGCAGCAATTGCCCAAGCATATCGGGCGCCAGTCCGGGGCCGGTGTCCTGAACGGTGATTTCGACCGCATCCTGCGCCGGTTGGGCGGACACGGTGATCGTGCGCATCCCCTCGCTGTCGCCGATAGCGTCCACTGCATTACGGACCAGATTGAGAATCACCTGCTGGATTTGGAGTGCATCGGCCAGTACCCATGGCAGATGGGGAGCTATTTTATGGCGAATGCGGACTTGGTGACGCCGCGCTTCCAGCTTCAGGAAATCGGCAATGTCGCTGAGCAGTCCGTCAGCGCCGACAGCGCTGTACTGCGGTTTGCTCTGGCGGGCAAAGTGGCGGATATGCTGAATAATGGTTTGCACCCGGATACTCTGGGCGGCGATTTTTTCCAGGGCTTGCTGCAGATCGGTCGGCTCAAACCCGCCAGTTTGCAACTGGATCAAGCCGGCTTCCGCGTACAAGCTGATCGCGGTGATCGGCTGGTTGATTTCATGCACCAGGCTGGAAGCCATTTCACCGAGGGTATTAAGGCGCGAGGTATGCGCCAGCAAGGCTTGTTGGCGCTGGGCGGTCGCCGCCATCCGTTCCTGCTCCAAAGTGCCGCCCACCCATTGCGCCATAAGCTGAATCAGTTCTCGATCCACCGGAGTGAACGGAATCGGTCGTGGCTGGGCCGAACTGAAGTTCAACGTTCCGTAGATCTGGCTGCCTACCCGCACTGGAGCGCCCAGATAGGCTTCCAGCTTGAACTTGCGATAGCAGGGATGCTGGCGTTGGTGACTGGCCGAAGCCTGCTCGAAACCCAGCGGTTGCTGGGCGCGCAGCGTTTCGCGGCAATAGGTGTCGCCGAGCGTAAAAACATCGCCCTGAGTGATTTCTCCGCCGGGCGCCAAGGCTTGCATCACCTCATAGCGCTCGCCCTCGACGTGGGACAGGATCCCGATGTTCAAGCCAAAGCGCTGACAGCCCATCGCCAGCAGCGCCTGAATCTGTTCGCCGGGATGGCGGCGCGGAATGGAAATGGCCGCATACAGGGTTCGCATCGCGGCTACGCTATCGATCAGCGCCGCTTGTTGTTCAGCCAGTTGTTGATTGCTGTCCTCGGCCTGCTGCTTGGCGGCGGCATAGGAACAGGCCAGTTCGCTCTTTTCCTGAGCCAGCCGCAACGATTGGGTCAGCGCATGGTGGTAGCGGTAGGCAGTGCCCAGCGCCAGCAGCAGGTAGAGCACGCCGGTAGTACCCATGATGGCGCGCAGCGGATCGCCGTGCAGCAGCAACCACAGCAGCGGCGGCAACGCGAGAGGCAGGGCGTAGGCCACATAGGTCATCAGCACCGGGGCCAGGGTAAAAACGCCGCCCATCATCACGCCGCCCAGGATCAGGGCGATAAAGGTGTCGTAGACCAGCGAGGGTGACAACGCCAGCAGCAGAGCGCAACCGCCCCAGCAGATGCCGCTGGCGGTGCAGGCCCAAGTGTAGCGGGCGGCCCAGCGTTCCATATCGGCATCGGGCTGCGAGCGGCGCTGAAACGCGAAGGTCAGAGCCAGTCGGATCAGAATGGTGGTTTCCAGCAGCGCCAACCAGGTGACTAATACCGGATGCGGCAGCACCTCCCAGGCCACCAGCGCCAGCAGGGGGGCGACGATTAAGCTGGCGACTGCGCCCAGCGGGGCTTGTGCGTACAGCAATCGCACTTGCTCGCGGTGAATTCGCTGCGTAGCCGGATCGGCAGTGGGACTGGGACGCCCAACCGGGTTCATGCCGGATGACGCGGCAGTGGAGAAATCGGCGGTTTCCGGTTGGGCGTTCCCTCATTTTCCAACAGGGGGTGGGCGGATTCGATGGTGTACTCGCCTTCGATCACGTTGGGCGCGGCGGCACGGGCGGATTGCCCCAGCCGGCGGAATTGCCACCACAGCCAGCCGCCGACCGCCAGCCCGGCGATCAGTAGCACCGTGAACAGCAGCGAGGCGAGGATGAATCCCGCCGCGATTGCCAGCACCGAGGTTAACGCCAGTCCCAGCCGATTCAGCCAGGAGGGTTGCGGGAGAGATAGTAATTTCATCGGCGCGCGATCCAGAACCACCAGACAATCAGGGCGATCAGGCCCAGTCCGGCCAGATTGACGATAAGCGGGGTCATGTGGGTGTGCCTCGTGGATGGAAACTACGGAGCCGGTTGGCGTTGCTAACGACCGTGAAGGACGAGAGCGCCATCGCGGCGCCAGCCAGCATCGGATTAAGCAGCAGCCCGGTCGCGGGGTAGAGCGCACCCGCCGCGAGCGGAATGCCCAAGATATTGTAAAGAAAAGCGCCGACCAGATTTTGCCGAATGTTGCTGAGCGTCGCGCGCGAGATGGCGACCGCATCGGCAATGCCATGCAGCGAGCCGCGCACCACGGTGATGCCTGCACTTTCGATAGCGATGTCGGTGCCGGTGCCCATGGCAAAGCCAACATCCGCTTGCGCCAGCGCCGGAGCGTCGTTAATCCCATCGCCGACCATCCCGACCACCGCGCCATCGGCCTGAAGATCGACGATGAGCTTGGCCTTGTCGGTTGGCGACACTTCAGCGAACACTTCATCAATACCGACTTGCGCCGCAATCGCATGAGCGGTAGCCGCGTGATCGCCGGTCAGCAGCACCAGCCGCAACCCTAATGCGCGCAACCGGGCGATAGCGGCGGCAGCATCCGGTTTAGGCGGATCAGCGACCATAATCAGACCGGCCAGCGCACCATCTACCGCCACAAACACCGGGGTTTGACCCTGCGCCGCCCACCGTTCCGCTTCCGTATGCAGCGGGGTAGTGTCAATGCTGCGTTCCGCCAAAAGTCGGCGGTTACCCACCATGAGGGTGCGATTTTCAACTTGACCAACTGCGCCCTGCCCAGTAATCGCCTGGAACTGCGCTACTGGAGAAAGAGTGAGACCGCGCTCACCGGCGGCGTCCAGAATCGCCCGCGCCAGCGGATGCTCGGAGCCAGCTTCCAAACCGGCGGCGAGCCGGAATATCTCCGTTTCCTCAAAACCAGGCGCGGCGACGATGGCGGTTACGGTGGGGCGACCGATAGTGACGGTGCCGGTTTTATCCAGAACTACCGTGGTCAACTGCCCGGCCCGTTGCAACGCTGCGCCGTCGCGGATCAGGATGCCGTATTCGGCCGCTTTGCCGACCCCGACCATGATCGAGATCGGCGTAGCCAGTCCCAGCGCGCAGGGGCAGGCGATGATCAATACGGTGAGGGTGGTGACCAGCATGTAGCTCAGACGCGGTTCAGGACCGAAATTGAACCAAACCAGCGCGGTGAGTACAGCGATGATCAGCACTGAGGGAACAAAGATGGCTGCGACCCGGTCGGCCAGCCGGGCAATCGGCGGCTTGCTGCTCTGGGCTTGGCGCACACTGGCGATGATCTGTGCCAACACCGTATCCGATCCCACCCGGCGGGCGCGGAATACAAAAGTGCCGGTTTGATTCACCGTGCCGCCGGTGACGGGATCGCCTTCACGCTTGGTCACCGGCAAGGCTTCGCCGGTCAGCATGGCTTCATCCACGAGGGATTGACCGCTGGTGATTTCGCCGTCCACCGGGATTTTCTCGCCGGGCCGCACCCGGATCAGCATCGCAATACCAATAGATTCAATCGGTACATCGCGTTCCAAGTCGCCCTCAACCACGCGGGCGGTTTTCGGTTGCAGACCGAGCAGGCGTTGAATGGCGGCGGACGCTTTGCCCCGCGCCCGGCTTTCCAACGCGGAACCAAGATTGATCAGGGCGATGATGGTCACTGCCGCTTCAAAATAGGCATGACGGGCCAGGCTCGGTACGCTGGCGGGAAACAGCGTCACCAGCATCGAATAGAGCCACGCCGCGCCAGTACCCAATGCGATCAACGTATCCATGTTGGCGGTGTGGTGGCGGAACTGGCGCCAGGCGCCAATAAAGAAATGTCCGCCACTGTAGACCATCGCCGCCAAGGTCAGCAGACCGGTTGCAATCCAGAACCGGGGGCCGTTTGGTGCGGTGAGCGCTGGGAGCCAACCCGCCATCTCCGCGATCATCAGCGGCGCGGCCAGGAGACCGGCGATGAGGGTGTTGCGGACCAGCCGCCGATAGTGAGCCTGTTCTGCCGCCTCGCGCTCCTCCGCCTCGGCGTGGGTATCGCGTAATTCGGCGGCTTCATAGCCCGCCGCTCGAACCGCATCAATCAGGGTCGCCGCCGCAACATCACCCATCACTTGCGCGGTGCGCTCGGCGAAATTGACCTGTGCCTTGGCAACACCGGCTACTCCGCTCAGTGCGGTTTCCACCGCAGCGACGCACCCGGCACAACTCATGCCGGTAATCGCCAGCCGTAGTGGCTTGGCGTCCGAGGTAACGGTCATTTCGGGTGGACTCCTGACTGGAAATTTTATCGAGGTTACAACTCTCTGCGCCGTGATCCAACCGCCGCCGGGGTTGCTGTTGGGGTTGATATCCGAACTCGCTTATGATGCGGTGCTGAAAAGTGGCTAACTCCATTAAGATATAGAGGATTGAGAGTAATGGCGCGAAGTAGAACAGTGGCCGTTTATGCGGGCGAAGAACTGGGGCGCTACGGTTTCGAGGATCATCCTTTCGGTGAAGATCGCATCCACGCTTTTTGGGACGAGATGCACATTCGCCACCTCGACTACCAGGTGCGCATCTTTCAACCGGCGATAGCAACCGAGGAACAGCTCAAACTGTTCCACACCCCCGAATATGTTGAAAAGGTCAAAATCTACTCCGAGGCTGGCGAGGGCTTGCTGGATTATGGCGATACCCCCGCTTACAAAGGCGTCTTCGAGGATGCTTCATTCGTGGTGGGCACCGTAATTGACGCCACCTGCAAGGTGATGAACAACGAGGCCCGGCGGGTTTTTGTGCCTATCGCCGGCCTGCATCACAGCATGCCCGACACCGCTTCCGGTTTCTGCGTCTTCAACGATGTCGGCGTGGCCATCAAGATTCTGCAACAAGACTACGGCCTGGAACGCATCGCTTATGTGGATATTGACGCCCATCATGGCGACGGCGTGTTTTATCCGTTCGAGTCCGACCCGACCGTCATCTTCGCCGATATCCATGAAGATGGCCGTTACAACTTCCCGCAGAGCGGCTTCTCCCACGAAGTCGGCAAGGGCTTGGCCAAGGGGCGCAAGCTCAATATCCCGTTGTTGCCGCTGTCAGCCGACGACGACTTTATGCTGATGTGGGACAAGGTTGAGAATTTTCTGCGCCAGTGGGAACCGCAGTTCGTATTTATGAATTGCGGCGCTGACGGTTTGAACGGCGACCCGCTGGCCCATCTGCACTACACAGCCCGCGCTCACAGCCGCGCCGCCTGCGGTTTGTGCCAGATCGCCGAAGAATTCGCCGAGGGCCGCATCGTCGGGGTGGGCGGTGGCGGTTACGATCTGCGCAATATCAGCAAAGCCTGGACTGCGGTGGTGGATTCCTTTCTGGAAGCCCCGATGCGCTGAAGCAACCGCAACAGGGCATCGCGTTGATCAACGGAGCGATGGAGCGGATTGATGAAATCACCCGGCAAATCGCGAATGGCGCCGGGGAATCGGGTGAGTTGCAGTAGCTGGCTGAGCGCTTGCTGGAAATCGCCTGTGGCAGCCCCAAAGCCGGGAATCCGGCTGTTGTCCAGCATGTATAGAGCCTTGTTTTCCCTCGCCCGACGCGGGCGAGAGATATTTTGATGATGCAGGCTGTCAGTTTTTTTCGGCTTCCGGAATAGTCACCGCCAGGAATAACGCGCCGTTCTCACGCTTGACCAGCACCGGGATCGGTCGGCCAGCCGGCAACGCTTTCACCAGTTCCGTAAACTGGCCAACGTCGCTGATTTCCTGATTGTTGACCCGGGTGATAATGTCGCCCGGCTGGATGCCGGCGCTGGCTGCTGGACCCTCGTCTACATCCTTGACCAATACGCCTTGGTTGCCTTGCTTGGGCTGGTCAGCGGGTAATTCCGTCACCATCAGGCCCAGCCGATTGTGGGTGGACGGTTCAGCAATCGCTTGTTGCAGCTTGGCCTCTTCCGGTAATTCCTTGATCTGCACCGTCAGCACCTGCTCCTTGCCATCACGAATCACGGTGAGCGGCGCGGAGGTTCCGGGCCGGGTGCGCCCGACCATCAGCGGCAGATCGCTGGAATGCCGCACCGGCTGGTTGTTGAAAGCGGTAATAATGTCGCCGGTTTTGATTCCGGCTCCCTGCGCCGGGCTATCGGCCATTACTTGCCCAATCAGGGCGCCGCGTGGCTTGTCAAGCCCAAAGGATTGCGCCAGTTCCGGGGTGACTTCCTGAATCAGTACGCCCAGCCAGCCACGCGCTACCTTGCCGCCTGCCTTGATCTGATCCACTACGTCCATTGCTACGTCAATGGGAATGGCGAAGGAGACGCCCTGATAGCCACCGGAACGACTGTAAATCTGTGAGTTGACGCCGATCACTTCGCCGTCGAGATTGAACAATGGCCCGCCGGAGTTGCCGGGATTGACGGCGGCATCGGTCTGGATGAACGGCACGTAGTTGTCATTGGGCAGGCTGCGGGCCAGGGCGCTGATGATGCCTTGGGTAGCGCTACGTTCGAAGCCGAACGGCGAACCGATAGCCAGCACCCATTGGCCGACTTTGATCTTTTGGGTGTCGCCGAGTTTGACCGTGGGTAGCTTGGCGTCGGTCTTGACTTTAAGCAGGGCGATGTCGCTGCGGCGGTCCTTGCCGATGACTTGCGCGGGTAATTCGGTGCGGTCGCTCAGACCGATCACGATGCTGTCCACGTCCTCGACCACATGAGCGTTGGTGACGATATAGCCGTCCGCCGAGATGATGAAGCCGGAACCGACCGAGGATCGCGGTTGCGCGGGCAGGTTCGGCATTTGTTCAAAGAATTTTTTGAAATAGTCGTGGAACGGGCTATTTTCAGGAATCGGCGGGTGGCCGCGTCGGTTTTGATCCCGCTCCTTGACATCAACTTTGGTCTGAATGCTGACCACCGCCGGGCTGTTCTGCTCAACCAGGGTAGCGAAATCGGGGTATTCCGCTGCCCAGAGGGCCGCGTTGTACAGCAGGCCGAGGACAGCGAGCAGCCAGAACGGCGGTTTATAGCGTTGCATAAGAAGTCTCCTGATCAGGGAATTGCACGGTTCATTCGGCGCGAGCAAGGCTGAAAAACCCGGTAGCGCGTCGGGATTGACCGTTACCGGCGGGCTTGGTTCGGAGCTTCAGGCGCGGCTGCGCAGGCGGGCAGTCGCCTTGGTGGTCAGATGGCGGGCAAGCAGCAGGGGCGGCATCCGCAGCCAGTGCGAGCGGATATAGAGCAGCCAGCGGGCGGTGGCCGGACCCATGCGGCGGGGTTGTTCGGTCAGGGTAATGGCGGTGAGTAACCGATCCATGAGGAGCCGCGTCGGCCAAGGTGGGGCGCAGGGTTGCAGGGCGCGAGTGACGGCAGCGGGCACCGGCGTTCCCAAAAAGCGTTGGGCGTAGCGCAACCCGTAAAACAGGGGCCGGCCTAAGTGCAGTTGCCGGGCGCGTTGCGGCAGCGTGTCCCAGAAGTCGGGTTCGTGCGCGCTGAAATGGCTGAGCAGTTGGTGCAAGTCCAGCAGGTCGCGCAGTGGGTTGGCCAGTTCGCCGTCGTGGAAGGCATGGGCGACGCTGTGCAGCACCATGTCGGTCGGAGCGAAGACGCGGAACGGGGTGCCGGGCAGGGGACGGGAAGCCGCGATCAGTTGCGCCGGGTCGGGCTTCAGGCGACTGGTTGTCGGCAGGATGGTGTGATGGACGTCTACCACTGTGCCACGCAGCCGATGCCGGAGCGGCGGCAGTTCGTGCATCCACTGGCGATAGTAGTGATCGTCGTAGTCAGCTTTTTTTACACTCTCCCAGCCGTGCTGAGTCAGCGCCGTTTCAAGGGTGGACAGGCTGGATTTGGGCACCATAATGTCTACATCGGATACCAACCGGCCACGGGCGCAGGGCAAGCCGGCCATGACGTAGGCGGCACCTTTGAGTAAAATCACTGGAAAATCAAGGCTTGGCAGGTCAAATAGGGCGCGTTGGATGCGGTTGCATTCCCAACGGCTGCGGCGTTCGTGTTCGGTGGCGATGATCGCGGCAGCTTCCAAATGCGGCTGCACTTGGGGCGGGATGCGGTCGAGTTGGCCCTGTGCCTCCAGTGAGGTGTAAAGTTTAGCGACTACCCCGGATCGGCGGGCCTGGGGCAGTAAACAGTCCCAGTCATGCAAGCTAAGTGTTGGTAAAGATTCAGGTTTAGCGATAGCGTGTAGCAGGAGGTTGGAGCGCATGTTGAAAATAATCGCGTTGGAGGCACCGATAAATTATGGCAAATTTTACACTCGCCATGATGAGGTCTGTTGGAGATTTTCAGTGATTTGTATTAAATACAGTGGGTTATCGAGTATTTTTTAGATTTGGAATGAAATTTGCTTTGTTTTCAGCCAAATTCACTTTTGAAAAACTTCAAGGAGCAATCCCATGACTGAGCATGACCAGCAATCTTCGGGTGTGGAAGCGGTGACGAATGCGCAACCTTCGCAGGGGCGGCGGCGCTGGGTCAAAGGCGCGATGCTGGCGACGCCAGCGGTAATGACTTTGTTTCACGGGCGGTTGGCAATGGCTAGCGCGATATGCTCTACAAAAGCGGTTCCAGCACAGCCAGGCTGGGTTGATCAGAATATCCCTCCCAATCAATTGGACAATGTTGGCCCCAACGGAGCACTTGGCTATATAGACAAAGATGATAATTTTGTTCCAGCTCCCCTTGGTGATCAAAACGCATTTCATTCTGCTGCTTGCTGGGGTTCTGTTCAACCGTAACTGATAAAAACTATGCGCTGGCGATCTAGCCGTTGTGATGAATCAAAATGGTACTTCTGGGATGCGGAAAAATATGTTTTTTTCAATACTGGATCGGCGCAAACTCATCAGTTGAGTCAGTTTGCAGTTGATATTCTGACGCTGCTTAAAACTCAACCACTTGAGTTGTCGGAACTCATTGAACAACTGGCTGGAGTCTATGAAAACCTTGAATTTGATGCCGAAACTGTTGCCTATCTCCAGGAAACGATGGTCTTACTGGATGGCATTGGTCTCATTGAACCGGAAATGATGTGAAGTTCGCGGAACTCGCAACTGTTGATCAGCAAAACCGGCTTCGTTTCGGTGATCTTTGTTTTAGAGCAGGTTCCTTCCGTTTCCGCTTACATAGCGATTTAATTGAATTTGCGCCGCTTCTCCAGCGAATGTATGCCGACTATTTATTATCGGCTGACGATTTCGTTGACTTCCACATCAATCTGTTGAGTCGCACTCATTGGCGGCGTCCTTGGCAACCACAGGCTCATTTCCTCTTGGATGATGATGAGCCATTTGAACCTTTCCCTCGCGATACTGCCCTGCCTTTCCTGGAATGGGGTTTGAACTGGTGCGTAGCGACCCGCGCCCATCATTACCTGATGCTTCACGCCGGCGTTATTGCAAGGGACGATCAGGCGCTGATATTGCCCGCATGGCCAGGTTCTGGCAAAAGTACGCTCAGTGCTGCGCTTTGCCATCGCGGTTGGCGGTTGTTATCTGACGAGTTTGGATTGGTTCGGCCAAAAGATGGCTTATTAGCACCATTCCCCCGGCTGGTTGCCCTCAAAAACGAGTCCATTGCCGTCATTCGCGCTTTCGCGCCGGATGCGGTGCTGGGGCCGGAATATCCCAAGACCCGCAAAGGTACGCTCTGCCATCTGCGCCCCCCGACCGACAGCATTGAACGGGATCAGGAACTGGCTCAACCCCGCTGGATTGTGTTTCCGCAGTTCAAAGCCGGTGCTGCCATGAGCCTGCGCCCGATGCCCCGCACCGAAGCCTTTGTCACCCTCAGCGGCCACTCCTTCAACTACGATTTAATCGGCCTGCGCGGATTTGAAACGCTGGCCCATCTGATTGATTCTTGTGAGTGCTATCGGTTTGAATACGGCGGCGACCTCGAACAAGCCGTGGCGCAACTGAACGCCTTGGCGGACGGTCTGATTTAGCGGCTCATATCCGTAAAATCCGCATAAAGGAGAACCCTCGTCATGGCTCAAGTCTCGTCCATCATGCTGCCGCTCGGTACTACCGCCCCTGCTTTTAGTCTGCCCGAACCCGCCACCGGCAACACCGTAGCGCTGGCCGATTTTGCAACAGCACCGGCGCTGCTGGTTCTGTTCATCTGCAATCATTGCCCCTTCGTCAAGCACATCCAAGCGGAATTGGCGCGATTCGCCCGCGAATATCAGGCCAGAGGATTAGCCATTGTGGCGATCAGCGCCAATGATGCCGCCGACTATCCTAGCGACAGCCCGGCCAAAATGGCTGAGGAAGTGAAAAGCGCCGGCTATGTCTTTCCCTATCTGTATGACGAAAGCCAAGCGGTCGCTAAGGCGTATCAGGCCGCGTGTACTCCAGATTTTTTCCTGTTCGACGCAAACCGCACCTTGGTTTATCGCGGCCAGTTCGACGGCAGTCGGCCCGGTAATACGGTCCCGGTGAATGGCGCTGATTTGCGGGCAGCGGCGGATGCGATATTGGCCGGACAGCCAATTTCACCGAATCAAAAACCCAGCATTGGTTGCAATATCAAATGGAAGATGGGGAAATAGGCATTCAAAGAAAAATTTCCTTCTGTAAATTTTCCCGTGATAGTAAATTAGCATATACTGATAAGAGAAACTT
>NZ_CBTK010000259.1 GCF_000531125.1 Candidatus Contendobacter odensis Run_B_J11 | reverse complement strand
TGATCGGGATACTTGCAAACCCAGTCTTGAAGGAACTGAGTCGGCGAATTGTAGCCCAGCGTGGAGTGGCGGCGACTCCGGTTGTAGAACACTTCGATGTATTCGAACAAATCGGCTTCAGCGGCAGCCCGAGTCGCGTAGGTTGTGCCATGCACGCGCTCGTTTTTCAGGCTGTTGAAGAAGCTCTCGCTGGGCGCGTTATCCCAGCAGTTGCCCTTACGGCTCATTGAAGCGGTCATCCCGTAGTCGGCCCGCTTGGAACACAGAGCTTGGCTGGCGTATTGGCTGCCGCGATCACTGTGGAAGAGGACGCCCGCAGGGGGCTTACGCCGGAACCAAGCCATCGCCAGCGCGTCAGTGACGATGTCGGCGGTCATCCTGGGCTTGATCGACCAACCGACCATCTCGCGATTGAACAGATCCAGTACGATAGCCAGGTACAGCCAGCCTTCGCCGGTCTGGATAGAGGTAATGTCGCCGGTCCACACGCAGTTGGGCGCCATCGGGGTGAAGTTGCGAGCGAGCAGGTTCGGTGCCACCGGCATCGAGTGCTTAGAGTCGGTCGTGGCCTTGAAGCGCCGCAGGGAGCGCGCCCGGATGCCGTGTTCGCGCATCAGCCGCTCAATGCGACTTAACCCGATACAGTGGCCCCGGCCCTGGAGTTCCCGGTGCATGCGCCGCGAGCCGTAGGCGGCCTTCACTTCGGCGTGGATACTCTTCATCAACGCCACAGCCTGGGTGTCGCTCAGCCGGGTGGAGTCCGGTGTGCCGCCACGGCGCCAGGCGCGGTAGCCGCTGATACTGACCGCCAGCACCTCGCACAGGTCGAGCAACGGAGAGTGGCGGCGCTGCGCGTCGATCCAGGCGTACTTCACAGCACATCCTTCGCAAAGTACGCCGTCGCTTTTTTTAGGAGGTCGACGTGCATCTTCAGCCGCACGTTCTCCGCGCGCAGCCGGGATAGCTCCATTTGTTCGGGCGTGATCGGCTTAGTGCCAGGGGCATTGAGCTTGCCCGCAGCCGAGGCCTTGACCCAGTTACGCAGCGTCTGCTCCACCAAGCCCAGCTCACGCGCACCAAGACCTACCCC
>NZ_CBTK010000258.1 GCF_000531125.1 Candidatus Contendobacter odensis Run_B_J11 | reverse complement strand
AGCACCCAAAGGCGGCTTAAGCGCGGCTTGTTGGAAAGCGAAAAACGAGGGGCACCTCAGATTCGTGGCCTTGATATGTTCCCGTTGCGCCCGCTTGCGGATTTTGGCGTCTTTACTATGGGTTTCATCATTGAGCCGTTTGATGTCCGCATCCAATTTTTCCAGTTCGGTTTGCAATTTGGCGTCGAATGCGTCCTGGGTGATCGGTGCGCCATCGAGCAAATAATCAGGGTAATAGGGTGGCGGTTCTTTTTTAACTGGCGCGGCGGTGGTTGTTGAAGCGGCGGCGGCAGCCATGCCCGTCCAATCCAACGCTTGCAATTCCACCTTGAGGATTTCAATCGCTCCATACCCGGCCAGTCGTTTTGCGCCCAAACCCAATACCGGCCACCAACTGGCCACCGCCGCCAGCCAGCGGGCTAAATCGGCGCGAACCGTGGCTTCGTCGCTGTCCTTTATGCCGTGTGGGTTAAAGTAGACCACTTCCAGCACACCGGTTTGATCAGGGGCGACGGCCTCAAAATGAATCGGTTGCGTGCCCATTGCGGTTTCCGCTTTGCTTGGGTTGATGACCAACAGTTGCAGGTTATTGAACCAGACCGGCGAGAAATGCAGCCGCCCAGCTTCGCTTGGATTCTTCTCGTTTTCGATCTTCACGCCGTCGTCGGCGATGCCGAACAGCCGTTTAGCGTGGGGATCGGCATGGCGAAAGGCGCGGGTACGGTCAGGATCGTCTTTGCCGAGTTCGAGCCAGGGTTGCCGATTGGGAAAGGCGCGTTGATAGGCATCGGCGGACAAGCCCTTGAGACTGGCGGCGGACAGATAGGGCAGACCGAGTAGATGGTCTTTGCGGGCCGGGTTATCAAACAGATAGAAGGGATCATCGTCCTTGGTCAGCAGCGGAGTCAGCAGGCGGAAGCTCAGCAGCAGCCGGGCGCTGTAGCGAGGGAATCCAGCCAGCGCACGTTCCATCGGGCGGGCAGCGGTATTTAATCCGGTCGGGAGCAGTGCGGGGTTTTGGCAGTGATGGATTGCGGCTTCGCCCTGACCCATTCCGTTAGCGTTGGCGATGGCGTATTCATGCAAAAAAACGGTGCGCTTGGCAGTCAGGTCGGCGTTGCAGCGAACATCGCGCCGTAACCGCGCCCCCTGCTGGAGCCAGTCACCGGCTTGGGGTTGAAAAGCCTCATCGGCCAGCATATCGAAGCTCATGCGGCTACTCCCGCCAGTCGGTTGATCCATGTGGTTAAATCAGCCTGATGCGCCGCGCCGTCGTGCCAGATGAGCCGACGCTCTCCCGGCCAAACTGCCTCCGGTCCCTGCTGAATCGCCTGCCGCAGCGTTTGCACAATTTGGCCACGCTGATCTGCGAATTGGGGCGGCGTGGTATGCGGAATCACCCCAAATCCGCAAAGCGCAGCCGTTGTTGCCCTGCGGGTACAGCGCCGATAGGTTGATAGCGCCGCCGTATTGGCCGAGGTTGCCGAACAGGTAATGCCGCAGCGGAGCATCCTCATCCGCGTTGCGAAAACTGCCGCGCAGATGTTCCCGCCAGCGCAAACCCTGTTCCAGCCGGGCCGACCAGTTGAGCGGCAACGGGCGTCTGAATTGAATTTCGGCGAACAGGGCGCGATGCAGGCCGGGTTTTTCGGCCAACGGCGCGGCGGCTGCTGATGGTTTCAGCGGTTCCACGTCGGGCAGCGCGTCAGTAGCCAGCACTCCCAATCCCCACTGATCCCGGCTGCCGAAGGTCGCGTGGCGGATCTGAATCCATAGCGCCAGTAATAGTAATTGCCAATGCGGATCGCTGATGCCGCGCCGGGTCAGCGTCAGGCGCAAAGCACCTTCGTGGGCGACGTTGTAGTACCAGCCTTGTCGGGGTTTCCCGTCGGGGCGCGGCCAGTTGAGGCGGCCATTACCGGCAACCGGATTGATTTTTTCCAGGCCGCTGGCATCCACTCGCAAGGCAATCCGCTTGGCGTGATGCTCCTTGGCATCCGTTGACGTACCCCAAACTGCGTGTTCAAAGCCAGGGTCGCCGATAGCCGCAGCCAGCAAGCACGAGAAGCGCCGCACGCCGCCGAGCAGGCCGGAGGGATGGATTTGATCGCCATGCTGGCCGACGCCACCGGTGTACAGCGGGGTCAGGGTGCGCAGGGCGATCTGGACGCTGTGGGCGTCATCATCAGGAGTGCGTAATGCGGCAAGGGCGGACATCGGTTCGGGGATTCCTTGGGTCGGTGGATTCGCTCTATCCCTATCAACGCAGCACCGAGGCGAATTTTTAAAACGGATCGCGTTGAAAATCCTGAGGCGGTGGTCGTTGTTAACTATTGAAAGGGTAGACCATCGGCGGAAAAGCCACATGGCGACTTGGGTAGTAGCGTATGACATCAGCGATAACCGGCGCCGGTTGCAAGTACATCGGGTGTTGCGGGGTTTTGGCGCGCCGGTGCAGAAGTCGGTGTTTGTGTGTCCGCTGGATGGGCGGCGCAAGGCGCGGCTGGCGCAGTTGTTGGCGGAGCAGAAGCTGGAGGCGGGGGATCGGCTGGATTGGTTCCTGATTCAGTCAGCAGAGGCGCACGGGCCAGGAGTGCAGCCGGTGGCGCTGGAACCGGTAGCGTTCGTGATCGCGGAGTGAGCGGAGGAGACGATGATGTGTACTTTGTATCTGGATCAACCGGGGGCGCGGCTGGGGCGTGAGGGATGGCAACTGGTGCTGAAGGATCGGGAGGGCGGCGAGCGCGGTTTCCCGCTGGAGCAGGTGGATCGGGTGCTGATCTACGGGCGGGTGCAGTTGACGGCGGATGCGTTGAATGCACTACTGGAGCGAGGGATTCCGACCACGTTGTTGAGCCGGAGCGGTTGGTTGCACGGTCATGTTCAGGGCGAGTGCGGCGGCCAGGTGCGGCGACGGGCGCGGCAATATGCGCTGATGGCGGATGAGGCGGCGGCGCTGCCGGCAGCACGGGCGTTGATTACGGCCAAGCTGCGGAATCAGCGCTGGTTGCTGCGTTTGCACGAGTCGCCCGCAGCGGCGGGATTGGAGTCATCCATCGCGGCGGCGCAGACGGCGGAGAACGCGGCTCATCTGCGGGGATTTGAGGGCAGCGGGGCGCGGGCTTATTTCGCCGGATTTGGGGCGCTGTTGCAGGGGTCGCCGTTTACTTTCTTCGGGCGGCATCATCATCCGGCTCCTGATCCGGTGAATGCGCTGTTGTCGCTGGGCTATACATTGTTGCTGGGGGAGGTGCGGAGCGCGTTGCACGGCTATGGTCTGGACCCGTTCGCCGGGGTGTTTCACGCCAGCGATGGCGGCCAACCGTCCTGTGCGCTGGATTTGATGGAGCCGTTGCGGCCCTTGGTGGATCGGTTGTCGTTGCGACTGGCGCGGCATGAGTTGGAGCTGGCCGATTTTCAGCAAGATGCGGAGGGAGCGTGCTGGCTGGGGGATGGGCGGCGCGGCAAACTCTATGCGGCGTGGGAGACGCTGATGCAGGAGCCGGTGTTGTGGCAGGGTGAACACCATCCCTATCGGCAAATTATTCATCGGCAGGTGGGAGAATTTGCCCGGTATCTGGATGAACCGAGTTATGAGTTTCGACCGCTGGCGTTAAGCGCGTTGGGCCGATGAGCGATGCGATCCGTCGTGAGGGTGTGCGAGGTTCTTGATTGAAAGCTGATTTATTTCAAGGGGTTGTGAGAAAACAGCTTCAGTGACCGATCGCATGACAAATAATTGATTTATTGATGATTTTTGCTTTGGGATGGGTTAGGAAATGGGTAAAAAGGGTATTCGTTGCGGTCGTGATCGTATGGCGAAATTTTAGTCATTTTGTCGTGTTGGGGGGACAGTGCGGCGGGTGGATTGTTTTGCTATAGTCGTCAAGGTTTCTATTTTTAATAAGGACTTGCGAGGTTCTCATCGAGATGGTAGCCCACGCTTCAGCTTTTTTTACGCGCCGCTTTGAGCCTGCGGCTGAATGCTCTCCGAAACACCCCGCCCGCTAATAGGGCTTTGTGACCTTACCGCCGTCGTCCCTTCCTGTGTGACCCGGACTCCGAAACACCCCGCCCGCTAATAGGGCTTTGTGACAAGGCCGATCAACACTTCCAAGAGGCCGATTTGCGTTCTCCGAAACACCCCGCCCGCTAATAGGGCTTTGTGACATCAACATCTTGCGTGAACCAAAAATCGTTGATTCCTCCGAAACACCCCGCCCGCTAATAGGGCTTTGTGACTATTTTCGTCGGCGATACCCTGTTCGCCGGCAGCACTCCGAAACACCCCGCCCGCTAATAGGGCTTTGTGACGTGCCCAACTGAAATGCGGCGACTAGACTTTTCGCCCTCCGAAACACCCCGCCCGCTAATAGGGCTTTGTGACCAACTCTACCGCATCTCACAATGTGGCGATAGCCAAACTCCGAAACACCCCGCCCGCTAATAGGGCTTTGTGACATCGTATACACCGCCTACGTCGAGCAACAAGGTGGTTGCTCCGAAACACCCCGCCCGCTAATAGGGCTTTGTGACCATACCAATCCTTTAGTTCCATAGCATCGTCTGCAAACTCCGAAACACCCCGCCCGCTAATAGGGCTTTGTGACCGTCCGTCCAGTTTTCAGCAACGGGTTCAGCGATAGGCTCCGAAACACCCCGCCCGCTAATAGGGCTTTGTGACAAAAACCCGCTTTCGCGGGCCTATGATGTTACGCAAGCTCCGAAACACCCCGCCCGCTAATAGGGCTTTGTGCCCCCCTGACCCGCAGGTTGCCCGAAGACGGTTGAAGATCTCCGAAACACCCCGCCCGCTAATAGGGCTTTGTGACATTCAATCCGCTAAAGCGTCTTGAATTTAGCAACTTCTCCGAAACACCCCGCCCGCTAATAGGGCTTTGTGACACCTTTCCTCAGGGCGGCTACTCTGCTTTCAAACGTACTCCGAAACACCCCGCCCGCTAATAGGGCTTTGTGACAATGGATGATCTTAGTCTTGCGCTCGCTTCGGATTCGGGCTCCGAAACACCCCGCCCGCTAATAGGGCTTTGTGACCAAACGCATCGTGGTGCGCGAAGTGGTGATCGAGGGCTCCGAAACACCCCGCCCGCTAATAGGGCTTTGTGACCTAATCTTATCCTGAAGAAGAAATCAGGATTCATATCTCCGAAACACCCCGCCCGCTAATAGGGCTTTGTGACAATGCCGGGGCGGAACAGTACAAGCCGAATACTTCTCCGAAACACCCCGCCCGCTAATAGGGCTTTGTGACCCAGCATTCCTTAGTTCATGCGCGAAACCATCGTGTTCTCCGAAACACCCCGCCCGCTAATAGGGCTTTGTGACAAAGAAGCCGTCTTCACTTCAGCTTCTTGAATGATGACTCCGAAACACCCCGCCCGCTAATAGGGCTTTGTGACTTCTTGATTCTCCATGCCATAATTCAGCACCAATCGCTCCGAAACACCCCGCCCGCTAATAGGGCTTTGTGACCCATCAATCCATTGATATTCAAGATAAGTTTCATTACTCCGAAACACCCCGCCCGCTAATAGGGCTTTGTGACCCTAGAATAATAGTCGTGAAATCCACTCGATCACCTACTCCGAAACACCCCGCCCGCTAATAGGGCTTTGTGACATCTCGACGGTCTTGTCACCGCTGGTGAGTTTCATTCTCCGAAACACCCCGCCCGCTAATAGGGCTTTGTGACCCAAAATCGAGCTTCCATAGCTGTTGAGCGCCGATGACTCCGAAACACCCCGCCCGCTAATAGGGCTTTGTGACATGTCCGCCATATTCCCAACAATATGAATCGTCTTTCTCCGAAACACCCCGCCCGCTAATAGGGCTTTGTGACCTTCATAAGACAGAACGACCGTAAATCCTAAAACAGCTCCGAAACACCCCGCCCGCTAATAGGGCTTTGTGACCCCTTTAACCTGGGTCGTGATACTACCGTTAGTAGCATCTCCGAAACACCCCGCTCGCTAATAGGGCTTTGTGACCTCTCGTAACCATCTCGGTTGCTGGCAGACAAGCGAGCTCCGAAACACCCCGCCCGCTAATAGGGCTTTGTGACTAACGTACTCGATACCACCAGCGATGGAGTAGCCTTCTCCGAAACACCCCGCCCGCTAATAGGGCTTTGTGACTATGCAACATATCATTTTGAAAATAAAAGATATTTTCTCCGAAACACCCCGCCCGCTAATAGGGCTTTGTGACGGCATCTTAACCTAAAGATCAACAATGCGAGACTAAACTCAGAAACACCCCGCCCGCTAATAGGGCTTTGTGACGCTTAAGGGCTATCTTAGACATCTTTGAAATAAACTTCTCCGAAACACCCCGCCCGCTAATAGGGCTTTGTGACCCATCTTTCGGTTGCTGCTTAGTTAGCCAACGATCAACTCCGAAACACCCCGCCCGCTAATAGGGCTTTGTGACCTGCATGGCGGCATGTTCTTCGGCCAAGGCCATGAACTCCGAAACACCCCGCCCGCTAATAGGGCTTTGTGACATAATATGCTTCAGCGTACTGAAGACATTATACTTGCTCCGAAACACCCCGCCCGCTAATAGGACTTTGTGACTCCGCCAGTTTCGCCGCGTGATCGTCAAGTACGGTTCTCCGAAACACCCCGCCCGCTAATAGGGCTTTGTGACTGACCCAGATCGGCAAAAAAAGACGCTTTGGATTGCATAAATCCCTGACAGCACAAGGAGATAGCGAACCCAAGCTAATCGGCAGCCTGATCGGCGAAATATCGATCGAATGATTGGGTTATCATTGAAAAATCAATAACCTGAAAACTGCAAAGATCGGCCATGACTACCCTGCTGGAAACCCCCTCACGGATCGAACCCTGCCTGCTGGAGCAAACCAGCCCCGAACTCGTCGATCTCATCGCCACCCTCGCTGCGGCGGCAGAACGGCTTGGCGCACGGCTGCACCCCCGAACCGCCGCCAGCCTGGCCGACCTGGTGCGGGTCATGAACTGCTACTACTCCAACCGGATTGAAGGCCACAACACCACCCCGCGAGAGATCGAACAAGCGCTCGCTGACCAACTCGCCCCCACCGAAGATCGGCGCAACCTGCAACTGGAAGCACGGGCGCACATCCGGGTTCAGCGTGACATCGACCGACAATCCGCCGCCGGCCAACTCACGGAACCGGCCTCGCTGAACTTCCTCTGCGAGCTGCATCGCGCTTTCTACGAGGACGCCCCGGAAGCGCTGCTTCTGCTCCAAGGAACGGGGCGAACCTTCCGCATGGAGCCGGGTGCTTTGCGCTCCGCTCCTGAACATGAAGTCACAGTGGGCCGCCATTGGCCACCGTCCAGCCTGCACGTCCCGGCGTTCATGGATCACTTCGCCTGGCGCTACCGTTTCCAACCACTGGGCAAAGGCAGTCGCATCGTCGCCATGGCAGCGGCGCATCACCGCCTGAACTACATCCATCCGTTTCCCGATGGCAATGGGCGAGTCAGCCGACTCATGAGTCATGCGATGGCGTTACAGGCGGGGATCGGTGCACATGGCCTGTGGGCCGTGTCACGCGGCCTGGCGCGGGGGCTGGAAAGTCGCAGCGACTACCCGCGCATGATGGATTACGCGGATACCCCCCGACAGGGCGATTGGGATGGACGGGGCAATCTCTCCCTGAAAGCCCTGCACGAGTTTGTTGCGTGGTTCCTGAAAGTGGGTATTGACCAAGTCACCTTCATGGAAGGGCTGTTTGCCCTGGACACCCTCGCCTCCCGACTCAAAGCTTACGTTGATCAACAAGCCTTCAAGGTCGAAGCCTTCACGGTGTTGGAGTCGGTTCTACTGCGTGGAGAGTTGGCGCGTGGCGAAGCCGACCGGATCACCGGCTTGAGCGAGCGAACCGCCCGAACCTTGCTCTCCACCCTGATCAGCGACGGCATCCTCGGCTCCGATACGCCCAAGGGACCAGTTTCTCTGCGCTTCCCGCTCCATGCCGTTGAAAGGTTGTTCCCCAGATTGTTCCCGGAAACTTAGGATTCAAGCAGTTTCCGGAAACGGCAGCTTAGGTTCATCGTACCGGTCGAAATTTTTAAAAATCCCCTTCCCCGCTGCGTTGTAACGAGTAGAGACCAGCGACAACCAGCCGGGGAGAATGAGATGAACCGACCGCAGCAAGTCCGCGCTGTATTCCAGGAATTGCGCCAAGCCTTAGGCGACCAGTTCAGCGCCGGGGAATTACTGGAGCGGGCGGCGACACTGGTCAGCCTGTTGAGGGATGAGGAGGATCCCCTCGACTCCGAAAGGATGACGGACAGGATTCCCTTTGAGGAACGAGACCTGTGCGAAGTGATGGCGGACGGCGGTTGGGGCGTTCTAAACCATGTGTATGCGCATGATTACGATCTCTATGATTGGCAGGCGTTTCAATGAATTCCACCACGACAAGGCCCATTGCGCGGCCTGGGGAAGCGTATGGCTCTCATCAAACACGGCATGACCCAAGCGGTGCGGGAACACCTTGCCGCCGGCCAACCGATCACCCGACTGGAAGCACTGGTGCTGTACGGCGTCTCGAACCTGACCGGCCTGATGTCTGAAATGCGCCGCCAAGGCTGGATGATCGAATCGCGCTGGGTGCCTTACGCCACGGCAGTACGGCGAATCAACGAATACGCCGTGCTGCAACCGCCCGCCAACTTGCCAGTACGCGAGATGCAACTGACGGAGTATTGGGTAAAAACGTGAAGCGCTGCTTTTCCACCCGGCAGCGCCGAATTCTGGCCTGGGTCGCGGCGGGCCGCTGCGCCGAGTGCGGTCAACCGCTTGAACCCGATTTTCACGCCGATCACCGGATTCCGTTCGCCCACGGCGGACCCACCCTGCTTCAGAACGGCCAAGCCCTGTGCAGGCCGTGCAACCAAAGGAAAGGCGCCCAGATGCCCCAGCCCCAACTCCGCCCCTGGCAACAGGACGCGCTCCGCAAAGCCCTGACCTGGCTGGTCGAAGCCCGTCAGGATCGCCGCTTTCTGATCAACGCCGCGCCGGGCGCGGGCAAAACCCGGGTCTCCTGCGTCATCGCCCAGACCTTGCTGGCGCTCGGCGAAATTGACCGGGTGATCGTCATTGCTCCCCGCGCCGAAGTGGTCAACCAATGGGCCGACGACTTCCGTCAGGTCACCGGGCGCTACATGAGCAAAGTCACCGCACGGGACGGCGACATCCACGGCTTGGGGCTGGATGTTTGCGCCACCTGGGCCGCGATTCAAGGGTTGCAGGATGCGTTACAGGCGATGTGCGGCGCCGCTCGGGTGCTGGTGATCTGCGACGAACACCACCACGCCGCAGTACAGGCCGCCTGGGGCGAAGGGGCCGATAGCGCCTTTGCCGCCGCTCAATTTACCCTGGTGCTGACCGGCACCCCGATCCGCTCCGATGGCGCGGAATCGGTGTGGCTGCCCTACGATGACGCCGGCGCGATTGACTATCCCGAAGGCGGAACCTACACCCTGACCTACGGGGAAGCGGTCGATCTCGGCTATTGCCGCCCGGTGACCTTCCATCGCCATGAGGGTCGCTTTACCCTCGATCTCGACGGCGGGCAAACCGTTCAAATTTCCGGCCAGCAGCCGGCGACGCTGCCCCGACCGCTGGCCCGCATTCCCGGCTTGCAGCGGGTGCTCGACTTCTACCGGCTGGCCTGTACTCCGCAATATCAGGCCGATAAGCAAACTCCGCTGGCGACCGGCTATCAGGCCAGCATGATCGAGTCCGCCGCCCAAAAACTGGATGATCTGCGGCTACGGATGCCCAACGCGGGCGGGCTGATCATCGCTCCCTCCATCGAAATGGCCGAGTGAGGTGCCCCTCGTTTTTCGCTTTCCAACAAGCCGCGCTTAAGCCGCCTTTGGGTGCTGAT
>NZ_CBTK010000257.1 GCF_000531125.1 Candidatus Contendobacter odensis Run_B_J11 | reverse complement strand
AGCAACTCTACCCGTAAGGGCTGGAGATGAAATCTACCCGCCTAAAGGCGGGGGTTTTAACCTTACATATCGAAATAAACAGAACTCACGTTAATTTTATGGTGTTATGTACTGAATCACCTGATAATCCGGCAACCGGAAATCGCCGCTCAAGGCGGCGTCGGCAATGGCTTCACGGCCGTAGCACGCGATACCGGGGTCAATTACAAGCACCCTGCGTTCGGGAACTGTACCTTTGCCCAGCAAGGGGATTTGCATGTGGCCGGTAAGTAGTTCCGAAACACAATACAGGGGCAGACGGACCGCCTGGCCTAAAAGCCGAGGCTTTCCGCGCAAAATCCGGGTAATTGCAGTGCCGACGCGGCCTGTTCGGGCGTTGTGCCATGAGGCACCACGCCCAGCAGCGGGGCATTCAGGCGGGTTCGCAGGGTATCGAGATTGGCTTCAAAGCGGGACATGGCGGGATCAATCTGATTAGCCACCCAACCCGCCAAGCTCAAACCGCGCTGCTCAATCGCTTCAGCGGTCAGCAACGCATGATTGAGGCAACCCAGCCGCATTCCCACCACCAGCACCACCGGCAAGGCCAGGCACTGCGTTAAATCTGCGGTGTCATGCTGTGCGTCAAGCGGCACCCGAAAACCGCCCACGCCTTCCACCCACACCACATCAACCCACGTTTGCAGACGTGCGAACGCCTGTTGAATTACCGCTAAATCAATCGGTCGCCCTGCTTCCTGAGCGGCGATATGCGGCGCGATGGGCGGGTCATACAGAAACGGATTGATCAACGAGATCGGCGGCTGGATGGAGCTGGCGGCCAGTAATCGCGTGACATCCTCGTTGCGGCCATCGGCTTCAACGCCAGCAGCAATCGGCTTCATCCCAACGGCGGTCCAGCCGCGCTGGCGAGTCGCGTAGAGCAAGGCGCAGGTAATGTGGGTTTTACCGACCCCGGTATCGGTACCCGTCACAAAACAAGCGGTTCGCATCAACTTGAAACCCCTACAGCGTGGCAATCAGCCAGACGGCATCGTAGCTCAGCGGCAAACCCGCCGACTCTCGCAACTGTTCATACCGCGCCGTGATCGCCTGCCAGGCAGAACGACTAAACGGCGTCGGTCGGCGTTGTCCCACTTCACGCGCCCCCACCGCTTTCACACTGCGGAGCAGGCTTCGCAGCTCGGGATAATGGCGACGCACCGATTGCCGGTGCCAGACCCGCACTGTCCATCCACCCGCCTGACAATGTGCCAGCAGTTGCTCCGGCGCAGGAATCGTCAACGCATGGCTGTAGTCATCCGTGTCAGCAAAGGCATGGCGCAGCTCAGGGAAGTTGTCCGCTCCCAAAGTGGCGACCGCCAGCCAGCCTCGCGGCTTCAGCACTCGCGCCGCCTCGGCCAAACAGCGTTGCGGGTCGTTCCATTGCCACGCCAGACTCGACCAGTACAAATCGAAACGGTGCGCGGCAACCGGCAAGGCTTCGATGTCGGCGCAAATCAACGCCACCTCGGTCAGCGGGGTGCGAGTAGCAAGTAACATGCGAGGCGCAAAATCAACCAGAGTCAATCCGGCGCACGGCCACTGCTGTTGTAGCCAGCGCGCCCCATAACCAGTGCCGCAACCGGCGTCAAGAATGGCAACGGGATCGAGGTCGTTACCGAGGAGCGCAAGGTACCCAGCCAGCCGGTCGGACACTTCCCGTTGCACATCCGCCGCCGCGTCATAGGTGGTCGCAGCCTGATCAAAGGCGTGGCGAATTCGTTGTTTGGATGGCAGAACCGACGACGGACTAGGCATAGCCATCATTGGCGCATTCCCGCAATACCCCCATCAGCGTATCAATCTGCTCTTCGCTATGCGCCGCTGATAATGAAATCCGCAACCGGGCCGTTCCCATCGGCACCGTCGGCGGACGAATCGCGGGAACCCATAACCCGCGCACAAACAGCCGTTCGGCTAATTGTACCGCCGCCTCATTTTCGCCGATGAGCAGCGGCTGAATCGCGGTTGGTGAAGGCAATAACCGCCACGGCAAGCCGTCCAGACCCGCTCGCAATCGCACAATCAACTGTTGCAGATGAGCGCGGCGCTCATCACCGTTGACCATCAGTTCCAAACTGGCGAGCAGCGCAACCGGGATCATCGGGCTGGATGCGGTGGTAAAAATGTACGGTCGCGCCCGCTGCATCAACCAGTCGATCACGCAGCGGTCGCCGGCGACGAACGCACCGGATACGCCTGCGGCCTTGCCGAGCGTTCCCATCAGAATCAGGCGCGGCGACGGCGGCAGATCAAAATGGGCGAGACTGCCCCGACCGCCGGGACCGAGTACGCCAAAGCCGTGAGCGTCATCCACCACCAGCCAGGCGTCAAAGCGTTCAGCCAAGGCGAACAATTCCGGCAGCGGCGCTAAATCACCGTCCATGCTGAACACCGCATCGGTGAGAATCAGTTTACGCCGCGCCCGGCTTTGCTCCAGTCGATGAGCGAGAGTGTCCACATCACCATGCGGGTAGCGAACATGCTCGGCGCGGGCCAGCCGGGCGGCGTCAATAAGCGAGGCATGATTCAGCTTATCGGCAAAAATGGCGTCGTTGCGATCCATCAGCGTGGGCACAATCGCCAGATTCGCCATGTAGCCGGTGGTGAAATACAGCGCCTGTTCCCGCCCAACGAAGGCGGCCAGCCGCTCCTCCAATTCCGCATGAGGCCACAGATGACCGCTGACTACATGCGAAGCACCGCTGCCCACGCCCCAGCGCCCGGCGGCCTGCTGCGCCGCAGCAACGATACTGGGATGATTCGCCAGACCGAGATAATCGTTGCTGCAAAAGGCAATGACGCGCCGGCCCTCAACCACGGCTTCGGGGCCGCAGGGCGCTTCCAGGGTGCGACGGCGGCGCAACAATCCTTCTGCTGCCAACTGCGCCATCGAGGGGTCCAGTTCGTCCCAGATCATGCTTTCACCCCCAGCCCCTCTCCCAGCGGGCGAGAGGAACCTTCGAGCGCTGCCTCCAGAGCCGCGACCGCGCCTTCGGCCAACAGCGTGGCTTCGGTGTCATCGAGAATGTAGGGCGGCATGAAATAAATCGTTGTTCCCAAGGGCCGCAGCAACAGTTCGCGTTGCAGGGCTTCGCGGTAGAATTTCAACCGAAATTCAGGATCGTCGGTCGCAATATCCACCGCCCAAATCATCCCGCAGTGGCGAAAATGCCGCGCTTGCGGATGCTTCACCAGCGGTTCCAACAATGCAGTGAAGCGCTCGGCGAAGCGCCGGTTGCGTTCCAAAACTGCATCCTCGGCGAAAATATCCAGGGTCGCCAGCGCCGCCCGGCAGGCCAGCGGATTGCCGGTGTAGGAATGGGAATGCAGAAAGCCACGGGTGATCGCGTCATCGTAGAAAGCGGCGAACATCTCATCGGTACTCATTACCACCGACAGCGGCAAATAACCGCCGGTGAGACCTTTGGACAGACAGAGCAGATCGGGGCGGATACCGGCCTGTTCGTGGGCGAACAAGGTGCCGGTGCGACCAAAGCCGACCATAATCTCGTCGGCGATTAAATGAACTTGGTAACGGTCGCACCGGGCGCGGGCCAGCCGTAAATACTCCGGGTCGTACATCACCATGCCGCCCGCTCCCTGCACCAGCGGCTCAAGGATCAAGGCGGCAATGGATGAATGATGTACCGCCAGATACGCCTCCAGCGCGGTCGCGACGCGACGGGCGCAATCCGCTGCTGTTTCGCCCGCCGCCGCCTGCCGGGCATCCGGCGAGGGGACGGTCGCCGCTTGGCGCAATAGCGGGGCATAGGCGTCCTTGTACAGCCCGACATCGCCCACGCTCAGTGTCCCCAGCGTTTCGCCGTGATAGCTGCTGGCCAGACAAAGAAACTGGTTTTTCTCCGGCTGACCGTGATTGCGCCAGTAGTGAAACGACATCTTCAGCGCGATTTCTACTGCTGACGAACCGTCTGAAGCATAGAAGCAATGCCCCAGCGCGCCGCCGGTCAACGCTGACAACCGTTCCGACAGTTCCACCACCGGCCCATGGGTGAAACCACCCAGAATGACGTGTTCCAGCCGGTCCAGTTGATCTTTAACCGCAGCGTTGATGCGCGGGTGGGCATGGCCGAACAGGTTGACCCACCATGAACTGATAGCGTCCAGATAGCGCCGACCGGCGAAATCGTACAGCCATGCGCCCTGACCTCGATCAATCGGCACCAGCGGCAATGCGCCGGTGTCGTGCTGCTTCATTTGGGTGCAGGGATGCCAGACCGCCGCACGGCTGCGGTTTATCCAGTCGGTGTTGTCCATTCGCGCTGAATCCTAGACCCCGTGCAGGCCCAGGTTCTCGAATAGCGCATTATCGCGATCCATCTGTGGGTTACTGGTGGTCAGCAGGTGGTCGCCATAGAAGATCGAGTTGGCGCCGGCCAGAAAACACAACGCCTGTTCAGCGGCGCTCATCTGCTCGCGCCCGGCGGACAGGCGCACATAGCTGCGCGGCATGGTGATGCGGGCGGCGGCGATGGTGCGGGCGAACTCGAAAATATCAATTTGCTCGCTGCCGGCCAGCGGCGTTCCGGGAATCGGCACCAGATTGTTGATCGGCACTGATTCCGGCGGTGGGTCAAGGCTGGCCAGCTTGGCAATCAAGCCGACGCGGTGCTGGCGGGTTTCGCCCATGCCGACGATGCCGCCGCTACAGACCTTGAGGCCGGCGCCACGCACATTTTGCAAAGTATCCAGCCGATCCTGATAGGTGTGAGTGGTGACGACATCACCATAAAACTCTGGGGCGGTATCGAGATTATGGTTGTAGTAATCCAGCCCGGCGGTCTTCAACTGTTCGGCCTGGCCGTCCTTGAGGATACCCAGCGTCACGCAGGTTTCCAGACCCAGTGCTTTAACGGCGCGCACCATCTCCATCACAGCGGGCAAATCCTTCTCTTTGGGACCGCGCCAGGCTGCGCCCATGCAGAACCGGCCCGCGCCCTGTTCCTTGGCCGCCTGAGCCGCCGCCAGCACTTCCTCGGTAGACAGCAGGGGTTGAGCATCCAGCCCGGTCTGGTAACGCTTGGACTGGGAACAATAGCCGCAATCCTCCGAGCAGTTGCCAGTTTTGATGGACAGCAGAGTGGAGCGTTGTATTGCGCTGGGATCGAAGTTTGCCCGCAACGCTTCCTGCGCCCGAAACATCAGATCGGTGAACGGCAACTCGAACAGCGCCGAAACGGCTTCCACCGTCCAGGTCGGGGCGTGGAAGAGAAGCGGTTTTGCCTGCGGGGTCGTATGCGAAAGAACTGCAGCATGACTCATGAGGTTGATCTCTACTAGGGAGTGAAGGAGCCTGATTACGGCATTGAAAAGAGGACGATGGCGCAGCGCGCCCGCACATGCGGGGTAGCAAGATAACGAGGTCTGCGCCCCTGAGTAGCGCATAAGATAGCATTTCCGGCCTGAAAAACCATCTAACTCACTAATTTATTACAAATAATCTGGTTAAATATGCTGGAATTTCTGCGGACTTCATCCCCATTGGGTTCGAGCATAGCCCGTCCAAAATGCGCAGAATTCACCACTGCGTTTAAGCCCATACCCTGATACAGTTAATCATGGCTGCCCGATGAATATCCAGCTTGAGTAGGTAAGGTCATCGGCTTGCCGCCCGCTTCCAACCCTTGGAGAACTCTGCCGCATGTCCAACGGCAACGAATTTACCCTATTAAAGCAACGGCGCTTTCTACCGTTCTTCATCACTCAGTTTTTGGGTGCATTCAATGATAACGTATTCAAGAATGCCCTGATTATTCTGATCGCTTTTCAGGCGGCAGCGACTGATCCCGCCCGGGCCAACCTGCTGATTAACCTCTGCGCCGGCCTGTTTGTGCTGCCGTTTTTCCTGTTTTCAGCCACCGCCGGCCAGCTCTCTGACAAATACGAAAAATCGCGCTATATCCGCTGGGTCAAGCTGCTGGAAATCATCATCATGATCGGCGCGGCAGCGGGATTTATCTTGCACAACGTGTCGCTCCTGATCGGGCTGCTGTTCCTCATGGGCTGGCAATCCACTCTGTTCGGGCCGGTGAAGTACAGCATCATGCCGCAGCATCTGAAACCGGAAGAGCTGGTCGGCGGCAACGCCTGGATCGAGATGGGCACCAATATGGCTATCCTGCTGGGCACCCTGTTGGGTGGGCTTCTCATCGCACAGCAGCAGGGCGCGGCTTGGGTAGCCGGAGCTGTGGTCGTGTTAGCCGTGCTTGGCTATCTCAGCAGCCGGGCGATTCCCCAAGCTCCGCCGGCCGCCCCAGACCTTAAAATCAACTGGAATCCAGCCACCGAAACCTGGCGTATTCTCAAGTTCACTTACCAGAACTTCACCGTTTTCCAATCGGTGCTGGGTATTTCCTGGTTCTGGTTCGTGGGGAGCGTCTATCTGGCTCAATTGCCCAACTTTACCAAGCTCATCCTGGGCGGCGGCGAACACGTCGTTACCCTGTTGCTGATGCTGTTCGCGATTGGTATTGGCATTGGTTCGCTGTTATGCGAGCGCTTATCCGGGCGGATGGTAGAAATCGGCCTGGTGCCGTTCGGCTCCATCGGTCTGACCGTGTTTGGAGTGGATCTGTTTTTTGCCGCGCCCGCACCGCCGGCCGCTGGAGCGGAGCTGTTGGGAATGCTGGCTTTTTTGGCGCAAGCAGGCAGTGGGCGGGTCGTAGCAGACATTGTGCTGATCGGTATCTTCGGCGGTATTTTCATCGTACCGCTGTATGCGCTGGTGCAGCAACGCAGCGATCCGGCGCACCTATCGCGGGTGATCGCCGGTAACAATGTCCTCAATGCCATCTTTATGGTGGCAGCGGCGCTGATTGCCGTCCTGCTGCTGGATCAGGGACTGAGCATCCCGCAATTGTTGCTGGTGATGGCGATCTTCAACGCGGCAGTGGCGGTCTATATCTTTACCCTGGTTCCCGAATTCCTGATGCGCTTCATCGTCTGGATACTGGTGAACATCGGCTATCGGTTGAAAGCGCGCGGATTGGAGCATATTCCCGATGAGGGACCAGCGGTCGTGGTCTGCAATCACGTCAGCTACATGGATGCGCTGGTGGTGATTGGCTGCTGCCGGCGACCGATCCGGTTCGTGATGGACCATCAGATTTTCAGGATTCCGCTGTTGAGTTTTGTGTTTCGCACCGCCGGAGCGGTGCCTATCGCGTCGGCGCGGGAGAATCCCGAAATTCTGGATCGAGCCTATGACCGGGTTGCCCACTATTTGGCAGACGGCGAAGTGGTCGGCATCTTCCCGGAAGGCCGGTTAAGCCAGGACGGCGAAATTGGCCTGTTCAAAACCGGCATCGAACGGATTATCCAGCGTACCCCAGTGCCCGTCATACCAATGGCGCTGCGCGGATTGTGGGGCAGCTTCTTCAGCCGCCGCTACGGCAAGGTGATGGGTGCTTTCCCCCGGCGGTTCTGGTCGCGGATTGAGCTGGTCGTGGGCGAACCGGTGCCACCCGAGCGAGCTACATCGGCGCTGCTGCGTGAGCGGGTGGTGGAGTTGCGGGGCGATCGGCCATAGCAGGAGGGCTTATGCAATATCAGGGTTTGCAGAATGGTATGGGCAAGCGGTCGAGTCTGAACTGTACGCAGCGACAGGCCGGCAAGGTGCCTCTATGGGTATTGATCCTCCTGAGCATATTCAGCGGCTTGCTGATGTATTGGTACACAACGCCGCAGGAAGTGCCGGCCTGGGCGCGTCACTGGTTGCCTGGGCTGCCCGAGTACACCGGGCCGCTTTATCGCTGGCGCGATGACCAAGGTCGCGAGCAGGTAACGGACAAGCCGCCCAAGGGTCGGTCTTACGAAACGGTCAACTACCGCAGTGACGCCAACGTCGTACCGCCACAAGGCGGCGCATCGCGTCCATAAAAAAACCGCCCCGGCGAATAACCGGGGCGGTGGGGTTCAAAACTCAAAATGCCAAGCGGGTTACGGCGCGTCTTTCTTCAGTTGCTTGGCCTGCGCGGCGAGCTTATTCAAATCTTCGACACTCATCTTGTCGTCGTAAATCCCGGCCCCGACCTGGATATCCGGTTTGAAGGAAACCTCGGCGCTGTGGACGAAGGAGATCTTGCGCGAAGCCTTGGCTTCACCCGGTTTTGGCCACCAATACTCGACCCAGCCGCCATCTTTGTTAGCACCGGCCTTGCACATATCCTGGAACAGCAGGTGATCCTTGTCGTCCTTCATCTGCAAAATCGGCTTGCCCACCAGATCAGGCCGCAGTGGATGGGCGATCATGACGTTATCCCGGCAGCTATAGATGAATACATAGCTGTCCTTCCACACCCAGCGGGCATCCTTGTTGTTATTGAAGTCCGAGAAACCGGCCAGGCCCTTGTCGTTCAGGTACTGGACGGCTTCGTGAACCTTGGTGACCACTTCCTCGGCGCTGGCGGCGTTGGGATCTGCGGCCAGCGTGATGGCGGGCGCGGCGGCCAAGGCCAAAGTCAGGCCGGCCAGAGCAAGCGTTGTTTTCCGCATTATTGAATTCTCCTCGTTATTCAGTGGTGAGTGCGCAGGAACCAGCCCGCTCAGGAAACCCAGGGCTTGCCGGCCGGCAACAGTTCTCTGCCGTAAATCTCGTTCAGGATGACGCGGGCCATCATGTACCAGGCGGCCAACGCGCAGATCATCAGTTCGTAGCCTGCCACTACCGTCAGGTTGGGATAACCGAAATGTGCCAGATCGAGCAGGATGAAGCCGATCAACAGGGTGGTGAAGGTGAACGCCATCGCGCCATGAATCCGCAATGAACCAATCCACAGAATGGCTGTGAACAGGGTCCAGGCCACCAGGAAATAGCCAACGTCTTCGGTGCCGGCTTTGAACAGATCGTATTTATTGCCCAGTAGCATGAGGGCCAAGGCAATCCAGAAGGCCCCGTAAGAAGTGAAGGCGCAATAACCGAAATTGTTGCCGGTCTTCATTTCCTGCAAACCGGCGATCAGTTGCGCCATCCCGCCGAACACGATACCCAGCCAGACCACCGGCCCGATGCTGGGCATCCAGCCGACATTGTGGAATTGCAGCACCAGCGTAGTTAGACCGAAGCCGGCCAAGCCAACCACTGCCGGGTTACCAAGTTTTTGTTCTGCCATTACGTTTAACCTCTCCCAGTGAAAAAATGTATCAAGCTGCGGTTCACGGCTCCTCAATGAGGGGAAGCACATTGCACCGGACAGCCGGTGAACACTATAGAAAAAAAATCGGACATTGGAAGTAAAACAACCCTGAATCCAGCGGAAATTTCAGTTAACCGCCCTGCCGCGCCGCCTTCTTGCGCTCGTGTTCCAACAACAGCTTCTTGCGCACCCGGATGGTTTTTGGCGTCACTTCAACCAGTTCGTCGTCGTCAATGAACTCCAGTGCCTGCTCCAGGCTCATCCGCACCGGCGGAGTCAGCAGGATGTTTTCGTCCGATCCGGCGGCGCGAATGTTGGTCAGTTGCTTGGCTTTGAGCGGGTTGACCACCAGATCATTCTCACGGGAATGGATGCCGACGATCATGCCCTCATACACCTCGTCGCCATGCGCGACCATCAGCCGTCCCCGCTCCTGCAAGTTGAACAGCGCATAAGCCAGCACCTTACCAGTGGCGTTGGCGATCAACACCCCGTTAATGCGCGCCCCGATAGTCCCTTTCTTCATCAGACCGTAGCGGTCGAAGACGTGGTACATCAGGCCGGTGCCGGAGGTGGTGGTCAGGAATTCAGTCTGAAAGCCGATCAGCCCCCGCGCCGGAATCAGATAATCCAGTCGCACCCGACCCTTGCCATCGGGTTGCATATCCAGCAGATCGCCGCGCCGCTCGCCGAGTTTTTCCATCACCGCACCCTGATGCTGCTCCTCCACGTCCACGGTCAGTTGCTCATAGGGTTCGTGCAGCTCACCGTCCACTTCGCGCAGAATGACTTCCGGGCGCGACACCGCCAGTTCGTAGCCCTCGCGGCGCATATTCTCGATCAGAATCGATAGATGCAGTTCGCCGCGACCGGAAACCTTGAATTTGTCGGGATCGCCGGTGTCCTCGATCCGCAACGCGACGTTATGGATCAGTTCCCGGTACAGCCGTTCGCGCACCTGGCGACTGGTCACGTATTTGCCATCGCGCCCGGCAAAAGGCGAGGTGTTGACCTGGAAGGTCATGCTCATGGCCGGCTCGTCCACCTTGAGCGGCGGCAACGGCTCAACATGATTGGGATCGCACAGCACATCGGAAATACCCAACCCGTCAATCCCGGTAAAGGCGATGATGTCGCCGGCGGAGGCTTCAGGAAATTCAATCCGCTCCAAGCCCTGAAAACCGAGGACTTGCAGCACCCGGCCGTTACGGCGCTGGCCGTGCCGATCCAGGATCACCACCGGGGTATTGGTCTTAATCGTGCCCCGGCGAATGCGGCCAATACCGATCACGCCAACATAGCTGTTATAGCCCAGTGAGCTGACCTGCAACTGGAACGGCCCCTCGCGATCCACTTGCGGCGGACTGACCTGACTGACAATGGTTTCAAACAGCGGGGTCATGTCGCCAGAACGCACACTCTCATCAAGACCGGCGTAGCCGTGCAGCGCCGAGGCGTAGATCACCGGGAAATCCAGTTGCTCTTCGGTGGCGCCCAGCCGGTCGAACAGGTCGAAGGTGCGATCCAGCACCCAATGGGGGCGAGCGCCGGGTCGGTCAATCTTGTTGATGACGACGATGGGCCGGAATCCCATGGCAAAGGCTTTCTGGGTGACAAAGCGGGTTTGCGGCATCGGGCCATCTACGGCGTCTACTAGCAGCAGTACTGAATCCACCATGGACAATACCCGCTCCACTTCGCCGCCGAAATCGGCATGGCCGGGCGTATCCACGATATTGATGCGGTAATCGCGCCAGTGTAGTGAAGTATTCTTGGCCAGGATGGTGATGCCGCGTTCCTTCTCCAGGTCATTGGAATCCATCACCCGTTCCACCGGGGCGCCCCGGTCGCTGAGCGTACCGGACTGTTGCAAAAGCTTATCGACCAGCGTGGTCTTGCCGTGGTCCACATGGGCGATGATGGCGATGTTGCGCAGTTGTTCGATCACAAACGAAATCCGTAGGTTACGCTCGATAAGAGCGCATTGAATAAGGCCAAGGTTATTGGGGCGGACAGCGGAAGAAAGAGTATCGTTGATTTGATAATGATTTGTTTCTTTAACTGCATTCTATCGGTTTTCATGAAACCTGCGTGATTCGGTTTATCCGGCGCCATTCGGGTGTGGCTAGGCAGGGCATTATAATCAGGACGTTCGCTCATAAACTTGGTGTCGTCATACCCGTGAAAACGGGTATCCAGTCTTTTCAGCAGGTTACTGGATTCCCGCTGACGCGGGAATGACGAAAAGCGAAAGTCCTGATAACGAAGCCGGGCGACCGTAAACGACAAAGCCCCGCCTGGACGGGGCTTTTGGATGAGTTCGTTGGGTGGGAAATGTTATTTTTCCGCGAGTTTCTTGACCATGGTGGCCTGTGGACCCTTGGGACCAGGCTTGACCTCGAACTCGACCTTTTGATTTTCAGCCAAGGTTCGGAATCCTTTACCTTCAATCACCGAGTAATGGACGAACACATCGCTGCCGCCATCTTCAGGAGCAATGAAACCAAAGCCCTTGGCTTCATCAAACCACTTCACAGTTCCTATACGCATTAACGCACGACCTCAAAGATAAAACATTTTTCCTGCCGATCTGCGCGACATCCAAGATACAGGATTAGCTCGGTATCCAGCACTCAACGCTGGGCGCTTGGAAGCTGAAAACTTCCATTCGCGTTGAAAAATTACGCGAAAGCATCCGGTTCCGCAAGCCGATTTTATGTACGTTTGCACTGCCTTAGTGCAAAGTCCCATTTTGAAAGCGGGCGGCTGTTCATTCCTGCCCAACGAAACCTTATCAATCTTTATGGAAAACATGCTCGTTTCACTGCAAGCCCGCTTGATCGAATGCCCCACCCGTGATCGCGCTGCGTTCGCCCGTCGTCTTCATGGTCTGCGCCGTCGCCAACACGATGGCAAGCCGATTGATCGCGCTCTGGAACAACTGAGTGCTGAAGTCGAAGTCGCTGTTACTCGCCTGCGGGAACGCCGCGCTGCGCTGCCGCAGCCAAGTTTCGACGACAGCCTGCCGATCAATGCCCATCGCGAATCCATTGCCGCCGCCATCCGTGAACACCAGGTCGTCGTGCTGTGTGGGGAAACCGGTTCCGGCAAGACCACTCAGTTGCCGAAAATCTGCCTGGCGCTCGGTTATGGTGCAGCAGGCTTGATCGGCCATACTCAGCCACGCCGGATCGCCGCCCGTTCCGTAGCCACCCGAATCGCTGCCGAGTTGGGAACCACGGTTGGCGGTTGGGTCGGCTACAAGGTGCGCTTTTCCGACCGAACCGGGCCGGAGGCGGTAGTCAAACTGATGACGGACGGCATTCTGCTGGCGGAAACCCAGAGCGACCGCCAGTTGGCCCAATACGAGGTCATCATCCTCGACGAGGCCCACGAGCGCAGTCTGAATATTGATTTCCTGCTGGGCTATCTCAAGCGGTTGTTGCCGCAGCGACCCGATCTCAAGCTGATCATTACTTCGGCGACCATTGACCCAGAGCGCTTTTCCCGCCATTTCGATCACGCGCCGATTATCGAAGTGTCGGGGCGAACCTATCCGGTGGAGACTCGCTATCGGCCGTTGCTGGCGGCGGATGAGGACGAGCGCGACCGCGATTTGCAGCAGGCGATTCTGGACGCGGTGGACGAGGTGTGGATGGAAGGGCCAGGCGATATTCTTATCTTCCTGTCCGGCGAGCGGGAGATTCGGGAAACGGCGGAAAGCCTGCGTAAACATCATCCACCCCATACCGAAGTGTTGCCGCTGTACGCCCGGCTGTCGGCCACTGAACAGAATCGGGTGTTCCAGTCGCGAGGCCGCCCGCGCATCGTGCTGGCGACCAATGTGGCCGAAACCTCCCTGACGGTGCCCGGCATTCGCTACGTCATCGATCCCGGCACAGCGCGGATCAGCCGCTACAGTCCACGCAGCAAGATTCAGCGCCTGCCGGTCGAGAAAATTTCCCAGGCCAGCGCCAACCAGCGGGCCGGGCGCTGCGGACGAGTCAGTGCCGGTATTTGCATCCGCCTGTATGCAGAAGCGGATTTCCAGAGCCGCCCCGCTTTCACCGATCCGGAGATTCTGCGAACCCACTTGGCGGCGGTGATTTTGCAAATGAGTGCATTGAATCTGGGCAAGCCGGAGGACTTTCCGTTCGTGGAACCGCCGGATTCGCGCCAGATTAGCGACGGCTTCCGGCTGCTGTTCGAGTTGCAGGCAGTGGATGAACAGCGCCGGATCGCTGAATTAGGCCGGCAGATGGCAAAACTGCCGGTGGACCCGCGTTTGGGGCGAATGTTGCTGGCGGCGCAACGGGAAGGCAGTTTGAGCGAAGCGTTGATCATCGTGGCTGCACTGGCGATTCAGGATCCGCGTGAACGGCCACTGGAAAAACAGCCGGCGGCGGATGAGAAACATCGCCGCTTTCGCGACGATCATTCTGATTTTGTGGCACTGCTTAATCTGTGGCACTACTACCATGAACAGGCGCGGCAACTCTCCAAAAACCAGTTGCGTACCCTTTGCCAGACCGATTTTCTCTCCTTCGTGCGGATGCGAGAATGGCACGATCTGCATCAGGAATTATTGGGACGAATCACTGAAATGGGGATGCGGCTGAATAGCGAACCAGCCTTGTATGAAAATTTGCATCGAGCGTTATTAACCGGCTTGCTAGGTCATTTGGGCTTGAAACAAGAGGAAAATACTTATCTCGGCGCACGCGGACGGAGTTTTTACCTGTTCCCCGGTTCCGGGCTGTTCAAGAAACGGCCACGCTGGGTGATGTCCGCCGAATTGGTGGAAACGACTCGGCTGTATGCCCGCACCGTGGCGCGCATCGATCCAGAGTGGGTGGAAGGGCTGGCCGGGCATCTCCTCAAACGCAGTTATGCCGAGCCACACTGGGAGAAGCGCGCTGCCCAGGTTAGTGCTATTGAACAGGTCACGCTGTACGGCTTGCCGATTATTGCCAATCGCCGGGTTAATTACGGGCCGCTCGATCCAGCACTGGCACGGGATTTGTTCATTCGCCATGCACTGGTTGAGGGTGAATTTCACTGTAAGGCACCGTTTTTTCAGCATAATCGGCAATTGCTGGCCGAATTGGAAGAATTGGAAGTGCGCGCCCGCCGTGATCTGACGGCGGACGAAGAAGCACTGTATCGTTTCTACGCTGCGCATGTTCCAGACGGCATTTACAGCGGCCCGACTTTCGAGACCTGGCGCAAGCAGGCCGAGCGGGAAAATCCACGCCTGCTGTTTCTCGACCGCGCCGCGCTGCTGGCGGAAGCAGGACCGGTGGTGAATGGAGAACGCTTCCCCGATCATCTCGATCTCGACGGGTTAAAGTTACCGTTAAGCTATCGCTTTACACCGGGAGCGGACGATGACGGAGTGACATTAACGGTGCCATTGGCGGCAGTTAACCAAGTAGATTCAAAGCAGTTGGATTGGCTGGTGCCGGGCTTACGGGCGGAACGGATGGCAGCCTTATTGAAGTCGTTGCCGAAAGCATTACGGCGTCATTTCGTGCCTGTACCCAATTATGTACAAGCCTTGCTGGCGGTAATGGAGCCGAATAGATACGCCTTGAGCGAAGTGATGACCGAACATTTGCAGCGAATGACCGGGGTGCGGATTCCCGAAGATGCCTGGAATCCCGACACCGTACCGGCCCACTTGCGAATGCGTTTTCAAATCGTAGATGCTGATGGGGCGGTGCTGGCCGTTGGGCGCGACTGGCAAGCCATTCAGGCTGAGTTGCGCGGTGAAGCGCAGTCCAGTTTTGCAGCATTGCCGACCCCGGAGTTTGAACGAGAGCAGTTACGCGACTGGGATTTCGGTGAATTACCCGAAGTGGTCAGTTTCGTCCGCAATGGGATTCAGTTGCGCGGTTATCCGGCATTGATTGCAGAAACGGCCGGTACCTTGGCGCTGCGAGTACTGGACTCGCCGACGCGAGCGGAAGCAGCGACTCGTGCGGGTTTACGACGGTTAATCGGTTGGCGGCTGGGATCAGCATTCAAATCACTGTCCCGTGATCTGCCGCATTTCCAGCGAATGACGTTGCACTATGTCGGTTTGGGGACGCAGGAGGCATTGTGTGTGGATGTGCTGAACACTATTCTCGACCGGGCTTTTCTCAATGATGCACCATTACCGCGTGATGCGGCGGCCTTCGCTGCGGTACTGGAACGCGGCAAGACCCGATTAGCGGCAATGCGGTCCGAGGTATGCGATACCGCTGATGCAATTCTAGTGGCCTATCACGAAGTCCGCCGTCTGTTGAATAGCGAGTCATTGCTGGTTTGGGCCGAGGCAATAGCCGATAGTCGCGATCAACTGGCGCGGTTGGTTTATCCCGGTTTTCTGAGCCAGACGCCAGCGGAGTGGTTACCGCATCTACCACGTTATCTACGCGCTATGGCGTTGCGGCTACAAAAAATCCGGCAAGCACCGGATAGAGACCGTCAGCAATCGGGTGATGTCATTCGGCTTTGGGCGCATTGCAAACGGCAATGGGAACACAACGCCAGGCAGGAACGGCATGATCCAGAATTGATTCGATTTCGCTGGCTGCTGGAGGAATTGCGGGTGTCCCTGTTCGCCCAGGAATTAAAGACCATTGCGCCGGTATCAGTGAAGCGATTGGAGGAGCAGTGGGGGCGGATAAAACAGGGTTGATATTTGCCGGCACCGGGATCAAACCACGGTAAGCCGCCTTTCTGGAGAGGACGCGAAGGGAAGAGAGGGACGAACCGGCGGTTGCTTGGGCATCCTGCAGCCTCTTGCATCCTCCGGATCTCTTCAAGGCGCAAAGAAGCCGCTATGAGAGCCCATCGCACGGCCGGTACCTCGCCGGGGTGACCGGCCGTGTCACCGGAACCGCAGGCCGGCAAAACCAGCATCGTCAGCGTCTTCATCACCTCAGTACAACTCACCCAACGACTCGACACAAGGGCAAATCCAGTGGCTTAAGCCCAGTGCCCACCAGCATGAACAGGCCCTGCCGATAGGCGAAGCGATCTGACGCTTCTTCAATCGCCATCCCCGCTACCGCCCCGTACAACGGCTTGTCGGCGTATTCCGGGAAGAATCGGTGGAACTAAGCCAGATTGACCATGAACTCCTTGACATCGGCGACGCTCAGGCTGCTCTTGACCTCTACCGCGACGACATGACCGGCGTTGACCACCAGCACGTCAATTTCCATTCGATTTTCGACAAAGTGGCCCCATTTACCGCCGAGTTTGTCCAGGTTGTCGCTGACCTGATCCACTTTTTGACCCAGCTTTTCGATCTGGAGGTCTACGCGGCGGCTGGCTTCCTTGGCCTCGCGGGCGAGTTCATTGATCTCGCGGTCAGTCTCTGCGCGGCTTTCCTGAAGCTTGCGGTCAGTGTCCTGAAACTTGCGATCCGTTTCGCGGAACAAGGCCCACACCTCATCCAATGTCGTTGCCATCGCCATGCGCTTCCGTGAAAAATGCCTTGAGGGGATTTGCCAGGAAATTTTACACCTCGAATCTTCCGAGTTTTCGCGGTTTAGTCGGCGCTGCCTACCGCCAGAGACAGCCTGCGGTTCAGCAGCAGTTCCCGCTCTCTTATTTTTGTTACCATGATTTTTAAGGATATTTTTTCGAAATGTAACCCCGATTAGACGAAAAATCCTTATAAATCAAGACAGCGGGAACTGCTGCTGGTCTAGCGTCCGGTGGCGATTTTGCCAGTTCAGGCGTATTGCTGAGCCGCGAAATCCCAGTTGACCAGGTTCCAAAACGCCTCAACGTACTTGGGGCGCAGGTTGCGATAATCAATGTAGTAAGCGTGTTCCCAAACATCACAGGTCAGCAGCGCCTTTTTACCGGCGGTCGCCGGAGTACCGGCGTTGGAGGTACTCAGCAGTTCCACCGAACCCTCCGCATTCTTGACCAGCCAGCCCCAGCCGGAACCGAAGGTGCCGACCGCACACTTGGCGAATTCCTCCTTAAACGCCGCGAACGAACCGAATTTCTGGTTGATCGCCGTCGCCAGCGCCCCGCTCGGCTCGCCGCCGCCGTTGGGCTTCAGGCAATTCCAATAAAAGGTGTGATTCCATACCTGCGCCGCATTGTTGAAAATGCCGCCGGAGGACTTCAGTACGATGTCTTCAAGCGACAGAGGCTCGAATTCGGTGCCCTTGATCAGGCTATTCAGATTGGTAACGTAGGCTTGATGATGCTTGCCATAGTGATACTCCAAGGTCTCTTCCGAGATGTACGGTGCCAGCGCGTTCTTGGCGTAGGGCAATTCGGGGAGTTGATGAACCATGCGTCTTTCTCCGTTTAATCAGTGGATGATGAATCAGTGTTAAAGCAATGAGCGCTTGCTTGGAACCCCGGTAACTGTATTAAGTTTCGCCAGCGGCGCGGGGCCGGTCGGGAATGCCGGGCTAGTCTAGCCGCCGTCGCCCCGCCGATGCAACGCGGGTTTCAGGCAGTACGGGTGTGATATTCTTGCCGCCGATCCGGTGCGTCGGCCCGATGCAAGGCCGCTCCGCGTACCTCGTAACCACCCATAGAGACTCCCCCTAATGATGAATCCACGCAATCTCGTTATTCCCGTTTTCCTGGCCGCTTTAGCCACCACCGGCTGTGCCAGCCTGGGCGGCGGTTCCAGCAGCGATAGCGACAGCGGAACGGCCACGGCCAGCCTTAGCGACGGCGGGCGCGGTGGCGCCAAGGTGAGTGATTCCGACATTGCCGCGGCGATCAAAGACGCCTTCAAGCAAGACCCGCAGCTTGCTACCGCCAGTATCACGGTGACGGTTGAAAAGGGCGTCGTCACCCTGAGCGGCAACGCGCCCAATGCCCAGACTTATAATCGGGCGATCTCGGTGGCCCGCAGCGCCCCGGGAGTACGCCCACCGGTGGTCGCCACCGCCCTAAAATTTTAGCCCTGGCTCGGCTCTTCAATTTCTGCAACGGTAAAACGCTATGTGTGGCATTGGTGGCGAACTGCGCCTCGACGGCGGCGAACCCGATTTGGCCCTGATGGGGCGGATGCTCAAGCGCCTGGCGCGGCGCGGTCCTGACCACGAAGGTACTTGGTCGGATGGGCCGCTGCTGTTCGGTCATCGCCGACTGTCGGTCATTGACCTCAGCGACCGTTCCAACCAGCCGATGGTCGATCCCGATCTGGGACTGGCGCTGGTATTCAATGGCGCCATCTACAACTATCGGGAACTGCGACAGGATTTACTCACCAAGGGCCATTCTTTCTTTTCCGGCGGTGACACCGAGGTTATTCTCAAAGCGTATGCCGAATGGGGCGAACACTGCGTCGAACATCTGATGGGCATGTTCGCCTTCGCCATCTGGAATTTGCGCGAACGTACCCTGTTTCTGGCCCGCGACCGACTGGGTATCAAGCCGCTGTATTACAGCCGCACTCCGCACGCCTTCCGCTTCGCTTCCAACAGTCAGGCGCTGTTGGAAGCACCTGACGTAGACACCACTCTCGATCCGGTCGCCCTGCATCATCAATTGACCCTGCATGCGGTCATTCCCGCGCCGCGCACCATTCTACAAGGTATCCGCAAGCTGGCGCCCGCTACGACGTTGACGCTGGACGCCAGTGGCAACGAGCGCAGCCGGGTCTATTGGAACCTGCGGGCAATGCGCCCAGCGATGCCGCGAACCGAGGCGGAATGGACTGAAGCGGTTCATGCCGCACTGCGGCTGGCGGTGCGGCGGCGGCTGGATGTCGCCGATGTGCCAGTTGGCGTCCTGCTGTCCGGCGGGCTGGATTCCAGCCTGCTGGTAGCCTTGCTGGCTGAATCCGGGGTTCGCGATCTGCGGACCTTTTCGGTCGGCTTCGAGGATCAGCCGGAAGAGAAAGGCAGCGAATTTGAATACTCCGATCCGGTGGCGGCCCGCTATCAGACTCGTCACCATAAATATCTGATTCCCAATGACGACGTGCTCAAGCGCCTGCCGGAAGCCGTCACCTGCATGGCTGAGCCGATGGTCGGCCAGGATGCGGTGGCGTTCTTCCTGTTGTCCGAGCGGGTTTCCCAGGCGGTTAAAGTGGTGCAGAGCGGCCAAGGCGCTGACGAAGTGTTCGGCGGCTATTTCTGGTATCCGCGTATGGCGGCGGATACCGGCAGTGATCTGGAACGATTCCGCCGCCATTATTTCGACCGCGATCATGCGGAGTTTCTGGAAACCGTCGCACCGGCTTGGCACGGTCCCGATTACACCGGCGAACTGATTGCGGAACGGCTGGCTCTACCGGACGCTGAGGAGTATCTGGACCAAGTGCTACGGCTGGATGTGACCACCCTGATTGTTGACGATCCGGTCAAGCGGGTAGACAACATGACCATGGCTTGGGGATTGGAAGCGCGGGTGCCGTTCCTGGATCACGAGTTAGTCGAATTGGCGATGCAGTTGCCGCCCACCTTGAAAATTGGCGGCGATGGCAAATACGTGTTGAAGAAGATCGCCCGTGGTTTGCTACCCGACGCGGTGATTGATCGGCCCAAAGGCTATTTTCCGGTGCCGGCGCTCAAATTCGTGCGCGGGCCGTTTCTGGATTTTATGCGCGACATTGTGAACTCCCGCGCCTGCCGAGAACGCGGCCTGTTCCAGCGCGCCTATCTGGATACTCTGCTGGCTGAACCGGAAGCGCATCTAACCCGGCTGCTGGGCAGTAAGCTGTGGCATGCGGCGCTGCTGGAACTGTGGCTGCAATTGAACGTAGACCCAGCCACGCGGGTCAATCCCTGGTAGTAGACCCCATTTCGCCAATCTATCTTCTGCCGAGGTGATGCAATGGAAGACATTCTGGAACGTATCAAAGAACAGGTTGAAAACAATCCGGTGGTGATTTACATGAAAGGCACTCCGGAGATGCCACGTTGCGGCTTTTCGCAGCGGGCCTCCCAAGCGCTGGCTGCCACGGGTCTGCCCTTTGCCTATGTCAACGTGCTGGACGATCCGGAAATTTTCGAGAGTCTGCCCCGCTATGCCGACTGGCCCACTTTTCCACAGATTTATGTGGGCGGTGAATTGATTGGGGGTTGCGACATCACCTTGGAACTCCATCAGAACGGTGATCTGCAAAAGCTGATGGAAGACGCGGTCGCCAAGTCTGGCGATCATCAGCCCACCTGAACGATTATTTCTGTTCCAATCCTGCTCGCCCGGTTCCACCGGGCTTTTTTGTGCAATTGCACAATGCGAAAAAAATTCCGATCAATTTCCCACAAACGATCCATAAAAGCTACAATACAAGCATTCAAGCACTAGGGAATGTATTTAATCATAACCCCAATGTCTTTGAATCCGCCCCAGAGGCGCGAATGAATTCTCCTCCGATGATTTTTAGCTATCGCCCATGTCATGGTCGAGCGAGAGGTGAAATACCATGCCCAGTGTCTTGCAAGAAATCGCCCAACAGTTCGAGGGCGTCGATCCCGATAAAGTCAAAGAGTTGCATCGAATTGAACAGGTTTACACCCATTTCGGCTTAGAGGAGGGTACGACGGCTACTCCAACCAGCGATGGCGGTGGCGCAGCCCGCCGTCTGCTCCGCTATCTGCCACGGATGGCGCGAATGAAGGGTTTCCGGCTGTATCGGATCGGAGTTGGCGAGCAAGCTAATGGGATCTACGCTCGCCAGGCCGTTGCCCTATTGGATGCTCGCCACCTGCCAACGCCGGGTAATACGCTGGTAGTGCTGGACCCGCTCGGAATTGCAACTGATGCCCCCACCATGGAGCATGACGATTCCCGCCAATATTCCTTTGAGGATTGGCAACATTTGCAACACCACTATGGTTATGGCTGCGCTCTGCTGTCCGATAGCCAGTTCACTCTGGCGCAAACTGGATCTTAAAATAACGATGGGTGTTCTGCTCCAGTAAAACAGAAGCTTGCCCGGCATTGCTGCCGGGTTTTTTTTGAGCTTAACCAAACATCAACGATCAATAACTACGAATAACCGATAACTGGATTTAAGCTTTTGGTCAGAACGAAAGAAAGCGAAAGCCACAAAAGAAAAACCCCACGGCTCGCGCCGCAGGGTTTAATTCAAATATTCAAACTGGTTTGAAACGGGTGCTTATTTCTTCAGTGCCAAAATACTCTCATTCAGCGCCTCAACCCGCTTGGACAGTTCCTGAATATCATCCTGGGTCGGTACCCCCAACCGGTTCAGCACTTGGGCGACTCGTTCCTGGAACAGCTCTTCCAGCCGGTCGAACTGCTGGTTAGCCTTGCCACGGAATTCAACCACTTTGCCCTTGGCTTCCTCGAAGCGTGCTTCAGCAGCTTCCTTGGCGCGCTTCTCGACAGCTTCACCTTCTTTCACCAGCGTTTGGAATAATTTCTCGCCTTCTTCTTGGGTTTTGGCGAAGGCGCCTAATCCCGCCAACCAAATACGATTCGCCGATTCACGGATGTTGGTGGACAGAGGGGCTTCCAGAATGTTTTGCAGTGCAGTGTTCGTCATGATGACTCTCCTCGATACAAGATACTGATCGTTAAGCCAGTCTTTATTGATTACCGGCGGGTTTCAACCTTTGTTGAGACACACTCTAGCAACCAAAATTAGAGTACGCACACTACCTACGATTTAAGTTCTCCTGTTGACCAGTCGCCAGCCGATAGTTTCCCCGGCGCACAGCGGGATCAATTCATCGGCGCCAAACGGGAACGTAGCCGGAATAGGCGTGGGCTGGCGAAGCAGGGTAACGGCATCGCAGTTGCGCGGCAGGCGGTAGAAATCCGCGCCGTAAAAGCTGGCGAATCCCTCCAATTTATCCAGCGCTCCAGCAGCATCGAAGGCTTCGGCGTACAGTTCCAGCGCAGCGTGAGCGGTGTAGCAGCCGGCGCAACCACAGGCGGTTTCCTTGCCGTGGCGTGGGTGTGGGGCGCTATCGGTGCCGAGGAAGAATTTGGGGTTGCCGCTGATGGCGGCCTGAATCAGTGCCTGCCGATGGCTCGCACGCTTAAGAATGGGCAGACAGTAATAATGTGGACGAATCCCGCCCTGAAAAATGGCGTTTCGGCTATAAAGCAGGTGATGAGCGGTGATCGTCGCCGCGACCGTGGTCGGCGCAGCTCGCACAAAATCTGCTGCATCTTGCGTCGTAATATGTTCCAACACGATTCTCAGCGCCGGAAAATCGCGGATCAGCGGTATCAATACCTGTTCGATAAATACCGCCTCACGGTCAAAAATGTCTACCTCCGGGTCGGTGACCTCACCGTGAATCAGCAGCGGCAAATCGTGCGCCTGCATCGCCGCCAACACTGGATAGAGTTTGCCAATAGCGGTTACGCCGGAATCGGAATGGGTGGTTGCGCCAGCGGGATAGAGCTTGCCAGCAATGATATGGCCGGATGTTTTGGCGCGAGCGATTTCAGCAGGCAAGGTATGGTCGGTCAGGTATAGCGTCATCAACGGCTGGAAGTTCGACCCTGGCGGCACTGCGTCCAGAATCCATTCCCGGTAGGCTAACGCCTGCTCAGTGGTGGTGACCGGCGGGCGCAAGTTGGGCATGATGACGGCGCGGGCAAACTGGCGAGCGCTGTGCGGGACGACTGTACGCAGGGCTGCCCCGTCGCGAAGATGCAGGTGCCAGTCGTCGGGGCGGGTAAAGTGAAGGGTGTCCATCATGGCTTCCGATGAGTGTTGATGGCGCTGCGGCGGCGGATTATCAGCCCGGCGCGCCTTGACGCACGGGAGTAAAGTCTTAAGCTAACACGTTGCGGCGGTTCGGGCCGGGGTCTGGGTCGAGCCGCATGGTTGAACTGACTGACATTTTATTGAGGAGCATTATGTCCGACATCAACAGAGTCGTGCTGGCCTATTCAGGCGGGCTGGATACTTCAGTGATCCTGAAGTGGTTACAGGATGTGTATCAGTGCGAAGTGGTGACTTTTACCGCTGACCTGGGCCAAGGCGAAGAGCTGGAGCCGGCGCGGCAGAAGGCGCTGATGGCGGGTATCAAGCCGGATAATATCTTCATCGAGGATTTGCGTGAAGAGTTCGTGCGCGACTTCGTTTTCCCGATGTTCCGGGCCAATGCGATTTACGAGGGTGAATACCTGCTGGGCACCTCCATCGCCCGCCCGTTAATTGCCAAGCGCCAGATCGAAATCGCGGTAGCGACCCATGCCGATGCGGTCTCGCACGGCGCTACGGGTAAAGGTAATGATCAAGTTCGCTTTGAATTGGGCGCCTATGCGCTAAAACCGGACATCAAGATCATTGCACCGTGGCGGCAATGGGATTTATTGTCACGGGAGAAGATGCTGTCTTATGCCGAACAACATGGCATTCCCGTCGAAATGAAACGCGGCACCAAATCGCCGTACTCGATGGACGCCAATCTGCTGCATATTTCCTATGAAGGCGGCGTGTTGGAAGACCCATGGAATGAGCCGGAGGAAGAAATGTGGCGCTGGACGGTGTCGCCGGAAACAGCCCCGGATAAGCCCGGATATCTGGAATTGAGTTATCGGCATGGCGACATTGTAGCAATTGACGGTGAGGCGCTGAGTCCGGCAGAGGTGTTGACCCAGCTTAATAAGCTGGGCGGTGAGCATGGCATTGGGCGGCTGGATTTAGTGGAAAATCGTTATGTCGGGATGAAATCACGGGGTTGTTATGAAACTCCGGGTGGAACGATTATGCTTAAGGCGCATCGGGCTATGGAATCGCTGACGCTGGATCGAGAAGTCGCACACCTCAAGGATGAATTGATTCCACGCTACGCAAGCCTGGTTTATAACGGTTATTGGTGGAGTCCAGAACGGAAACTGCTGCAAACTCTGATTGATGCCTCGCAAGTTCATGTCAATGGTACGGTGCGAGTGAAATTGTATAAAGGCAACGTCATTGTCGTGGGCCGCAAATCGGATGACAGCCTGTTTGATATGAACATCGCCACTTTTGAGGATGATGCCGGCGCATATGACCAGAAAGACGCGGGCGGTTTTATTAAGCTCAATGCATTGAGGATGCGGATCGCGGCAATGAAAGGACGGCAGTAATTTTCAGAGAATCCGGCGTAGCTTGAGTTAGGATACGCCGGTTTTTATCTATAATTCTATTTGAAGGGTCAATCAAATGCGTATTCTCCACACCATGCTAAGAGTAGGTAATCTGGATCGTTCGATTCAATTTTATACTGAAATATTGGGGATGAAATTGTTACGGCAACGGGAATATCCTAGTGGCAAATTTACCTTGGCATTCCTGGGGTATGGTGATGAATCCGATCACACTGTTATTGAGTTGACTTATAATTGGGGGGTGGATCACTACGAAATAGGAACTGGATATGGACATATCGCCGTTGAGGTAGAAGATGTCTATCAGGCTACAGCGGAAGCCAGGGGACGTGGTGGTAAAGTGCTGCGTGAAGCAGGGCCGATGAATGCGGGGACTACGATTATCTCCTTTATCGAAGACCCTGATGGTTATCCAATTGAATTGATTGGCAGAAAAGGGTGATTGGCGTGGTGAAATGATTGATGAACTGGTCAGATGTTTTACAAGAGCCGACGTTGCAGGATATTCCATTCAAGATTGAAATGAACGAATGGGGAAAGATTGTCTTGAGTCCAGCGAGCAATAAGCATGGAATGTTACAAGCTGAAATAGTGGGTTTTTTAAGAGAACATCGTAAACCTGGAAAGATTATTACGGAGTGTTCTATTGATACTCCCAAAGGGGTAAAGGTTGCCGATGTTGCATGGGCTTCAATCGATTTTTTTAGAAAATATGGGTTTGATACTCCTTATTTGGAAGCTCCTGAAATCTGTGTAGAAATTATTTCACCATCAAATTCAACTCAGGAAATGCAGGAAAAAACCACACTCTATTTATCCAAGGGCGCAAAAGAAGTTTGGATATGTGATGAGAATGGGTTGCTCGTAGTTTATTCCTATCAAGGACTATTGGAGGATTCAAATTTTTTTCCAAACTTCCCGAGAAAAATTGAATTTTGATAACAATTTTCTAATCACCATTTGTTATAGTAAACACTTTCATCAGGAGTTAGGAGTATTGGAAAACTCAGACTCACAAAGCAAAGATAAGCCTGAATACGGGATTGAGGATGCGTCCTACCAAGCAGCAGGTGGCGAAGCCGGTATTAGAAAGCTGGTTGATGATTTTTATGATGCCATGGAGCAGCTTCCCGAAGCTGCAAAAATCAGAAACATGCATCCGCAAAACTTGACGATTTCAAGGGATAAGCTGACCCTGTTTTTATGCGGCTGGTTGGGTGGCCCAAAACTTTTTGCAGAAAAATATGGTCAAATTAGAATACCGCAGGTACATAGTCATTTAGAAATTGGACCGAGTGAACGCGATGCCTGGTTGCTATGTATGCAGAAAGCGCTAAACAGACAGTCATACCCAGCCGAATTCAAGAACTACCTGATGGAACAACTCTATGTGCCTGCGGAACGTAGCAGAAATCGAGAGCAATAGTAAAAGATTGATTGGAATGCCATAAGCCGTTATCAAGGGGCTACTTGTAGTTCTCCTGTTCACCCGTCACCACACAACCCATAAGGATAATACCTTGGCTAAGCCTAACTATCAGTATGAGAAACGCCAAAAGGACCTTGCGAAGAAAAAAAAACAGGAAGAGAAACGACAGAAGAAGGTAGATAAAAGCAGTGTCCCACCTGAGCAAGCTACTGAAGACATGGAAGCAGCGGAAACTATGGAAACACCCACTCAGCCGGAATAGTATGGATGACGTGAAGCGGGATCTGGAATTGGGCGGAATCAATCAACCTGTTCCCGATTTCGTTTTGCTCTATCCGGGCAGTTCGCTGTGATTGCAGGGGAGGTAATCACTTGTTGATGTTGATTCCTGATGCCGAGATCGACCGCTGGCTGGTTGAGGATGTCCCCTTTGGCGACCTGACCACCCACGCCTTGGGTATCGGTGAGCGGCCAGGGCGCATGACGTTCCAGGCCCGCGAAACCCTGGTGGTAGCGGCATCTGAGGAAGCCGCTCGCCTGCTGGTGCGCGTGGGTTGCACAGTGAATGAGGTCTGCCCAAGTGGCGCCAAGGTCGAAGCAGGTACCCGGTTGCTGGTGGCCGATGGGCCTGCTGCCGCCCTGTTGGCGGGCTGGAAAGTCGCACAGACACTGATGGAGTACGCCTCAGGCATTGCCACCGTGGCCGCCGATATTGTTCAGACGGCGCGTGCTGTCAATCCAAAGGTTGTGGTGGCTTGTACTCGAAAAACCTTTCCCGGCGCTAAAGCAATTTCGCTGAAAGCCATCATGGTGGCAGGCGCGGTGCCACACCGCCTTGGCTTATCCGAGACCGTATTGGTATTCCCGGAACATTGCGTCTTTCTGACTGGTGAAAGCCTGGCTTCAGCGTTGGCGCGATTAAAATGCGTCTGCCCTGAGCGTAAGATCGTGATTGAGATCAATAGCTCAGACCAAGCACTGCTGGCTGCTCAAGCTGGAGCGGATGTGGTGCAATTGGAGAAATTCTCGCCTGATGTGGTGGCTACTCTTGTGGCCCGAATGGCTGAGGTGACGCCTCATGCCAAAGTAGCCGCTGCTGGCGGAGTGAATCCGGCTAATGCTGCCGACTACGCCCGCGCTGGTGCACACATCCTGGTCACATCGGCTCCTTATTTTGCGCCGCCTTCTGATATCAAAGTCGTCATTTCAGCGCGGTAAAATCATCAATGTCCGCTTCGACAGTCATTACGATTCCGCTTTCCGGTGAAACTGGAGTGGTGAGGCGCTACGCTGATTTTGCCTCACATTATGTTCTTCCTCGTCATGTGGACATTTGGCGACCGCCTGACTATGAGACAGCGCTTACAGCACGTTATCCGGTTATTTATATGCATGATGGGCAAAATCTTTTCGATCCAGATTCCTCTTATATCGGAGTGGATTGGGGTATGGATGAAGCTATGATGCGCTTGATCCATGCGCATCAATTCCCCGGTGCAATCATTGTTGGTATCTGGAACAGTCCCCGCCGCTTGCAAGAATATATGCCCTGTAAGCCGCTCATTATGTCACCGGGGCGAAGACTGCTGACCCGATTTAGCCAGGATGCTGGGGGCGCGCCCTTATCAGATTATTATCTCAAATTCATCACTACCGGACTAAAACCCTTTATTGATAAGACGCATCGCACCTTAGCGGATCGGGCAAACACTTTTATCATGGGATCGAGCATGGGCGGATTAATTTCGCTTTATGCTCTAACCGAATATCCCGATATTTTTGGCGGAGCAGGGTGCTTGTCAACACACTGGACCATTGGACAAGAGGCGATGGTGGATTATTTCGGCGCGGCTTTGCCGAAAGCGGGCCAGCACCGACTGTATTTCGATTATGGCACTGCAACATTAGATGCAGACTATGAACCCTATCAGCAACGAATGGACACATGGTTGCAAACAGCGGGTTATACAGCGGGTCGGGATTGGCTCACCCGTGCGTTTGATGGAGCCGAACATTCCGAACGGGCTTGGCGCGCACGGGCGGATATCCCCTTGTCTTTCCTTTTGCAGCCCGACGCACGTAGCCAAACCACCGGCTGATTCGCAAGGAACAGCCGCTAAACAACGCCTTCCCGCTTTAATTGCGTGGTCAGCACTTCGATTTGTACATCGAGGTCGTTGACATCGCTTTCCAGCAGTTTTTGCTGCTGTTCCGTAAAAACTTCCTCAATCGTGATCAGCACCCGGCGGAAATTGTCTTCCAGTTCGGGTGCGGAAACCCGCCCGTGGGTCTTGGCGTAGCCCTCCGTCACCTGCTTGGCGCCGTCCAGATAGACATTCAGAAATTTGCGGGCGCGCCGCAGATCACGCGGATCCTCTTCCACCAGGGTCAAAATCTGTCGGGCCAACGCGGCGATGCGTCGTAACCGGCCATTGAGTTCGGCATTGCGGATGTTGCGGGTTGCCTGCTCGATAGCGGCGATACCGCGTTCGGCCTGCGCCAGAGCTTCCAACACTCGGTCGGTGGTGTCCACCCCTTCGCTGTCGGTAAAGCGTTTGGCGGTGCGCGGATCAAAGCCGTAGCTCAGGTAGCAACCAAGCAGCGCGGCTAACCCGAAAGCGACCGCAATTGCGGGGTGATGATCAGCGCCAAGCCAGGCAGTGACACTGGTGGCCAGCGCAATCACCGTGCCGCCCAGGGTTTTGAACGGCCAGGGCGTGCGCGCCACTCGGCGGCGGTCATACTCCACTTCGGACTGCAGACCGTGCCGCAGCAGCAGCGCGCCGGCCAGAAATAGCCCGTAACCGGCGGCGTTACCGATTAAACCGTCCAGGCTGCCGCGCCCCAGTGAGACGATGGCGGCGATCAATACTGGCAGTGGCAACAGGAACATTAACATGCCCTTGAGGGACGGGAAGGGGCTGGGGGTTTGCTGGAAGCGTTCGGCCATGGAGCGAGTTACCCGTTTAATCAGCAGGATCAAGGCGGTGAGCAGGATTAGAACAACACCGGCCAGCAGCAGAAGACGGCCCATACAGGCGATTCCTGGAGTCAGCGCAAGAGTGAAGAAGAAACGGCGGTCGCGCTGGACGAGCATGACACCATGAGCGCTTGACAGGAGGCGACGCCAACAGCGGCAACGATCAATAGCAGGCCAATGAATTTACGCAGAAAATCGGGCATGGCGGCGAACTCGCTGGGTAACAGTGAACATTGTTAACTATAACATGCCACTGCTTGCACTTAGCTGCGCCAGCGCCCGGTCGAGCGCCGCTGCGGGGTCGAACAGGGTTTCTGTAGGCGTGGCGAACTCGCGGTGGTGGACGTTGCCCTCGCTATCCGCGTCATACTGTGCCCGGTAATACTCCGGCTGCGCCCGCAGATCGCGGATGCCGCCCAGCAGCGCTGCAATATCTTCATCGGTGGTGTACAGACCGAGGCTGGCCCGCACCATGCCTTGCCGGCGCTGGATCAGGGTAGCGGCATCCTCGGCGTCGGGATCAAGATCCAGCGCCCACAGTTCCGGCTTCAGCAACTCGCGCACATAAGGATGGGCGCAAAAGCAGCCATTGCGGACGGCGACGTTGTGATAGTCGTTCAGTACAGCAGCGACCAGACCATGGTCCAGCCCGTCCAGATTGAAGGCGACCGTGCCGAGGCGCGGCGTGCGGTCAAGGTCGGGATCGCCGTAGACCCGCAGCCCCGGAATCGCCGCCAGTCCGGCCAGTAATTGCCGCAACCGCTGCTGTTCGGCAGTATGAATCCGCTCCATCCCGACTCGTTGCAGGACGTTCAGCACGGCACCCAATTGCACGGCGCCGATGATGTTGGGGGTGCCGGCTTCTTCCCGATCCGGGAATTGCGCGGTGATTCGGTAATCGCCGAGATGCACGTCCTCCACCATGCCGCCGCCGACTTCGTCCGGTTCGCACCCGTCCAGCAACGCGCGCCGGACCACTGCTACGCCCGGCGATCCCGGCGCGTACAGCTTGTGACCGGAGAACACCACCGCGTCCAGTTCCCGCTCTGCCGCACCCGTGTCGCTCATAGCCAGCGGTGCATGAGCGAGATGTTGCGAGGCGTCGATCACGATCCAAGCGTCAACGGCGTGAGCCAGCGCGGCGATCTCATGGACCGGATTACAAATGCCGGTCACATTGCTGGCCGCTGAGATCGCGACATAGTTGACCCGCCCGCGATGCTGTTCCAGCAGCCGTTCCAGCGCCGCCAGGTCTACTGCGCCCAAAGTCGGCGCGATGCCCGTAAGCGGAATATGGATGACGGTTCCAGCGTGTTTGCGGTGGGGCAGGTCGTTAGCGTGATGCTCCAGCAGCGATGCCAGCACCACATCCCGCTCCGGTCGCCGCGCTGCCAGCGTCCGCGCCAGCCGGTTGAGCGGGGCAGTGCAGCCGCTGCCGGCGAAGAACGCGGCGTAACGATCCGAGTCAGCCTGGATGAATTGCAGCACTTGCTCATGCGCCCAGGCGTAGGCGTGGTTGGCAATCCGGGCGGAAAAATGCGCTTGGCTATGGGTGTTGGCGTAATGGTGCAACAACTCGCCGGCGACGTGGTGGGCGCTGCGTAGCGCCAGCGTCGAAGCGGCGGAATCGAGGTAATGACGGCGCGTCTCTCGACCGTCAGCCAGCCAGTAGCGGGTGTCGAGGCCGATAAAATCAAGGTGGAGATTTTCGAGCCATTCTGGATGTGACATAGCTGTGTAGGGGAGTGCGTGTTTTTGCGATGCAGTGGTTTGACTTTGAAAATAAGGCCAGTATCCATCAGAGTAGATGATGAATCAGGACTTTTGCTTGCGTGTAGAGCTGACACAACATAGGGCATAGCAATGACTGCTTACCGACACCGGGAAGAAACTCTCAATACCCAACTCGCCATTCTGCTGTCCCGGTTTGGGGTTCATGCGGATGCCGAGACGATCCAAGCCAAGGGACGGGAGCGGCCCGATGTGCTGTTCAACTGGCGCGGGTTGCGCGTAGTGATCGAAGGCAAGTTCGCCGATCACCCGCAGGCGCGGGAGGTGGTGCTGGGCGATGCGTGGGGGCGAGTGCAGCGCGGCATCGCCAATATCGCCGCCGCCGTAGTTTATCCCAGCTCACTCCGCATCGTAGCGACCCCGCAACTGCTCGACTCGCTTGAATCGTCGGTTTTGGCGTATTGCATGATTTCGGAGAGCGAAGAAACCACGTGGTTCGAGGGGACGCCCGCCGCGATCATGGATGCCTTGCGCCGGACTCAGGAAACGATGGCCCAGGATGACACCGTGGCCAAAATCGCCCAATCCCTGCTGGAACAACTGACTGGCGTGGTGCTGATCTGGATCGGGCAAACCGGCGCTTGCGACCGTTTGTCCGATCTGTTGGGGATGCCCGCGCCGAAGGGCGAAACTGAGGACAAAGCCGAAGGACGGCGCACTACAGCGGCCAAAGTGTCCGCCTTGGTGCTGGCGAACGCGCTCATCTTTCAAGAGCAGTTAGCGATCACCGATAGCCGGGTGACGCCCCTGCGTAAGCTGGAAGGCCGACATAATCTGGTGGATGCTGCTCACGATCATTGGCAGTGGATTTGGCAGAACATCAACTATGTGCCGATCTTCCAACTGGGCGAGCGGGTGTTGGAAGAATTACCGTCCAGCCCGGCGACCTTAACCGCATTCAGAGCGTTGCTGAGAGAAGCCAGAGCCATCTGCACCCATCAATCGGCGCTGCGCCATGATTTGATGGGGCGGATTTATCACTGGCTGTTGCATCACGCCAAATATCTCGGCACCTACTATACCTCGGTATCGGCGGCGACTTTGTTGCTCAAGCTGGCGCTGAGCCGACCCTGGAACCGCGATTTCGGCGACCCGGCGCAACTCGCCAAATTCAAAGTGGCGGATTTAGCCTGCGGCACCGGGACGTTGCTGATGGCGACGGCGCAGGCGGTGTCGGATGCTTATATTCTGGCGCGGGCCAACACCGGGCGCAGTCTGTCGCCGGTGGATTTGCAAACCCTGCATCGGGCGATCATGGAAAACATCCTGTACGGCTATGACGTGCTGCCGACCGCCGTCCATCTCACCGCTTCCACGCTGGCGTTGCTGGCCCCGGAAATCGCTTTCGTGCGGATGAATCTCTACGTCATGCCGCTAGGGCTGGACGGCGGCACGCCACGGCTGGGCAGTCTGGATTTCATCGGCAAAAGCGAAGTACAGACGCAAATCACTTTGGATCAATCACAAATCGAAATCATCCGCGCCGGCGCTGATCAGACCCAAGCGACTAGCGCAACGATACCCGAACTGGATTTGTGCGTGATGAATCCGCCATTTGTGCGCAGCGTCGGCGGTAATCTGCTGTTTGGTTCGCTGCCCGACGAACGCGGCGCGATGCAAAGCGAACTGAAAAAGCGGGTCAAGAATCTTCAAGCCAATATCACGGCGGGGCTGGGCGCGGTGTTTGTGGCGCTGGCGGATGCGTCGCTCAAACCCGGCGGGCGGCTGGCTTTTGTGTTGCCGCACGCGCTGGCTTCCGGCGAGGCGTGGGGTGCAACCCGGAAACTGCTGGCGGATCGCTATCATCTGGAAATTGTGGTGTCGAGCTACGATGCTGAGCGCCCCAACTTCTCCGAAAATACCGACTTATCCGAACTGCTGTTCATCGCCCGCAAGAAGCAGACGGGTATGGAAGCGGCAGAGACTACGACCTACATCAATTTGTGGCGCAATCCGACCACCATCCACGAGGCGCTTGATCTGGCCGAACGATTGAAAACCCTGCCGGAAGGCATCATCCGTCCACCGTCCGGCAGTACCGGCGAGGCATTCAACCTGCCTGCCACGACCAGCGCAGAAAACTGGCACGGCGCGTTGTTCGCCCGCAGCGATTTGGCGAAAGCGTTTTTAGCGCTGCGACAGGGGCAAGTGCGTTGGCCAGGACAAGCGGCAGTTTCCGTTGCTCTGTGTCCGGTCAGCAAGATCGGCAGCATTGGCCCCGACCGGCGACGCATCCACGAAGCGTTCGATCTGTATAACGATGTTCCGACGCTGCATCCGGCATTCTGGGATCACGAGGCCGATAAGGTCAGAACGCTTCGGCAACAGCCCAACGCCTGGCTGCAACCTCGAACGACTCCGCGCTATGCCGACCGAGCCGCTACGGCGGACTACGCCGCTTATCCTTATCAACTGTGGAGCATGGCCGGTGACATTCTTTTGACCGAGCGGCTATGGCCGATCACTCATCGGGTTCTGGCAGTGAGTTTCGATCAACCCGTACTGGGCAATACCTGGTGGGCGCTTAAAACCGAGGTTTCGCCGGAACGCCGCAAGGCGCTATTGCTCTGGCTCAATGGCAGCTTATCGTTGCTCGCCTTTTTCGGAAGTCGGGTAGCCACTCGCAGCGCCTGGATGCAGATGAAAAAACCCGCTTGGGCAGCAATGCCGGTTCTGGATGTGCGGGTGTTGAGCGATGCGCAGGTTACAAGTCTGGCTGCGGCCTATGACGCGCTGTGCGACCGGGAACTGCTGGCGCTCGCCCAACTGAATGTTGATCCGGTGCGGCAGGCGATTGACGAGGCGTTGATCGCGGCGCTGGGTTTGCCGGATTTAGCGCCGCTGCGGGAAATGCTGGCGCGGGAACCGGGACTGACGGGGAAATCGGCGGTATTATCAAAATAATCAAAAAGGTAGGAAGTCAGATGAACCAGACCGGTGTCCGTTTTATTCCCTGTGGAGAGTTCGTCAATGAGAGTGAGCGCATCGCCGTTGATCGATTACGCTCCAAATTGCACAGCGTCGAGGCGTTCTGGATTCTGCTCTCCAACCTGAATCATTCCGCACATTCTGGTTCACGTTCCGACGAGATTGATCTGATCGCCATTGGCTCACCCGGCGTCTACGTCATCGAAATTAAGCATTGGGACGCTGCTTATCTGCGGCAGCAGGCGCCGGTTGCCGAACCGGAAGCGGAGCGAATCAACGCCAAGGCCAAGCGAATCGCCGGCAAGTTACGCCGGCATTTTGATCCGGGTTTCGTCACTGCCCGACTGTTATTGACTCGAGGCGAATTGCATCTGGAAACTGCCGGCAAAGCGCGATCCCAAGTCCGTGGAGTGGCCGTGTTCGGTTTGCCGGAATGGCGCGAATTGCTCACGGTGGACGGGCCGGTTCGCCTGACCCCGGCGCAAGTGGAACAGGCGGCTCAACTGCTGGAGCCAATGGTGAAGGTGACCTTGAACGGGGAGTTGCGAACCTTCGCCAGCCTGATCAACCTGGAACGGCTGTCGGATAAAGCCGATGCCTTTCATCGCAGCTACCGCGGCCAGCATCCGACCCGCCGCGACCGGGTGATTCTGCATCTGTACGACCTGTCCGCCAGCGCCGACAAGCAACCGCTGGAATTGGCCCGCCGGGAGTTCGATACCCTGCAACGCTGGCAAAAATCGCCGTTCGTGCCGAGCCTGCTGGATTCTTTTCAGGATGCCGACGGCTATCCGGGCGAGTTGTGCTTTTTCTCCTTGGTGGATCCCGCCGCCCCAACCCTGATCCAACGCGCTCAGGATATGACTTGGGATCCTCCGGCCCGGCTGGCGTTTGCCAGCGATGCGATCCGCGCCCTGGCCGGGTTTCATCAGCCCGACCAGCCTGACCAGCCGCCCTTGCTCCATCGGCGGATAACGCCAGCCAGTCTGCGGGTGCGGCACAACAACCGTCCGCTGTTCACCGATTTCAGCCTGAGCCGGTTGACCGATGCGCCAAGTATTTCCGCCGTGACGGTGGATTTCGGGGCGATGACGCCGTATGTCGCCCCGGAACTGCTGACTGGCGGGTTAGCGGCGGCGACCTCGCCCGCCGATGTTTACGCGCTGTGCGCCACGCTGACGACGCTGTTTACCGGCGTTGATCCTTTGGCGGGAGCGGCACGGGAGGTTCTGGCGCGGGGTTGTCGTCCGCAGCCGGCGGAGCGGGCCACGCTGACCGAGCTGGCGACGGCGCTGGATGCGTTGCAAGGCGTCGTGCTCCCCACGCCGGATTTGCCCGCGCCGGATTACTGGGATGAGGACACCCTGATTCCGTTCCAGAACTCCCGCTATAAAATCCTCAGCCGGCTGGGTTCGGGCGGGATCGGCCAGACTTTCAAAGTGGTGGAGCTGGATATTCATTCCGATGAACGGTTCGGAGCTTATGTCGCCAAAACCGTGCGTCATCAGGAGGACGGCGAAGCGGCCTTGCGGGCGTATCGTCAGGTTCGCGCCCATACCACCCACCCCAATTTGTCCACCATTCACGAGATTGCCCCGGAATGGCGGGCGAATGGTTTTGTGGCGTTGCTGAAATGGATTGAGGGAATGCCGTTACAGGATTTGATTGGGGTATTGCCGCTCTACGCCGAGGATTTAGGCGAATCTTCGGCAGAAACATTAGCGTTGCGCTGGCTGCTGGAACTCTGCGCCGGTTTGGGCGAGTTGCATCAACACGGTCTGGCGCATGGCGATGTCAGCCCGCGCAATATCATTGTCCAGGGCGGAACGGTGGTGCTGACTGATTACGACAAGGCCAGCGCAGCGGGTGGTTTATCGCGCGGCGGCACCCCCGGTTACGCCAGTCCAGGAGTGCAAAATCGGGCCACGCTGTATCCTGCCGATGACGTTTATGCACTGGCCGCCAGTTTCTTTCACCTGCTGTTCGACTGTGAACCGGTACCGAGTGGCCCGGAGCAGGGGTTGAGCTGGCCGGGTTTGGCCGGTTATGAACGGTTGCGGCCCTTTCTGGAACGCGCCACTCATCCCCAGCCCGAACAACGCTTTGCTAATGCTGCGGTGGCCCGGCAATTTCTATGGGGATTGCGGACGGATGACGGGAATGCCGAGCCATTCATCGGCTCCCCGGAGCCAGCAGCGCCGCTGACGCCCAATACCGCACCTTGGCTGAATAACCTGCTGTCGGCTTATCCCGGTTCCCGCCACGGTAATAGCGAAACCCGTGGTCTGGATTCCCCGTTTGCGGTCGAAACTTATGTCGAAACCCGACTGGATTCTACCCTGCTGGCGGAAATTGAAGCCGGACACGTTAATCTGGCGATCCTGTTTGGCAATGCTGGCGACGGCAAGACCGCATTTCTGCAACATCTGGCTCGAAAATTGGGAGTTGAGGAGGTTCATTCTTCACGCCGGATTTGGGAATGTCGGTTGGCAAATGATCGAATGCTGCGGGTCAATCTGGATGGTTCCGCCGCATGGCAAGGCCGATCGGCGAATCAGTTGCTCGATGAGTTATTTGCGCCTTTCCAGCAACCGGACTATCCACGCGAGAATGTCCATATTGTTGCCATTAACAGTGGCAAGTTACTGGAATGGATTGAATCGCATGAACAGGAAACCTATCTGACCCGGCAATTACGCCAGGTTTTATTGGGCGAAGAAGTCAAGCTTGATCCCGGTTTCCGCCTGATTGATCTCAACCAGCGCTCTCTGGTCGGTGGTGTGGAGGGCGCATCGAAGCAGGTGACGACTGCTTTTCTTAATGCGCTGCTGGATCGGTTGCTCGGAGTTGATGCTGATTATTGGCAACCCTGCCGGAATTGCAGCGCCCAATCTCGCTGCACCGCTTGGTATTCCGTGCAAACCCTGCGGAATGCTGAATCCGGGCCGCGTTTGCGATCACGGTTGACTGACGCTTTGCAAGCCTGTCACCAGCGCGGTGAGGTTCATATTACCGCCCGTGAATTGCGAGCCGCATTGTCCTATATCCTGTTTGGCGTTCATGATTGCGCCGAGTTGCATGAAAACCCTGAATTGTGTCCGCCCCGCTATTACCAACGGGCCTTTGATGCACATTCTCCGCAACGACAAGGTGAGTTACTGGCGGAACTGGTTCGATTTGATCCGGCGCTGGAGGCGAATCCAGCGCTGGATCGGCAATTGCTCAAAGACGCGCCACTACATTCGCTGAATCGCTTGGCGGAAGTTCGCCGCCGGGCTTATTTTGAGCAACCGGACGCGGTGATTCAATTAGCTGATGGTCGTCATCTGAATTGCTTCCGCAATGCGCCGTTGTGTTCCGTCGAGGAACTGAACGCGCTGGGTCGGGAACTTTGTTTAGGCATGGCGCGGTTGGAAGATTTGCCGCCTATCGCTTTCGATTCCCAGTATCTGGAAAGTGGAGCGCCGTTGCGGATTACGCCACGAACCCCGATTGAAAGCGCCTTTTGGGTTGTAAAGCCTTGGGCGCGCTTTAGTCTGGAAGCGCCATTGCCGGATAGCGCCGAGGGTTTGGAGACGTTGCATACGCATTTGCGGCTGATTTATCGCTACGGTAACGGCAGTACCGAGGCGTTGCTGATCAATCTGGAACTGTTTCAGCGACTGATGGAGTTAAAAAGCGGAGTGCAAATTTCTGGAATTGCCCAGGAAGGAGTTTTCGCCAATCTAAAGATTTTTACACAGCGCTTGGCGCGAGAAGATGCGCGTGAGTTGTATGGCTGGCATCCGGCTGAGGAAGAACAAGTATTCCGGTTACGGGTGGAATTGCAGAATGGCCGGCAGACGTTGATTCGGGAAATACTTTAGGTCGTTTTACAGGAGTTAGCAGTTTAAGCATCATTTTCAACTTCACTTGAGGCCACACTATGCCACGCACCGCTCGCAACATCGTTGAAGAATCGTTGACCAAACAACGCGCTGACGCGCTTTGGACGGCGAATTATTTGCCAGCTTTGCCGATGACTCCGCAGAATTTTGATGTCGGTGCTTTATTGCCAGCAATGCTGTATCTAGCTCGTTGGGGTCATCGTCGTGGTGTTGGTAGATTCGCCGCAACTTTCGGTCAGCAGGAAGGGAAAATTCAAAAACCCCCGACGATTGCTGATGTCGCCAGACGATTAGTCCAACCAGAATCAACTTTGGGTAGTTTTAACGATGCAATAGGGCAATATCTACTCGGTGATTTATTGTTGGCGTATTGTTTGGAAAACAAAGGACGTGCCTTGGGTCATAATGAACAAGTGCAACGGATTTTTCCTGCTCATTACCTGTCAAGCTGGGTTGATTTGCCCAAGGAAGCAAATCATCTACGTGGCGTACCTGAGTTATTGACAGTTTTACTAAATCAACAGAAGACTGGTCAGTATCTTGAATCAGGCAACCAAAATCGGAAAGAAAAATTCGCTATTGGAGCAGGTTTTTCTGATAATGCGCTGCTGACCCTGTTTGGACAACAGATGCTTATTCAAGGTCAAAATGCCAGCAATTTAACTTCGGATTTTTTTGTTGAAGAAAATGCAACCAATATCGGTATAGATGAACTGCTGGCTGTGCGTACAGCGCAAGCCTGTGGTAGCGCACCACTCAAAGCAAAGGGTATTGATGTCGAGCGTATTTTTAATCGGCATCCCCTGGCGCATCGCGCCGCTGAAGCGTTGCGGGAAGACCTAAGCATATTCATCATGGCGTATGGCGATGTTGTACCCCGCCAAGCCTTTCTACAAATGCTGGAGGCAGGGATCAGCGTGGGAATGACCAACTTGCTGCTGTCCACTACCAGTCTGCTCACAGTTTGGGAAGTTACCGGTCAAGTTCCTGAAGCCACCCAACAGATTTCCCTACCGCTATTTGTGGATTGTTCCCAAGGCCAAGATAAGATATTGCGTGATCTATCCGAAGGTTCTACATCGGAAGGTATTCGCCGCTTTGAACGGCTACCGCTGTTGATGATGTTGCTGCGGGTACTGGATGACCGGGTACGGATTGATCGAAAACTACGTGATTCCCTTCCCGCTAACATTCCAGATGCCACTGACTGGATCAACCTGTTAGGTGAAATCTATCAGGAACGGCACCCGCGATCCGATGCTATTACAAACGCATTGGATGAGGATTGCCAGCGTTTGGCTGAACCGTTGGAAAACGATCCAGACATAGCTGAACCTGAAATAGCTCATCATCTTCGTCATAGCCGGGGCAACCCTGCTTTGCGCTTGGCTGAGACTTTATGCGAACTAATGGGTGATAAACTTCAACGCACTCACTACGTGAAATGTCTGGAAAATGCACTGATGACTGATCAGCCTAATGGTTTTGCCATCAAGCGCCGAGTGCAACGCAGCCAATCTGGATCAAATCGTCGGATGGATTTACGCTCTATTGTACTCACCACGCCATTATTGGAGTTTTTAGTGCATCGTCACCTGCGCCGGACAGCCACAGACCCTGTATCTTTGTCTTTGCAGGGCTTCATTAAATTGTTGCGAGATCGCTACGGTCTTTATATTGCCCAGGAACCGCCCGGTCAACCAATTCCCCAGGAAATGCTGTTGCGTAACAAGGCTTATTTGGAGCGGCGATTGCGTGATTTGGGATTGCTGATTGGGGTGAATGACGCTGAAAGCATGAAACAATTAAAATCGCATTATCGTGTGGAGACATGTAATGTTGCCTGACAATGCAGTTCCGCTGCTCGCTAAAGCATTCACCAAGCTGCTAGGACGACCCACATTAGGCGGCATGGCTTATGTTCGCTGTCTGCCGCCCGATATAGTTCGTACTTTGGCGAAAGATTTACGTTTCAAAATCACGGGTTGGCAAATTGCCGCCGTGGTTGAATTAGAACAAACTGATCACCGCTTGATTACTGCGGATCGGGCAGTGGAATGGCGTGAGGATAAACAAGATGCTACGCTGTTGCTGGTCGATTCTGCCGTCGCCGGTGCGGGAATGGACGGTATTTATAGCGCAGCACGGGAAATCAATGAACGCGAGTTATTTGATACCGCCCATGATTTAGCCCGCAATCATTTACCGCGCAATTACAAACTGTTTGTCAAAAAAGCCCTCACTAAAGCCTGGCGAGCCGGACGCCAACGCGCCTTGGTTCCTTGGAGCGTTTTTATTTATCTATGCCGCGCTGCTCAGGATAAAGCCGAAGTCGGCAAAGGATTGCCGGAAATTGGCTTATGGCCAATCGCTATCGGCGACAAACCCAGTGAACAGGATTTGGATCGATCCGCTATTTTGGCCGAAAAACTGTTTCCTATCCAAGGAGTGCGCCTGACTCCCGAACAGCGGGTAGAAACCCTCAAGCTCGATGCTACTGACAAAGAAACTGAACATCGCCTAATCCACTTTCTCCGTGAAACTGAACGACTGCCACGTTTAGAAGCGCTGGCGCGAGTTGAAGAGGAAGCAGGTTTCTATCTCAACCGACTGCATCCGGGTTTATTTGAAGAACAAGCGCTTCAATCTATTCACTGGTTGCCTTGGCGTGGAAAAACCGGCAAACCGTTAAAATGGTCCGGCCTATCCGAAAACAGCGAATCTGCGGAAAATAAAAAAACCCAACGGCGTTTGATGCTCTTACTCAATCCCGATGGCGATAATCCCAAGGAACGCGCCCGCCTTGAAGTTCGTTGGCGCGTGGAACCAGACACCCTAGCTAAGGGAGCCGTCGATTATGTGGTTTCAGTTCGCACCGAGCAGGATATATTGGCGGAAACTCATATTTCACATTCCGGCAAGCCAATCCAGAAAGCGGTATTCACTCAAGACAGTTTCGATGAATTGGATGAGAAGGCGCTATTTGAACCACAAGTAGTCATTCGCGCTTTGGGTGATAATGCTGGTGAAACCGAGAGCGAAGATTTCATCCTCTGTTTCGGCCAAGACAATTCAGAAACAGTCACTAGAGGTAGCGGTAAGGTTTATCCAACCCTGGCCTTAGCCGTGGCCCATATTGTCCCGGAGGGCGAATCGTATAAACGCTTGTTGAAGCAGTTTTACGACGGGCAGATCTTTAGTCATGACAAAAACGGCTATATCACCTGTCGCTGGGAAAATAAGATCGCACGAGTCTTTGGTTCGCCATTACTGGCTGAACTGGCAAAAGAATGGACTGCGCATGACGGCGCGTTGGGGCGCTGGCGATTACGGGTTCGGGCCGATGGCACGCAAGTTGGCGCAGCGGAATTTATTCCGGCTGATAGTGATTTATCAGCGGAAAAGCTGATTCAAGCATCACGCAAGTTCGCTGATTGGCTCAAGGGCAGTCAAGGGCCACTGGGCATCATTTATAACGATGCAAAAGTTTTTAATGACTATGTGTCGGCGGCCAATGAAGTCTGGAAAACTAGCCCCCCCGAATTAACCCTGATTCACACCTTGGAAGTGGTCTCTCTGGCCGGGCGCTGTCTGGGATTGATTGTGCTACCGACTCACCCGTTGCGCGTCGCGTGGCAACAGAGTTTCGATCTGTTGGTCGAGTACCACCGCTACACCGAAGATCTGGCTGCGCCTAAAATCAAGCATCTGCTGGAAACCGTCACCGGCGCTCACCACCCGGCCTTTCTGCCCGGACTGAATCCCGGCGAAACCTTTGTGTTTGCCGACACCCTCGGTTTTCACGCCATTGCCCTGACCCCGATTAGCGATCCAGAGCCGAAAGCGACCGTGGCGTTGCTGGCGCGGTTAATCGGCGACGGCGATAACGCTGCCCCCACGGTTGGTAAAAGCGCGGCGCTGGCATTGGCTGAAGAAGTCCGCCGCTATCTGTATCTGCATCCCGATTACCGGCGGATTCAGGTTCACGCCTTGCGGGCTGGCGATGCCATGCCGGTCGCCCGCGCCCTCGGCAAGGCACTCCCGACGGTTAATAATGATGAAGAAGCGGAGTTGCCCGATCATGAGCAATTGCGCCGCGAAGAACACGATCTCTGCTACGAACTCGATCTGTATCCCGCAGCAGGGCAGGCGACCGAGCTGACCGGGCGCTTCCTGTCCGCTACGGTAGAACGCCGCCGCAGCGGCGCCGGTTCGGTGCCAGAAGAAGATCGCTGGTTCATGACCAGCGTATCGCGCCCCGGCAGCGTCAATTTGCCCCGCTTGCGCTGGGCGCGGCGCGATACTCCAATCCCGGAGACTCCCGCGCATCTGGCGCTGACCTTCGATGTGTTCACCTCCCGCGTGGTCTGCCGCCTGTTATCCAGTCTGCCTGCCGGCGGCGTTCTCGAAGCGCACGGCCTCACCCTGATGCCGACGCGCGAGTTTCAACCCGGACCGCCTCCGCACTGGATCAGCTTCATTCCCGCTGATCCGAAAGGGGAATCTCATCCCGCGACCAAACTGCTCACCACCCGCCAAATCAAGCTGCACAGCGTCATTTTACAGGCGGTCGCCCGCCATCTGGGCGGCAATGCCGAAGACTGGCCGGTGCTGTTGACCGAAGTGGATACTGAACAGGCCAACCTGCTGGAAAATCTGCACGGTCTCTGCGATTGGGTCATCACCGCCGACCGCAACGCCGGGCTGGAGTATTTCGATTCTCCCCGTGACCTGCCGCTGGTCTACGACGCTTACCTGATTGACTGTGTGCCGGAACGCGATGATCTCGGCTTCCTGCAACTGATCACTTCCACCAGCAGCTTCGACGAAGTGCGGCATCTCCTGGATGGCGCGTTGAACGAAATGGGACTGTCCTCCAGTCAACGCAACTGCGAATTTCTGCTGAATGCGCTGCGGGCGGTGAGTGGGCGGCTGGCGCTACGGCTGGCGGGTCTGGGCCACACTCCACAGGAAATGATCGCGGTCGCCCTGGTTCATCGCCATTGCGCCCAAGCTGGCGAGACCGACAAAGTCTGGCTGGCGCTGACCGAAGGCTTTTTCATCCCGCTGGATGATGTTCCCGAACTGTTCCGCGAACCGGATCAAGCCCTGCCCGGCAACGAACAGCGCGCTGATCTGCTGCACATCAGCACCCCCAAAAAAGGCAGCGGACTGCGGATTGCCTTCATCGAGGTCAAATTCCGCCGCTATCTCAAAACCGCCCGCGCCCCGGATTTGGCGGAAACGATGGATCAGCAGATCGACGCTTCCTGCCGACGCTGGGAACAACTGTTCGGCCCCAAGACTTCGGCTTTGGAAAAGACCGTCCATCGCGCCTGGCTGGCGCGCATCCTGCGCTTCTACGCCCGCAAGGGTCGTCGCCATACCCTGAGCGAAGACGCTTTCCAGCGGGCAATGCGGGAAATTGACCGGCTGGTGAAGAAAGAGACCGATCCGCCGGCGCTGGGTGAATTGCAACGGGCTGGCTTCGTGTTCTGCCCGGAATACCACGGGCGGCAACCGGCGGAAATCAGCCACGGCGGCGAAGCGCCCTTGTGGTTGTTTGGCCCCGACCTGCTGCCGGAACCGGGTATTCCTCTCAGTCCCGATTCCACTCCAGCGCCAACCGCGCCGAAAACCCCGCCGGTCAACTTGGCCGTTCTCCCCGCCTTGGATAAGGAGGGGTGGCGCGAAACGCCGGAGTGGTTGGATGCGTCCAGCGCGACCCCCGACCCTTTGGATCACCCACCCTTGGCAGGAGAGAACCGGAGTCAGGCCGCTGCCGCCATCCTGCTCGGCCACCGCGAATCGGGCGACGAGCCGGTGATCTGGCGGATCAGCATCAAAGCCAACCCGCACTTGATGATTCTCGGCCTGCCCGGCATGGGTAAAACCACCTGTCTGATTAACCTGTGCCAGCAACTCGCAGCGCAACACATTACCCCGATTGTTTTTTCCTATCATCAGGATCTGGACCAGCAACTGGCCGCGCAATTACCCGACCTGCCGCTGACCGTGCGCTACAACGGCTTGGGCTTCAACCCGATGCAGGTGAACGGCGTCACCCCAACCGCATATCTCGACAACGCCGGCCAGTTGCGGGACATTTTCGCCGCCATCTTCCCCGATCTGGGCGAATTGCAGTTGGGTTCGTTGCGTGAGGCGCTCAAGCAAAGTTATCTGGATCAAGGCTGGGGGCCGAGCCAGCGCGGCGAGGTTCCCGCCTTTCGCGCTTTCCTCGACCTGCTCCGCGCCGATGCTCGAACCGACCGAAAGCTGCTGAACCGTCTGGCGGAACTGGACGACTACGGCCTGTTCGGCACCGGCGGCGAATTGCCCAGTCTGCTGGATCAAAATCGTCCAGTGCTGATCCAGATTCACGATGCTCGCAACGATGTCCTGCAACGCGCTTTCGCCACCTTCGTGCTGTATAACCTTTACCAGACCATGTTTCGCCGTGGTCTCGCGCCGCGCATCACCCACGCGATCATTTTCGACGAAGCGCACCGGGCGGCCCGGCTCAAGCTGATTCCCACCATGGTCAAGGAATGCCGCAAATACGGGATTGCGTTTGTGGTGGCGTCGCAGGAAGCCAAGGATTTTGATCCGTCGCTGTTCATGGCGGTAGCGAATTATCTGGCGCTGCGCCTGGGCGAGGCCGACGCCAAATTGATGGCCAAGACTTTCGCGGCTACTGATAAAGTCGGGTTGTATGCTGACCGCATCAAGCAGATGCCCAAATACCGGGGAATGTATTACGGCGAGGGGTTAAGAGTGCCGCTGAACGTGGCTTTGCTGGCAGAAGCACCTAATGGGTCATAAGGTGCTAACGGGTCGTCAAGTTCTGCGATTTAGCGGTCTGACTCCAAGAAAGTGCCACTCGCTGCCGGAACTCACGCGCATATCCAGTCTCGATAAATTTTGCAGCAAGACCCTCTAACTACGCCTAAACCTCACTCTCAAGACGCCCCTCATGCCGACCCATACCCCTAAAACCACTTATTTGAATGAGTACACCCCGCCCGCCTACTGCATTCCGACGGTTGAACTGCGGTTTGAACTGGGCGATGACTTCACCACAGTCTATTCCCGGCTGCGGATCGTCCGCGCCGAAGCCACGCCCGCCGGTACGCCACTGGTGCTGGATGGTCAACAGTTGGAATTGGTTTCGCTGGAACTGGACGGCGAACCCGTGGCAACCGACCGCTATCAAGTGGACGCCGACCAATTAAGCCTGCTCTATCCGCCCGAAGCCTTTGAACTGGCGGTGATAACCCGCATCCGCCCGCAGGACAATGCTTCGTTGGAAGGTCTCTATCAGTCCAGCGGCAACTTCTGCACCCAGTGCGAAGCGGAAGGTTTCCGCAAAATCACCTATTTCCTCGACCGCCCCGACGTGATGGCGATTTTTACTACCACGCTGGCGGCGGATAAAAGCCGCTATCCGGTGCTGCTGTCCAATGGCAATCCGGTCGCCAGCGGTGACCGGGCCGACGGCCATCATTGGGCGACCTGGCATGATCCCTTTCCCAAGCCCTGCTATCTGTTCGCGCTGGTGGCCGGTCATTTGCGCTGGATTGAAGACCAGTTCATCACCGGTTCCGGGCGGGCGGTGACGCTGCGAATTTACGTCGAACCGGACAACATCAGCCAGTGCGATCACGCCATGTACTCGTTGAAGCAGGCGATGGCCTGGGACGAGCGCCGTTTCGGGCTGGAATACGATCTCGATCTGTATCAGATCGTGGCGGTAGGCGATTTCAACATGGGCGCGATGGAGAACAAGGGCCTCAACGTCTTCAACACCAAATATGTGCTGGCCAAGCCGGAAACCGCTACCGATGTCGATTATCAGGGCATTCTCGGCGTGATCGGCCACGAGTATTTTCACAACTGGACCGGCAATCGGGTGACCTGCCGCGACTGGTTCCAACTTAGCCTCAAGGAAGGGCTGACCGTATTTCGCGATCAGGAATTTTCCAGCGATCTCGGCTCACGCGGGGTCAAGCGGATTGAAGACGTGCGAATTCTGCGCAGCAGCCAGTTTCCGCAGGACGCCGGGCCGATGGCCCATCCGGTGCGCCCGGATTCCTACATCGAAATCAACAACTTCTACACCGTTACCGTTTACAACAAAGGCGCCGAAGTGATTCGGATGATCCAAACCCTGCTCGGTCGGGACGGCTTCCGGCGCGGCATGGATCTCTATTTTCAGCGCCATGACGGCCAGGCAGTCACCTGCGATGATTTCGTCGCCGCAATGGCCGATGCCAATGACGCTGATCTGACTCAGTTCAAGCGCTGGTATCACCAGGCTGGAACCCCGGAACTGACCGTCAGCGACGCTTACGATGCAGCAACTCGCACCTACACCCTCACCGTGCGCCAATCCTGCCCGCCGACGCCGGGGCAGCCGCACAAGGAACCGTTTCATATTCCACTGCTGCTAGGCTTGCTGGACCGCAACGGACAGGATTTGCCGCTGCAACAGGTGGGAGACGATGAGCCGCAAGGAACCACCCGGCTACTGGAATTGCGCGAACCGGAACAGGTGTTCCACTTCGTCAATGTGCCGGAGCGCCCGGTGCCCTCGCTATTGCGCGACTTCTCCGCGCCAGTAAAGTTGAACACGACGGAAAGCGACGATGATGTGCGCTTCCGGCTGGCGCATGACCGCGATGATTTTAATCGCTGGGATGCCGGCCAGACTTTGGCGATCCGTGCACTTCTCGCCCTGGTCGAAGATCGTCGGCAGGGGCGGACGTGGATGCTGCCGGAATCGTTCAGCGCTGCGTTTAGCCGGGCACTCACTTCTGCCGCCGATCCGGCGCTGTTGGCTCAGGTGCTGACTCTACCCAGTGAAAACTATCTCGCTGAACAGATGGCGATCGTGGACGTGGACGGTATCCACGCTGCCCACAGCTTCGTGCGGCGGACACTGGCGGAACGGCTGCGCGATTCATTACTGGCGACCTATGAGACTTTGCATCAGCGGGAACGGGACGGCTACCGGATTGATGCCGTTGCTATCGGTCAGCGGGCGCTAAAAAATATCTGCCTCGATTATTTGATGCAGCTCGACGATGCCGATTTGCGCACTCTCTGCCTGCGCCAGTTCCGGGAAGCGGGCAACATGACGGATCAGATCGGAGCGCTGGCGCCGCTGGCTCATTGCGCTGGCCCGGAACGGGTGGAAGCACTGACAGAATTTTATGACCGCTGGCGGCAGGAGGCGCTGGTGATGGACAAGTGGTTGAGCTTGCAAGCAAGCTCCCGGCTTTCCGGTACGTTGGCGGTCGTTCAGGGTCTGATGCGGCATGAGGCGTTCAGCCTGCGTAACCCGAACAAGGTCCGGGCGTTGATCGGTGTGTTTAGTCAGGCCAATCCCGTACATTTTCACGCTGCTGATGGCAGCGGCTATACTTTCCTCGCCGATCAGATTCTGGCACTCAATGCCTTCAATCCCCAGATCGCTGCACGGCTGATGGCGGCGTTCACTCGATGGCGCAAGTATGATCCGGATCGCCAGCAGAGGATGCAAAACCAGATCGAGCGAATCTTGACCACGCCGGAGCTATCGCCGGATGTCTATGAGATCGCCGCCAAAAGTCTGGGGCGGGAAGGGTGACCGGATCCAGGATCGCGATGAGTTTGCTGCATTGCAAAAATTTCGGTTGACTCCCGGAATTGCGCGATGCAAAATACTCAAACCGATGTTGCGTTGCACAATAACCTTTGAACCCATGAATCAGGAGAGTATGTGATGGCTAACAATCCCTTCAATCCATTCGCCAATGTTGATTTCGCCAAGTTCGATATGAACAAGTTTGACATGAGCAAAATGCTGGGCGATCTCAAGATTCCCGGTTTTGACATGGAAGCCGCTGTCGCCGCGCAGCGCAAGAACATTGAAGCGCTGACTGCCGCCAACCAGACTGCGGTACAGGGCATGCAGGCGGTGGCGCAGCGGCAGGCGGAAATTCTGAGCCAGGCCATGAGCGAAGTGTCTGCGGTCGTGCAGCAACTATCCAGCGCGGGCAGCAATCCCCAGGAAATGACCGCCAAGCAGGCCGAACTGGCCCGTAAGGGTTTTGAGCAGGCGCTGGCTAATGCGCGCGAGCTGGCCGAGATGGTCAGTAAGTCCAACACCGAAGCGTTTGCCATCATCAACAAGCGTGTGACCGAGAGCCTGCAAGAACTCAAATCACTGGTCGTCAAATAAGGCAGCGGGTTCGCAAGCCCGTTTAATGAAGCGGACAGGCCGCACGGATTTTCCGTGGTGGCCTGTCCGCTTATTTTTTTTGGGGTTCCCGCTGCTGACGCTAGAGATGCACCATGAGTTACAATGAAGCGGGTACCCGCTAACCACCATAATGACGCGAGGAATGAGGTATGGCTGAGCAAAAAAAACCTGAATTGAAACTGCCGGAAATCAAGATGCCGGATCCGGCGGAGATGGCGCAGCTTTTCTCCCACATTGCCGAAAAGAGCCAGGTGATCGTCAAGGATTTCCTGAGCCGCCAGAGCACCGACGGCGCCCACGACATGAAGGACACCATGGCTCTGGGCAAATCCTTCATGGAGATGACCCAGAAAATCATGGCTGATCCGGCGAAGCTGGCGCAGGCCCAGATGGATCTGTGGAAGAACTACATGGAGCTGTGGCAGAAGACGCTGCCCGCCATGTTCGGCCAGCCGATGGAGTCGGTAGTGCGTGAACCGAAGGGGGATAAGCGCTTCAAGCACGACGACTGGCAGGACAATGTACTGTTTTCCTATATCAAGCAGTCCTATCTGCTGACGTCAGGCTGGATTTACGACATGGTCGCCAATGTCGAAGGTTTCGACGACAAGACCAAGAAAAAGCTGCAATTTTATACTCGCCAGTTCGTAGATGCGTTGTCGCCCAGCAATTTCGCGATGACCAACCCGGAAGTGGTGCGCGCTACCATTGAGTCCGGTGGTCAGAACCTGATCAATGGCCTGAAGAATATGCTGGGCGATCTCGAACGCGGCAAGGGCAAGCTCAGTATGCGGATGACCGACCTCGATGCCTTTGAACTGGGCAAGAACGTCGCCACCACGCCGGGCAAGGTGGTTTACCAGAACGAGATGATGCAGCTTCTGCAATACGATCCCAGTACACCGGATGTGTTCAAGAAGCCGTTGCTGATTTTCCCGCCGTGGATCAACAAGTTCTACATCATGGATCTGCGGCCCAAGAATTCGCTGATCAAATGGTGCGTGGATCAGGGCTTCACCGTGTTCCTGATGTCCTGGATCAATCCAGACGAGAAGATGGCCGAAAAAGCCTTCGACGACTATCTGAAGGATGGCCCGCTGGCGGCGCTGGAGGCCATTGAACAGGCGACTGGCGAGGCTGAGGTCAATGCGCTGGGCTACTGCTTGGGCGGCACCCTGCTGTCGGTCACTAATGCTTATCTGGCGGCTCAAGGCACGCCGCGCATCACCTCCGGCACTCATCTCACCACCATGCTGAATTTCGCCCAGCCCGGCGAGTTGGAGGTCTTCATCGAGGAAGAGCAAATCGCCTCGCTGGAGAAACGGATGGAACTCAAGGGCTATCTCGACGGCAGCGAGATGGCGACCACCTTCAGCATGTTGCGCGCCAATGACCTGATCTGGTCGTTCTTTATCAGCAACTACCTGCTCGGCAAGGATCCGTTCCCCTTCGATCTGCTGTACTGGAACTCGGATTCCACCCGGATGCCAGCCAAGATGCACAGTTTCTATCTGCGCAATCTGTACCAGCACAACCGGCTGAAAGATCCAGGCGGCATTACCCTGCTGGGTACGCCGATTGATCTGAGCAAGGTCAAGGTGCCGACCTATTTCCTGTCGGCGATTGAAGACCACATCGCCCCGTGGACTTCTACTTATAGCGGCAGCCTGCTGTTTACTGGCCCGGTGAAATTCGTACTGAGCGGTTCCGGTCACATCGCCGGCCCGATCAATCCGCCGGCAGCCAATAAGTATTTCTTCTGGACTAATCCCAAGCACCCTGCCGATGCGGATGAATGGCTGAAGGAAGCCAAGCAGACCGACGGCTCCTGGTGGCCGGATTGGGCGAAGTGGCTGGGTAAACTCTCCGGTGAGAAAGTGCCGGCCCGCGTCCCTGGCACTGGCAAACTGCCGGTGATTGAGGATGCGCCAGGCAGTTACGTCAAGGCGCGATTGGTCAAATAGCTTCACCATCCCAATCGGTCAGTGAACGATCCGAACGGCTGCCGTACAAACGGTGGCCGTTTTTGCCGTTATAAAACAGCGAGGGCGAATCGGAAGCCATGAGCAAATTCGTCGAATGGTCTAACGAACTTAGCGTCGGCATCGAGGAAATTGATGCCCAGCATCAGATTCTCGTGGATTTACTGAACGAGGTTCACGAAGCGATCCAGCGGCGGCAGGGGGTGGAAGTCACCCAGGACATTATCCGGCGGCTGGATGAATACACCCGGGTGCATTTCGCCGTCGAGGAGAGCCTGATGCGAATTCTCCACTATCCCGAATACGAGCGGCACAAGGAAGAGCACGATAAACTGATTGGGCAATTGACCGAACTGCGCAACAAAATGAACGCGGGAAAAAGTTCGATCAGCTTCGATCTGGCCCAGTTCCTCAAGATGTGGCTGACCAAACACATTATGGAGGGAGATAAGCGTTACACCGCGCATTTTCTGGCTCAGGGGATCAAGCCGGAATTGTCGAAAAGCTCTTGGTCACAGCGGTTTTGGCGGTCGCTGGGCGGGAATTAAGGCAAGAAAACAAAAAACCGATTGTCCACTATGGCACAACCGGTTCTGGCAAAACCGTGGGGGCGGTGTAACCGCCCCTTTTTCGTTTCCGATCACTCGAACTCGATGATCGACTGATCCACTGCCAAGCTATCACCCGGCGCCGCCAGAATCTTGGCGACCCTGGCGTCCTGATCGGCGCGCAGCACGTTCTCCATCTTCATGGCCTCGATGACGGCCAGTTCCTCGCCAGCCTTGACTTCCTGCCCGATCTGTACCGCGATCTTGGTCAGCAGACCCGGCATCGGCGACAGCAGATACTTGGACATATCCGGTGGTGCCTTTTCTGGCATCAGCGCTTGCAAGCCGGCTACCCGGGGCGACATCACCATCACATCGGCTTGCGAACCCCAGTGGAACAGCCGGTAATGCAGATCACGGCGTTCGACCTGGATGCAGATATCCGTGCCGTTCAGCGTCCCCTTGAACAACGGCTGACCAAACTGCCAGTCGCTGCGCACCTGATAGGTTTCACCCATGTAATCCACATCGTAACCGCCCTCAGCGGGATCGATATGTACCGGGTAGGACTGACCACCCATCAGCACCACCCAGTCATTGCTGACCGTACTCTCGTGACCCAGCAATTGGCCGCTGATCTGGGCGGCGCGATCCATGTAACGGCGGTGCAGGAAGGCTGCGACCGCAATCAGCAGCGCCGGATCGTCGTGCGGTGCGTCGGCGGCATGAAAACCATGCGGATATTCCTCGGCGATCATGTTGGTGCTGATCCGCCCGGTCATAAACCGGGTATGCACCATCAACGCCGCCAGGAAACTGATGTTATGGGCGACACCACGAATGAAGAACTCGTTGAGCGCGTCCCGCATGTGGGCGATGGCGCGGTCGCGGGTTGCGCCGTAGGTGATCAGCTTGGCGATCATCGGATCGTAGTACATCGACACTTCGCCGCCTTCGTAGACGCCGGTGTCTACCCGTACCACCTCGCTTTCCTTGGGCGGCATGTACTTGACCAGCCGGCCAATCGACGGCAGGAAATTGCGGAACGGATCTTCAGCATAAACCCGCGCTTCAATCGCCCAGCCCTTGAGCTTGACGTCATCTTGGGTGAAGCTCAGTGGCTCGCCGGCGGCCACCCGAATCATCTGCTCCACCAAGTCCAGTCCAGTGATGTACTCGGTGACTGGATGTTCTACTTGCAGGCGGGTATTCATCTCCAGGAAGTAGAAATTGCGCTTGGAATCGACGATGAACTCGACGGTACCGGCGGATTGATAATCCACCGCCCGCGCCAGTGCCACCGCCTGCTCGCCCATCGCCCGCCGGGTGATTTCGTCCAGAAACGGGGAAGGCGCTTCCTCGATCACCTTCTGGTGGCGGCGTTGCAACGAGCATTCACGTTCGCCCAGATAGACGATATTGCCGTAGCTGTCGCCCAACACCTGAATTTCGATATGGCGCGGCTCTTCGATGTATTTTTCGATGAACACGCGGTCGTCACCGAAGGAGGAGCGGGCTTCATTGGTAGAGCGTTCAAAGCCATCGCGGCATTCGTTGTCGTTCCAGGCGACGCGCATGCCCTTGCCGCCACCGCCGGCGCTGGCCTTGATCATCACCGGATAGCCAATCTCCAGCGCGATCTCCACCGCTTCCTTGGCGTCTTTAATGACTTCGGTGTAGCCGGGCACGGTGGTGACCCCGGCTTCCTTAGCCAGTTTCTTGGAAGTGATCTTGTCGCCCATGGCTTCGATGGCGCGAACCTTGGGGCCGATGAACGCGATCCCTTCCTTTTCCAGTGCTTCGCAGAACGCCGCCCGTTCGGACAGGAAACCGTAGCCCGGATGCACCGCTTCGGCACCCGTATCCCTACAGGCCTGGAGGATGCGTTCCATCACCAGATAGCTCTGGGCGGTGGGCGGCGGGCCGATCAGCACCGCCTCGTCGGCCATCTCGACATGCAGGGCATCCCGGTCAGCCTCGGAGTAAACCGCCACCGTCTTGATACCCATTTTGCGGGCGGTTTTGATCACGCGGCAGGCGATTTCGCCACGATTGGCGATGAGAATTTTCTTGAACATGCGCCTAACCCCTTACAGCGGAATGTTGCCGTGCTTGCGCCACGGATTTTCGAGGTGCTTATCCCGCAGCATCGCCAGAGAGCGGCAGATGCGCTTACGGGTGCCGTGCGGCATGATCACGTCATCAATAAAGCCACGGTGGCCGGCGATGAACGGATTAGCGAATTTCTTACGATATTCTTCGGTGCGTTCGGCAATCTTTTCCGAATCGCCGATGTCCTGGCGGAAGATGATTTCCACCGCGCCTTTGGGTCCCATCACTGCGATTTCAGCGGTTGGCCAGGCGAAGTTGACATCGCCGCGCAGGTGCTTGGAACTCATTACGTCATAGGCACCGCCATACGCCTTGCGGGTGATGACGGTGACTTTAGGGACGGTGCATTCGGCATAGGCGTAGAGCAGCTTGGCACCATGCTTGATGATGCCGCCGTATTCCTGGGCGGTGCCGGGCATGAAGCCGGGCACATCCACGAAGGTGACGACCGGGATGTTGAACGCATCGCAGAAACGAACGAAGCGGGCGGCCTTGATCGCAGACTTGATGTCCAGGCAACCCGCCAGCACCATCGGCTGATTGGCCACGATGCCCACCGGCCAGCCGTCCATGCGGGCGAAGCCGACGATGATGTTCTTGGCGTTTTCCGGCTGAACCTCGAAGAAATCCACATCGTCCACGACCTTCAGGATCAACTCCTTCATGTCATAGGGCTTGTTGGGGCTGTCGGGGATCAGGGTGTCCAGCGAGTAGTCGGTCCGGTCAGCCGGGTCGGGCGTGGGCCGGAATGGCGGTTTGTCCTGATTGTTGGCGGGCAGGAAGTTGATGAAGCGCCGCACCATCAGCAGTGCCTCAATGTCATTCTCGAATGCCCGGTCGCACACGCCGGATTTGGTCGAATGCGAGATCGCGCCGCCCAGTTCCTCGGCGGTGACTTCCTCATGGGTGACGGTTTTGACCACGTCGGGGCCGGTCACAAACATGTACGACGTGTCCTTGACCATGAAGATGAAGTCGGTCATCGCCGGCGAATACACCGCGCCGCCGGCGCATGGCCCCATAATCACGGAAATCTGCGGAATCACCCCGGATCCCATCACGTTGCGCTGAAACACATTGGCGTAACCCGCCAGTGAGTCCACCCCTTCCTGGATGCGAGCACCGCCGGAATCGTTAAGGCCGATCACCGGCGCGCCGACCTTGATGGCGTGATCCATGATCTTGCAGATTTTCTCGGCGTGGGCTTGCGACAGCGAACCGCCGAACACGGTGAAATCCTGGCTGAATACGAAGACCACCCGGCCATTGACGGTGCCGTAGCCGGTGACGACGCCATCGCCCGGCGTGCTGGTGTCGGCCATGCCAAAGTCGTTGCAGCGATGCTCGACGAACATATCCCATTCTTCGAAGCTGCCCGGATCGAGCAGCACTTCGATGCGCTCGCGGGCGCTGAGCTTGCCGCGCTTATGCTGGGCGTCAACCCGGCGTTGCCCGCCGCCAAGACGGGCAGCAGCGCGTTTTTGGTCCAGTTGGTTAATAATGTCATGCATGAACACTTTCTCCTCACGGATACAGGCACCAGTAGCGGACTAACGGCGCCGGAGGCTTGGGGGGATCAGATCCCACGATTGAACCTGCCGGATCGCGGGGACGAATCCAGACACTGCGGGCGGTGATCCGCCCAGCGCGATGGTAAAGCGGAACTTCCGACGGCAAAAGACGCAATCCGCAAAGGGCGGATGGGCGGCAATTCGGGATAGAGGATCCAAATTTATTTGTCTTTTCAATTTTTTGGATTGTCGTTGTGGGCATAGCAGCGGGATGAACAGCCTGCGCTAGGTTCGCCAATTATAATAGGGTTTTTAGCCATTTTCGCAGTCGTGAACCGATATTTTAATCGTCATCACTTCCCGGGTTTTCCACCGTCCGTCAACAGCTGGCCTTTGCTCGCAGCCTCAACGAGTCCCCATGAATATCCTGCAACATAGCCTCGTGCTTTACAAAAACGGCCCGGCCCGGGTCATCACCCTCGGCGACAAGCTGGACATCGAACTGGAAGACGGTCGGTTGTTGCGGGTTCGCCCCAAGGATGTGGTGTTGCTGCATCCCGGTCCGTTGAGCGGGCTGAGTGGCTTGGATGCACCCGCCGGTGAGGCGGAAGCGGCCTGCGAACTACTGGAAGGAAATTCGACCACGCTGGCCGATTTGGCCGATCTGGTCTATGGCGCTTACACCCCGGCGACCGCTTGGGCCACCTGGCAGTTGCTGCATGAGGGATTGTACTTCCACGGTACGCCAGAGCGGATCACGCCTCGGTCGCTGACTGAGGTGGCGAGGGAACAGACCGAGCGGGTGGCGAAAGCCGCTGAGCGGGAGGCGTGGAACCGTTTTCTAGCACGGGCGCGGGCGGGTCGTTGCGGGGTGGAGGATGCCCGCTACTTATGCGAGGTTGAGGAGGTGGCCTGGAAGCAGCGGGAGCAGAGCCGAGTATTGCAGGCGCTGGATTGCAGTCAGACGCCGGTTAATGCTCATGCCCTGCTGTTACGACTGGGTTATTGGGAGGTAACAGCGAATCCGTGGCCGCGCCGGGTCGCAGCCCTATTGACCGCGCCGGTGGTGGAATTGCCGGAACTGCCGGAGGAAGCACGGCGGGATTTAACCGCTTTAGCCACTTTTGCGATTGACGACACAGGTAACACGGATCCAGACGATGCACTCAGTTTAGAGGGTGACTGGTTATGGGTGCACGTCGCTGATGTAGCTGCGTTGATCCCGCCGGACAGTCCCGCTGATTTGGAAGCGCGGGCGCGGGGAGCCACGCTGTATCTGCCGGAAACCACCGTCCCGATGGTGCCGGAGGCAGCGGTGCAGCGGTTGGGATTGGGACTGGCGGATCGTTCGCCAGCGCTCTCGTTTGGGTTGCGGCTGGATGCGAACGGCGTCGTGGCCGAGGTGGATATTGTGCCCAGTTGGGTGCGGGTGCAGCGGTTCAGCTATGAACAGGTCGAGGAACGGCTGGATGAGGAAGGACCGTTCCTCCGTTTATACCGATTGGCCCAGCAACACCGGGATCGTCGCCGCGCCAATGGGGCGATCTTTATCGATTTGCCGGAAGTGAAAATGCAGGTGACCGATGGGCGAGTGAGTATCCAGCCACTGCCCCGCTTGCGCAGCCGGTTGCTGGTCAGCGAGGCGATGGTGATGGCGGGCGAGGCCGCAGCGCGGTTTGCGCTGGAACAGGGTCTGCCGTTTCCATTTACGACCCAGGAAGCAGCGGTTGACATACCCAGTCGCGAACCGGTTGGATTAGCGGCGATGTGCGCGTTGCGACGTAGTCTGCGTCCGCGTCAATACAGCAGTCTGCCCGGGCCGCACGGTGGGTTGGGACTGGAGCTTTACGCTCAGGTGACCAGCCCGCTCCGGCGTTATCTGGATTTGGTCGCTCATCAGCAGTTGCGGGCATTCCTGCGTGGCGACATGCTGCTGGATGCTCAAGCAGTCGTTGAACGAATCGGGGCGGCGGAAACGGTAGCGGCGGGAGTGCGTCGGGCCGAGCGGCTGTCACGCGAGCATTGGATGATGGTCTATTTCCAGCAACATCCCGATTGGCGGGGTGAAGGGGTGCTGGTTGAGAAACGGCAGCCACGCGGGGCGGTACTGATTCCGGCCCTGGCTTTTGAGACGCGAGTGAAAGTCGCGGAGGATGTGGCGCTGGATAGCGTGCTGCCGTTGCGGCTGACCGGGGTTGATCTCCCCGAACGGGCGGCGTATTTCCGGGTGGAGCGTTGATCTTGCTGCTGGGCTGTAAGCGTTCCAGCGCCCGGTACCCAGCAACAAAAGCGGCAATCTCCTAAAATTCAGGACGTTCGCTTTCCGTCATTCCCGCGTCGGTGGGAATCCAGTCAGCCGCTGAAAAGCCTGGATACCCGCTTTCGCGGGTATGACGAATTTACGGGTTTAGCGAAAGTCCTGAAATTAAGTCTTTCGCCACATCGCTTCCGTGAACCGAACAACACAATTACGGCCCGCCGCCTTGGCTTGGTAGAGAGCGACATCGGCGAATTTGATGGATTGCCAGAATCTATCGGTATCGTGGGGTAGCTCGCTGATGCCAAGGCTGATGGTTTGTTTGAGGGTGCCTTTTGCTAATGGGAAAGTAGTCTTTTGTATGGTTTCCCGTATTTTTTCACCAATAGCCGCCGCGCTGCCGGTTTCAATATCCAATAATACGACCAGAAATTCCTCGCCGCCGAAACGAATTACCAGATCAGAATCCCGTATGCTTTTTTTAATCGTCTGTGCGGTTTTCTTTAGCACGATGTCACCGACATCATGACCGTACTGGTCATTCACTTGCTTGAAGTGATCCAGATCACACATGATCAGGCCAATCGTCTTCTGATGCCGCTGCATGCTGGCAACCAGATTTTCGGTGTACTCCTGGAGAAAGCGACGGTTGTGTAAACCCGTTAAGGAATCGGTGAGCGCTGATTCCTTGAGTTTACGCAATAGTCGTTTGACTTCAATGACCGGGAGCGATTCCTGGATGTATTGTTCAGCCTGGGCAATCTTCCGGGTCATTTCCGGGGAGTTAGCCGCTAATGGATTGACTGGAAATCGGGCGATGCCGATAAGGCTGTTACCGGCGATAATAGGGATGCAGTGATAAGGACTGGCGGATTCGCCAGGAAACGGGCTGCAAAGCCGTTGAAATATCAGTGAAGCCCTGGCTCTATCATCGGTTGCGGGTTGCTTCTCGCATAATCTGCTTTGATTCGGAGTGACGTTATCGCCGGGAATTTGTTCATAGTCACGGATGGACGGATAAATGAGCCGCATTTTATGTTGATCATCGCTGATCTGATAAATCAGGCTATCACGTAAACCGAATTGCTGGAAAATACAGCCCAGTCGCACATAGACATCTTCCAGACTGTCGTCTGCTTCAATCGCTTTTTTGAACGCAGCTAAACGCTGAGCGGCTTCGGTCTGACTGTCAAATTCCATGATCATCTGGTTGAAGCGAGTGGCGAGTACCGCAATTTCATCGCGGGTCTGAACATGCAGGAAGCGGTCATCGCCCTGTTTTAAGGGCATTACTGCGATATGATCGATCACCGCCAGCAAAGGTGCAGTGAGATGGCTCATCAATAGCCAGGTGAGCGCCATCGCCATCCCAATCACCGTACTCAGCAATAGATAAAACTGTCGCCGTGCTGCGACCAGTGGTGCATAAGCCTGCCTTTGGGGATTAGTAGCCGCTAGAATCCATCCACTCTTTTTCAAACTCTTGAAACTGGCCAGCATTGGGGTACCACGAGAATTAACCGTTTCACCCGAACCTTCAAAGCCTTTCATTGCAGCATCATAGAGTTTATTAGTGCCGATTGATACATCTTTTGCAAAGATGCGATTCTTGTCGGGATGCATAATCATCATCCGGTCACGGTTGAAAAGATAGAGATAACCGCTTTCACCGATTCTAATACTGGATAATTTACTGATGAAATTGTCTTTAGTCAGATCTATCACGCCGGCGAATATTGCGATCACCTTTCCTTGGTTATCCAGAATTGGAGCAGTAAAGACAATAACAGGGTTATAAGGTGCAAACGAAGCCAGAAACGGTTCAGAAATGACGGGCTTGGCAGTGGCCATTGTCTGTTTGAAGTAGTCACGATAGGAATAGTTATTACTACTAATCTCATGATGGGTGTTATGCGTGATGACTTTTCCGGTTGTGGAAAAAAGGAACAGGCCACCTTCAAAAATGGAAGAAATTCCTACTCGATCCTCAATAAAATGTTGAGCTTCCTGTTTGTCACTAATCATACCAGGCGTGATTAGCCTGGAAACAGCAACCAGCGAATTTTGTGCGGTTGCTAATTTGTCATCAATTTCATCCACCAATGCTGAAATTAGCAGGAACTGTTGATCAGCGAGCATTTTTTTGTAATAACGCTCGAACTCAAACAGATTGACGAAACCGATAAAAAGGGCAATGCCAGCCACCAGCAGCGAGACCGCCAAAGTCATTTTTGTTTTCAGGGCCAGCGCCGGCATGATGGTGAACCTGTAATTATCAGGTGATCGTTGGCATGGAGTCATACAGCATAAATACTCTATTTTTCACCACTGAATCAACCGCTGGATTTCCTTGGCGCTCCAACGCAGGGTGCGGCTCTGTTGCCGACCGAGCGCCAGCAACAAGGCGATGGCGGCGTTGGGATGGATATCGCGCAAGCGGTTGAAATCAGCCCGATCCAGCACCAGCAGTTCACTGGGTTTGACCGCTACCGCTTCGGCGGCGCGTGGGCCGGGATCAAGGAAGGCAATATCACCGAACACCGTGCCCGGTCCGTAAATGGCCAGTCGTTTGTAGCGATCGGCGGTGGCGGGCAATCGGATATCCACTCGGCCTCGCAGTACCAGATACAGGGTCTCACCGGAATCACCCGCCGCGAATAGCTGTTCGCCCTGGTCAAGGTTGCAGGGACGCAGCACCGCAACCAGTGCGGCAATTTCCACCGGCTTCATGTCGCGACACAAATCCAGCGCTGCCAGCGCGACGCGCTGCTCCAGCACCGTCGGTGCATATCCCAGCGCGCCCAGCAGGGCGTTCTCGGCGTATTCCAGAGCTAGATCGGTGCTGGCGAAGGTTTTGACGTTCAGCTTGCGGTGATTCAGGCTGATTCGGCGCAGGGTCCGTTCGACTTCGCGACCCAGCCCATGGTCTTCGCGGACTTCGCAGAACAGCAGTTCGCCGCCATGCGCCTCCAGCCGGGCTGCGATCTGTTGCAGCAGCCGCACACTGGAGAAATCAATCTGAATCACCCGCCGCAGGTGCAGGATGATCCAGGCCGGTCGGTCGAGGTCCGGCAGCATTTCCTCAAACAATTGGTCAGCCTTGGCGAAGAACAGGGTGCCGCGCAGTTCGTAGACCACGATGCGGTCACCGTGGTGGGCGAGGAGTTCCGCTTGTTCCGCCGGGCGCTGCCGCACCGAGGGCCGTTCAGTGGAAGTCAGCCGGCGATGGATAATCGAAACCCGGTTTTGCTCACGAATGAACAGCAGAATCGTAATCGCCAGTCCCACCAGCACCGCAATCATCAGGTCATAGCCGAGGGTGATACCGGTGACCAGCAGGGCGACTGCTGCGTCCAGCCGGATGCGGCGACGGCGAGCCCAGGCGAAGATGTCGGTTTCCAGCAGGCCGAGGGCCGAAGCGATGATGATGCCGGCCAGGGCGCTGGTCGGCAGCCACTGTCCAACTTGGCCGAATAACAGCAGCAAGAGCAGCAATACGATTCCGGCGGCGGGCGCGGCCCAACGGCGAGCACCAGCCCGGACAGCGGTGACAGTGCCGCCGATGCTGGCCGATCCGGCCATGCCGCCAATCAGACCCACCGCGATCTGGCCGATGCTTTGCGCCAGCAACTCACGGCGGGCATGGTGGCGCAGGCCGGTGGTGGTATCGGCCAGCACAGAGGTCAGCAGGGTATTCAGCGAGGACAGCACCGCCAGAGCGAAGGCGGCATTGAGTACCAGCGGCCAAGGCAATGCCCGCCAAGCGGTGAATGAGTGGGCGGCAAAGTGGAATTGATCCGGGCTGGGCAGGGCGCCGATGACCCAGTGATCCGGTGCGGCGGGCAAATTGGGGTGATGGAGGATGATCTGAAACAGCACCGTGCCCCCGATCAGGCCGGCAATAGGGCCGGGGAGGCGCGGAAAAAGGCGCGGGGCGTAACGGGTGATGCCGAAGGTGGTGATTGCAGTGACGGTAGGCAACCAGTGCCCTTGTGCCCACGCTCCATCATGGCCGATGCCAAGCAGCGGTTTGAACTGGGATTTGATCATCAGCAGGCCGGTACCGGTGGTGAGGCCGGCAATGACCGGGTAAGGGATAAACTTTATCAGCCGACCGCCCCCGCCGAGGGCGATCAGTAGCTGCATCAGGCCGGCGAGGACGGTGATGGCAAACAGGGCTGGAGCAATCGCAGCGGGGGCGAGGCCGGCGGTAACCAGCAAAGCTGCCGTCCCGCTCAACAGCGCCATGCTGGGGCCAGTTGGGCCGCTGATCAGGCCAACTGTGCCGCCGATGCTACCGGAAATCAGCAGCAGGAGAATCGCGCCGACCAGACCGATCAGCGCGCCGGACGCAGTGCCAAGGGAGACAGCGAACACGGTGACGCCGAAAGCGGTGGCTTGCGGCAACACCACGGCAGCAGCGACCAGACCCCCGCGCAGATCGGCGAGCAGATCAACCGGTAATTTCATCGCACAGCACTTTCGCTCAAGTAGGCGGATAGGCGCTGAATCCGCAGGTGGCCTATCTCAAGGAAGGTAGGCCCGCTTGTTTAAGGAAGCCTTAATTCCGCCGACCGGGCGTGAGCCGTTAAACCTTCCCCTCGTGCCAATATCGAAGCGGTTCGACCCAGGGTCGTGGCTCCAATGGGCGAGCAATAGATCAGGCTGGTTCGTTTCTGGAAATCGTACACGCCCAGCGGCGAAGAAAACCGGGCGGTGCGTGAAGTCGGTAACACGTGATTAGGGCCAGCACAGTAATCTCCTAGAGCCTCGGCGGTATAGCGACCCATGAAAATAGCACCGGCATGACGAATCAGTGGCAGTAATTCCTCCGGCCTTTCTACCGACAACTCTAAATGCTCTGGCGCGATAAAGTTCACCACCTGCGCCGCTTCGCTTAAATCCCGCACCTGAATCATCGCCGCCCGCCGGTGCAGCGAAGCAGTAATAATCTCCGCCCGTTCCATCTTCGGCAGCAGTCGGCTAATCGCTTCCTGAACCCGTTGCAGAAACGCTGTATCGGGACTGATTAAAATTGGCTGCGCGTCTTCATCGTGTTCGGCTTGGGAGAATAAATCCATGGCGATCCAATCCGGGTCAGTTCGCCCATCGCACAGCACCAGGATTTCCGACGGGCCAGCGATCAGGTCAATCCCCACGGTGCCGAAGACCTGGCGTTTCGCGGCGGCGACATAGATGTTGCCCGGCCCGACAATTTTATCCACTCGTGGCACGGTCGCCGTGCCATAGGCCAGCGCCGCTACCGCCTGCGCCCCGCCAAGAGTGAAGACCCGATCTACGCCCGCCACCGCAGCGGCGGCCAAGACCAGTTCATTCAACGCACCATCCGGCGTGGGCGCAACCATGATGATTTCCGGCACTCCGGCGACTTTGGCCGGAATGGCGTTCATCAACACGGAAGATGGATACGCCGCCTTGCCGCCCGGCACATACACGCCCACCCGATCCAGTGGTGTTACCTGCTGCCCAAGCACGGTGCCGTCGGCTTCGGTAAAGCGCCAGGATTCCAGCTTCTGCCGTTCGGCGTAGCTGCGGATACGGGCAGCGGCCATTGCCAACGCCGTGCGCTGTTCAGCGGAAATAACGGTAAGCGCGTGATGCAACCGGGCCGCAGGAATTTCCAGATCGGCGGCATGAGCCAGGTTCAGCCGGTCAAAACGGCAGCTATATTCCAGCAGTGCGTCGTCGCCGCGTGAGCGCACCTGGGCGAGAACTTCGCGCACCGTGGCGGTTATTGTCTGGTCGGCAACGCCTTCCCAAGCGGTCAGCGCTTCCAGGCGCGGCCAGAAATCGGCATCAATAGTGTTCAGGCGTTGAATGTTCGGCATGAGCGGTATTCCGGGCTTGAAAACACCCCTCGCCGTTTGGAAGAGGGGTTGGAGGTGAGGGAATCTACGCCGCGACCGCCGCCGCCATTCGTTCGATGATCGTCTTGATCCGAGCGTGTTTCATCTTCATGGCGGCCTTATTGACGATCAGCCGCGAACTGATGTCGGCGATGTGTTCCAGCGGCGCCAGCCCGTTGGCTTTCAGAGTATTGCCGGTGTCTACCACGTCGACGATGTAGTCAGCCAGCCCGACCAGCGGTGCCAGTTCCATCGAACCGTACAGCTTGATCACTTCCACCTGGCGACCCTGATCGGCGAAATAGCGGCGAGTGGTGTTGGGGTATTTGGTGGCGATTCGGGGCCGGCTCCGCTGTGGGCGGTGATCGGGGTGGCCCGCGACCATCAATCGGCAGCGGGCAATGTTCAAATCCAGCGGCTCGTACAACCCTTCCCCACCGTGTTCAATCAGGACATCCTTCCCCGCCACCCCGAGATCAGCCGCGCCATATTGCACATAGGTCGGCACGTCGGTGGCTCGAATGATCACCAGTTTTACATCAGGCTGGTTGGTGTCGAGAATCAACTTACGGCTGGTTTCGGGATCATCCACCGGCAGAATGCCGGCTGCCGCCAGCAGTGGCAGGGTTTCCTGGAAGATGCGGCCTTTGGATAAGGCAATAGTCAATAGCATGGTCATCAGTGGTCAACCCGGGGTCCGGCGGATCCGCGCACCCAGGTGCGACAGCTTTTCCTCGATACAGTCGTAGCCGCGATCAATGTGGTAGATGCGGTCCACCACCGTATCGCCGTCCGCGACCAGTGCCGCCAGCACCAGGCTGGCCGAAGCGCGCAGGTCGGTCGCCATCACCGGCGCTCCCGTCAGTTTGGGGACGCCAGTGATGACGGCGGTATTGCCTTCCAGTTCGATTTGCGCGCCCATGCGCTGCAACTCCTGAACATGCATAAAGCGGTTTTCAAACACAGTCTCGGTAATGATCCCAACGCCTTCAGCGACCGAATTAAGGGCGACAAATTGCGCTTGCATATCGGTAGGGAAAGCCGGATAGGGTGCGGTACGGATGCGCACCGCCTTGGGACGACCGCCGTTCATGTCCACTTCGATCCAGTCGGGGCCGGTGTTGACCCAAGCGCCCGCTTCCTCCAGTTTAAGCAGCACCGCTTCCAGATTGTCCGGGCGAGTATCCTTGACCTTGACCCGGCCGCCGGTGATGGCCCCAGCAAGCAAGTAGGTGCCGGTTTCAATCCGGTCCGGTAGCACTTGATAATTAGCACCGTGCAGACGATCCACCCCCTCGATCACCAGGGTATCGGTGCCAGCCCCGTCAATCTGCGCGCCCATTGCGATCAGACAGTTGGCGAGATCCACAACTTCCGGTTCGCGGGCGGCATTTTCGATAATCGTAATACCTCGCGCCAAAGTGGCGGCCATCAGCAGATTTTCGGTACCGGTCACGGTTACCAGATCCATGACGATACGCGCTCCGCGCAGGCGGTTGGCACGGGCGCGGATATAGCCGTTTTCGACTTTGATCTCGGCACCCATCGCTTCCAGTCCCTTGATGTGCAGATTCACCGGGCGCGAGCCAATCGCGCAACCACCCGGCAGTGACACCTCAGCCTGACCGAAACGAGCCACCAGCGGTCCCAGCACCAGGATCGAGGCACGCATGGTTCGCACCAGTTCATAAGGCGCCTGAAAGCTCTGGATGGTGCGCGGGTCCACCTGAATGTTCATCCGCTCGTCTACCACCAAATCCACGCCCATCCGGCCCAGCAATTCCATGGTGGTGGTGACATCCTGCAAATGCGGGACATTGTGGATGGTCATGGAGGCGTCGGCCAGCAGCGTAGCGGCCAGAATCGGCAGCACTGCATTCTTGGCGCCGGAGGCCCGGAGTTCGCCCTGTAGCGGAACACCGCCGTTAATAATCAGCTTGCTCATTAAAAATGGATCCCGCAATTCAGGATTGCAACTGTTGCCAAGCGTCTGGCGTGTAGGTTTTGAGAGCCAAGGCGTGAATCTCCTCGCGTTTCAGCCGCTCGCCCAGCGCAGCGTAAACCAGCCGGTGTTGCTGCACTGGCGATTTGCCCGCGAAAACTTCGCTGATCACCACAGCCTCGAAATGAACGCCGTCATCGCTGCGGACGGTCGCCCGTGCGCCCGGCAGTTGCTGTTCAATCAGAGACGCAATTTCTTCAGCGTGCATAACGTAATTCAACCTTTTGATTAAAATGATGAGACAGTGGGGGCTGGCTCTATTCGCGCTGGGTACCAAGCTAAGCGCCACCCATTCGCAGCAAATAGGCAACCAACAGATACGCCGACGAGGTAATAAGGGTGGTGAAGGTCAAGGCCATGCCGAAAACCCGAAATCTGAAGTTTTCATTGGCTTGGCTAACGCCAAATGCGTGTGAAAGCCGGCCCATCAACAAGCTCACGCCCAAGCCGTGCAGCAATGCTGGATGCGCGCCTTGCCCTTCCAGCAAGTACAGCAGGATCAGACTCAGCGGCACATACTCGGCGAAGTTGGCATGAACGCTGATGGCGCGAAGCAATGCGTCGTTGCCAGCGTCGCCCAGCGCGATGTGCAGGCTTCGCCGCAGACGGATGATACGGATGCTGAGCGCCACAAACAGGAGCGCCAGAAGGGCAGCGTAAAGCGACAGAGTGTGCATGGTTTTTGGCGCCCATCAGGCCAGCGGAAGTACCGTATCCAGGTCAGCAATGGCGATGATTGCCCGCATCTGTTCCGGGACGTTGACAAAAACCAATGCTTGCCCTTGACGCCGGGCTTGACCGAACCATTCCACTAATAGCGCGACCCCGGCGCTGTTGGCGCGACGGATTCCACTCAGGTCAATCCGGGAGGGTGGGGTAGCGGCAAACAGGGATTCAGTCGCGTTCCATAACTCAGCGACCGAATCAAAATCCAGATCGCCCCGGATGCACAGGGTCTCACCGTCGCGGTCGGTGGTGGTTGTTGCCATCAGCGTCCGCCCGGGATGCTATTGCGTTGCCGTAGATCCGCAATGACGGCATCCAGGCCATTGCTACGAATCTGGCTGGCAAAGGTGCCGCGATAGTTGGTGACCAGACTGACCCCTTCGACGGTCACGTCATAGACCTTCCAGGCGTCATTGCCAAGATGCATGCTGTAATTGATCGGAATCGGCTGACCGGTTCTTGGTTTAACCTCGGTCCTGATCGTGGTTTCGTTGCCGTCCGCCCCCGTGGGTTGTGGTAACACTCGAATCTCCTCGTTGGCATATTCCAGCAGCGCCTTGGCATAGGTACGAACCAGCAAGATGCGGAATTCCTCGGTGAAGCTGCGGCGCTGTTCCGGCGTGGCCTGTTGCCAAGCCCGGCCCAGCACCCAGCGCGACATCAGCTCGAAATCGAAATTTGGCAGCACAATCTGATTGACCAGTTCGTACAGCCGACCTGGATCACGGTCGAGCGTCGCCCGATTCTTGCGCAGGGCTTCCACCATCCGCGCCGAGGTGTCCTGCACCACATCCTGGGGCGCACGGGCGGCAGCCCAGAGGGCGCTGCTGCTCAACAGCAGCAGAAGCAATCCAAGAGCAATCGTTTTCTTCATCAAGATTCTCCGCGAGAAACCTCAGCCTTTAGGCCGGGGAGGTAGAGCGAACCGTGCAAAGCACGGTCCGCTTTTGATGTTAGGTGCCGGTCTTTCCCGGCCGTCAACCCGTAAGGGTCTGGTAACGGAGCCTTGCGGCTCGCTCCCCTCGCCCATGTTGCGTAGCGGCATTACGTCCTGATCCGTTTCGTGCTTACCCAATGCGTGTCTGCAACCGGGACTTCTAGAGCCTGGGACTGAGGAAGCATCCCAAGGTAGGTCTTGAACCTCTACGCAACGTAGCCCTTTTCAACTTCCCGGTGAGGCGGGCTTAGGCTGGTCAACCTGGGCTTGCCGCACTGTCGCCACAAGCCTCGCCCTTTAGGGCGGGGTAGTTGACTTAGGGCGTCTTGGCCGGTGGTGGATCGCCCGAAGCGGCGTTGGTGACCATCCGACCGATCAGTTTCTCCAGCACCAGCGCCGATTGGGTCAGCTTGAGGGTGCTGCCGTTCTTGAGAGCGCTGTCCATCCCCCCCGGTTCCAATCCAACGTATTGTTCGCCCAGCAGACCAGAGGTCAGAATGCTGGCGCTGGAATCTTCAGGCAGATGATCATAGCGGGGATCAATGGACAAGGTGACCACGGCTTCGTAGCGTTGCGGATCGAGGTCAATACCCACCACCCGCCCGATCCGCACTCCGCCCAAGGTGACCGGCGCACGAACCTTGAGGCCGCCAATGTTCTCAAAGCGCGCCGATACTCGATAGCCTTTGTCCTCGCCGAGGCTGGCGATATCGCTGACTTTAAGCGCCAGCAGGAAGAGCGCTGCCAGTCCCAGCACGACGAACAGACCTACCGCCAGTTCCAGATTCTTTTTCGCCATAGTTACCAGACTCCGAACATGAGTGCGGTCAACAGGAAATCCAGCCCCAGCACCGCCAGCGAGGTAGACACCACGGTGCGGGTGGTGGCGAGGCTGATGCCTTCCGAGGTGGGCTGCGCCTCATAACCCTCGAACAGGGCGATCCAGTTGGCTACCACGCCGAATACCAGACTCTTGAGGACAACCCCGTTTACTACATCGGTGAAGAAATGCACTTTCGCCTGCATTTGCGCCCAGAAGGCGCCGCCATCTACGCCCAGTTGCACCACCGCCACCAGATAGCCTCCCAGGATACCGACCGCAGTGAAAATACCGGTCAACAGGGGAACTGCGATAAAACCGGCCAGAAACCGGGGGGCCAGCACCCGCTGAAAGGGATCGACCGCCATCATCTGCATACTGGCGAGTTGCTCGGTCGCTTTCATCAGTCCGATCCCGGCGGTCAGCGCCGAGCCGGCGCGACCGGCGTAGAGCAATGCCGTCAGCACCGGCCCCAACTCACGCACCAGCGACAGCGCCACCACCGTGCCCAGCGATGAGGTCGCACCGAAATCCACCAGATTGGCGTAGCCTTGCAGCCCCAGCACCATCCCGACAAACAGACCGGATACCAGAATAATCGGTAGCGACAGGACGCCGACCGCGTGCAACTGCTTGACCAGCAGGCCAGGGCGTTGCAACAGGAAGGACAATGCACCCAGCAGACGCAGGAAGAACAGATTGGCCCGTCCCATTCGCGCCAGCGGATCGAGAACGCTTTGCCCGATCTTGGTTAGCACCGCGATCATGCCGGCGCGCCTGCTAATAGTAGATCGGCAGAGTAGGGCGGTGCCGGATAGTGGAACGACACCGGACCGTCGGGCAGGGCGTGCATGAACTGAGTGACCCAGGGTGAAGCGGAGTGACCCAGCGTTGCGGGTGTGCCGTGTTCCACCACCCGACCGTCAGACATCAGGTAAAGATAATCAGCGATGGCGGCGGTTTCCTTGACATCGTGTGAAACGATGATGCTGGTCAGACCGAGCGCATTGTTGAGGGTGCGGATCAGCTTAATCAGCACCCCCATTGAAATCGGATCCTGACCGGCAAAGGGTTCATCGTACAGGATCATCATCGGGTCAAGGGCAATCGCACGGGCCAGCGCCACTCGCCGCGCCATGCCCCCGGACAGCTCTGCCGGCATCAACTCGCGGGCGCCGCGCAGACCGACTGATTCCAGTTTCATCAGCACCAGGGTGCGAATCAAATGCGCTGGCAGGCGGGTATGCTCGCGCAACGGGAAGGCGACATTATCGAATACGCTCAGGTCGGTGAATAAGGCGCCGCTCTGGAACAGCATGCCCATGCGCTTGCGCAACTGGTACAGCTCTCGCCGCCCCAGTTGGTGAATGCAAACCCCATCAACCTCGATGCGTCCGGCATCGGGACGAATCTGGCCGCTGATCAGCCGCAACAGCGTGGTTTTACCGGCACCGCTGGGTCCCATAATCGCCGTGATCCGGCCGCGAGGAATGTCCAGGTCCACATCCTGGAAAATAATTCGCTCGCTGCGATGGAACGATAACCCGCGCACGGTGATCAGCGGTTTGTTATTGGGCAGTGCGGTGTGGGAGAGCGTGGCGCTGGTGGACATTACGATGCGTAACCGGTTGAAAGTAGCAGCGGATCAAGGTGTGAAAGCGCGGTAGTTTCCGGTCAAGCCGCTGTCAAGTCAAATCAGCGGGTCGCCGGCACTCCTGACCCGTTGCGGCAGCGCCCTGAACAGGACACCGGGCAGAAGCGCCGAATGCATAATGCATCAGGATTTCTCAAGCAAACCCGCCAGATGCTCCAGCAGCCGGTCGCGCAGGGCGTGGAGTTCGCCCAGCCTGGCCAGCGCCTCCGGGTTCCGGCCTTGAGCGTGAAGCACCAACAGCGCCTCCGCCAACGTATGCATCTGTTGATGCAGCGCGGCGATCACTGCGAGGGCGGACGGGGCGTTCCGTCCGGCCAAACTCTCAGCCTCCAGCCACGCGCTGAACCGGCACGGATGATGATCCAGCGGCAGGGCTTCCCTGGTTCCCTTGAGGAAGGCCTCGAAGGCCATGATCCAGGCGCGGTGTTCGACGCCGGCAAACAGGATCGGCACCTCGTCACGACTGACGGCGGACCGATTCACCCAGTGCGGATCGGGGCGCCAGGCGGCCGCCCAGCCCGGGAGGTCGGCGGCTGGCATGGGGCGGGCGATGCCGTAGCCCTGGGCCAGTTCGCAGCCGAA
>NZ_CBTK010000256.1 GCF_000531125.1 Candidatus Contendobacter odensis Run_B_J11 | reverse complement strand
TTCCTTCTCCTCGGCAAAGGCTTCCATCCCCACCCAGTCTTCCACCCCGCTCAGCACGGCGTACAGGACAATCATCAAAATATCATGCAGCGAATGCAGCTTGTTCCGGGTCTCGCGCCGAGGATCAGCCAGGTCGGCAAAATACGGGCGAGGATCAAGCAATTGGGGCAGCATCGGGTCTCTCCATCCGATCAACCCCCGCTCGTTACCCAAGCGATCCGCCTCCTGTCAACCCCTATATAGCGCGATTGCCCTGCCGGCCATGCGCGGGTGGTTGACATCAACGATTACATCGCTCTTGCGCAAGCCGCCACTGTCGCGCACCGCCCCGGCTGTTGACGGTGCCCGAAATTACACGGGTGATTCCCATGGGCGGCGCGTTGTGCCGGATTCCTCACGCTCCCGGCTTGAATGAAGCTTTGTTCTGGGCGTAGCTGACGGCTTCCTCACGCGCCACCGTCCCTTTCTTGACCATATCCAGCAGGCATTGATCGAGTGTTTGCATCCCGTGGGCTGATCCAGTCTGAATGGATGAGTACATTTGCGCCACCTTGTCCTCGCGAATCAGATTACGGATAGCGGGAACGCCCACCATGATTTCATGTGCTGCCGTTCGACCGCCTCCTTTCTTTTTAAGCAACGCCTGCGAGATCACTGCCCGCAGCGACTCGGACAGCATCGATCGCACCATCGGCTTTTCTCCGGCGGGGAACACGTCAATGATGCGGTCAATAGTCTTCGGAGCAGAACTGGTGTGCAGGGTGCCGAACACCAAATGGCCGGTCTCGGCAGCGGTTAGCGCCAGACTGATGGTTTCCCGGTCGCGCATTTCGCCGACCAGGATGATATCCGGGTCTTCACGCAGCGCCGAGCGCAGCGCCTCGGCAAAACCAAGTGTATCGCGGTGTACCTCACGCTGGTTGATCAGGCAGCGCTGGCTCTGGTGGACAAACTCGATGGGATCTTCAATCGTCAGGATATGGCCGTACTCATTCCGGTTAATGTGGTCAATCATCGCCGCCAGCGTGGTGGATTTGCCAGAACCGGTCGGGCCGGTGACCAGTACCAGTCCACGCGGGATATCGATTAACTCCCGAAATACCGGGGGACACCCCAATTCCTCGAGGCTCAGTATTTTGGTTGGAATGGTGCGGAACACTCCCGCCGCGCCGCGATCCTGATTGAAAGCATTGACGCGAAAACGGGCCAGTTTGGGGACTTCAAACGAAAAGTCGCATTCCAGAAACTCGTCGTAATCCTTGCGCTGCTTGTCGTTCATAATATCGTAGATCAGGCCGTGGACCTGCTTATGGTCGAGCGGCGGCACATTGATCCGGCGGACATCGCCGTCAACCCGGATCATCGGCGGCAGGCCGGCGGATAAATGTAAATCCGAAGCCTTGTTCTGCACCGAAAAATTCAAAAGTTCGTCGAGGTTCATGGCGGTTGCTCCCGCAAAGATGTTGAATAGCGGCCCGGCAGCGAGCTGTCCCGCTGAATCGGATTTCCGCTTAGTATATAGCGCAAAATCACCATGACCGCGCCCGCTCACCTTTGGAATCCAGCCGCTATGACCCCCGACTTCGCCGACCGTCTCCACACGGTGCAAGCCCGTATCCGCACTGCCGAGCAGCGCTTTCAGCGCCGGCCGGGATCGGTGGGATTGCTGGCGGTCAGTAAAACCCAGTCCGTCGCTGCTATTACGGCCATGGCTGCCGCTGGCCAGGGTTGTTTCGGCGAGAATTACCCGCAGGAAGCGCTGGATAAAATAATCGAGCTGGCGGCATTAGGCTTGGAATGGCACTTTATCGGCCCGATTCAGGCCAACAAGACCCGTGGCATCGCTGAACACTTTGCTTGGGTGCATAGCGTGGACCGGCTGAAAATCGCCGAACGGTTGAGCGCACAGCGGCCCGCCACCCTGCCGCCGCTCAATGTCTGTTTGCAAGTCAATATTGACCGGGAAGTCACCAAGCACGGGCTGGATGAAACCGATCTCGCTACAGTGGCGGCGGCAGTGGCAACCTTGCCACGGTTGCGGCTGCGGGGTCTGATGGCGATTCCCGCGCCAGCGCCGAACTTCGCTGCACAGCGGCAGCCCTTTGCCCGGTTGCGGGAACTGTGGGAGCGGCTGAATGCCGATGGGTTGGCGCTGGACACGCTGTCCATGGGCATGTCCGACGATCTGGAAGCCGCGATTGCGGAAGGTGCGACCCTGGTTCGGGTGGGTACTGCCCTGTTCGGGCCACGCGGCTGAAACGTCGCTTTTGCGGTATGCTTGCTGATGAAACCGGAGTCTGTCTTATCCTCTCGCTGGCCCAGAATCCGCCCCGCTGTTCCGGGAGATCGCTATGCCTTTATTGCTGTCCGGGTTACCGCGCTATTTCGCCACCTACGGCGGGCGGGCGGGCCTGTTGCTGGTGGTTCCGCTCCTGCTCGGCGTGGATGATAGCTACCTGCGCGAGATCGAGGATGAAGTCAAACGGCAGGCCACAACTCTGACCACCGACCTGTCGCCATCCGGGTCGGCGGCAACCGCCACCGCGACTGACACCTCGGTTGACCGGCTGACGCCTGAATTAGATTTGGCTGCCTTCGAACAGGCGCTGCGCAAGAGTCTGCCGGGAACCTACACGCTTTATCAGCAACTCAACCCCGCTGGCAGGCAACAGGTGTATGAGTTCTACCGCGACGACAATCGTCTCGCCAATATCAGTGGGCGCGTCACGCAGTTACTGGGCGGTAAACCTTGAAGAAAAAGAGAATGAGGTCGAAATGAAAGACATTCCTATCGCCTTTATTGGCGGCGGCAACATGGCTCGCAGCCTGATTGGCGGCCTGATTGCCGATGGTTATGATCCGGACTGCATCTGGGTTGCCGAACCCGACGCCAGCCAGCGTGAATTTCTACGCAGTCGCTTCGGGGTCCATACCGGCGCCGATAACCCGGTCATCGCCGCCAAGGCCACCGTGATCGTACTGGCCGTTAAACCACAGCTTCTGCAAGGCGTCGCTCAGCAATTGGCCGCAGTGATCCAGGGGTGCCCACCGCTGGTGATTTCCATCGCCGCCGGGGTGCGCGAACTGGATTTGCGGCGCTGGCTGGGCGGGGGATCGCTGGCTCTGGTGCGGACCATGCCCAATACTCCGGCGCTGGTCAGTAGCGGCGCCAGTGCCCTGTTCGCCAATGAGTTCGTGTCCGAGGATCACCGACAACTGGCGGAATCGTTGTTGCGGGCGGTCGGAGTGACGGTCTGGGTGAACGATGAACGCCTGCTGGATGTGGTCACTGCGTTATCTGGCAGTGGCCCGGCCTACTTCTTTCTGCTGATGGAAGTGCTGGAACAGGCGGGTGCAGCCTTGGGACTGGATGCGGACACCGCCCGGTTGCTGACGCTACAGACGGCGTTCGGCGCGGCCAAAATGGCGTTGGAAAGCGCGGAAAGTCCCGCAACATTACGGGTCCGGGTGACCTCGCCGGGTGGCACCACCGAGCGGGCGTTGACGGTGCTGTGCGAAGGTGGAATGGAACTGCTGGTTTCCAAAGCGCTGGAGGCTGCTCGCCACCGTGCCAAGGAATTGGGCGATCTATTGGGAGGGCAATTGTGACCGCGACCATTTTTCTCGTTCAGACGCTGTTCGGTTTTTACATCCTGGCTGTGGTGTTGCGCTTCCTGCTGCAAGGGGTGCGCGCCGATTTTTACAACCCGCTGGTTCAATTTTTGGTGCGCATCACCAATCCACCACTGTTGCCCTTGCGCCGGATCGTACCGGGGTATCGCGGTCTGGATTTGGCGTCGGTGCTACTGGCATTGGTCCTGCAAACAGTCGAGGTACTGCTGGTAACTGCCCTGTTGGATCAGCGAGTCAGCATCGGTGGCCTGTTGCTGTTAGCCGTGGCCGAACTGCTCAAGCTGCTGATCAACATTTTCCTGTGGGGCGTCATCATTCAGGCATTGCTGAGCTGGTTTAATCCTGATCCCCGTCATCCGGCGGCGCGGGTACTGGCTCAGTTGACCGCGCCGGTGCTACGTCCGGCTCAACGTCTGCTACCACCCATTTCCGGCGTGGATCTGTCGCCGATGCTCGTAGTTGTGGCGCTGATCTTTGTCAGTTTGCTGCTCCAGGATTTCTTGGGGATGTTGACGGGGCTGCGCTGAAGCCATGGATACTGGCGGCTATCGCTGGGAGGGCGCGGACCTGATTCTGTACACGCGGATTCAGCCACGCGCCAGCCGCGATCAGTGGGCAGAATCACGGGAGGGCCGATTCCGCGTCCGCATCACCGCGCCGCCGGTGGACGGCCAAGCCAATGCTCATCTGCGCGAGTTTCTGGCCGCGCTGTTCGGGGTGGCGAAAAGCCAGGTGGCGTTGCTGACGGGCGAAACGGGCCGCGACAAACGATTGCGCATCGTCATGCCAAAACGGTTGCCGCCGGGTATCGAACCGCCCGCCCCCGCCTGATTCTTATCTGGTTGGCTTAAAGGCGGTTGATTCCTGAACTGCCTCTCTAATCATCGAAAAGATATCTGCCGTTAAAATTACTCAAACTGCTCAAGGAATAACTCCATGTCCGATTGGACCGCCGGCTACGTGGCCGATATTGGCTACACCTATGGCTACTACACCGAACTTAATCCGCTCAGGGTGAAACTGCCCTTTTTGGATGCCGGCATCGCTTTCCCCGAAATTGGCGCGGCCTGCGAACTGGGTTTTGGTCAGGGGATGAGCGCCAATATTCACGCTGCGGCATCGGCGGTTCAGTGGTGGGGCACCGACTTCAACCCGGCTCAAGCCGGTTTTGCCCAGGAATTGGCGGTAGCCTCCGGCGCTGGCGCACGCCTGTTCGACCAGTCCTTCGCCGAGTTTTGCCACCGCGCTGACTTGCCCGATTTCGACTATATCGGCCTGCACGGCATTTGGAGCTGGATCTCCGACCCAAACCGGGCGGTGATCGTGGATTTTGTGCGCCGCAAGCTCAAAGTAGGTGGCGTGCTTTACCTCAGCTACAACACGCAGCCCGGCTGGGCGGCGATGGTGCCGATGCGCGACCTGCTGACCGAACACGCTGAAGTGATGGGTGCGCCGGGCCAAGGCATTATCGGGCGTATTGATGCCGCGCTTGATTTCGCCGACAGGCTGCTGGCCACCCACCCGATCTACGCCCGCGCCAACCCGTTGGTGGCTGATCGGGTCAAAAAGATGAAAGAACAGAACCGCAACTACCTCGCCCACGAATACTTCAATCGTGACTGGCACCCGATGTCGTTTGCCGCAATGGCCGAATGGCTTACCTCGGCCAAGCTGAACTACGCCTGCTCGGCCCACCTCCTCGACCACGTCGATGCGGTGAACCTCAGCGCTGAGCAGCAACAGTTTTTGCAAACTCTCCCTGACCCCATGTTTCGCCAGACCGTGCGCGACTTCATGGTGAACCAGCAGTTCCGCCGCGACTACTGGGTGAAGGGTGCCCGCCTGCTCAATCTCCTCGACAAGACCGAGCAAATCCGCACCCATCGCGTCATCCTCGTTGCACCCCGCAACGGGGTAGAACTGAAGGCGACCGGTTCTATCGGCGAAGCAACTCTTAACGAAGGCGTATATCTGCCCATCCTCGACCTGCTGGCCGACCACAAACCGCGCACCCTGAATCAGATCGAACAGGCAGTGAAAGACAAGGGCCTGGTCTTTGCCCAAGTGCTACAGGCGGTCATGGTGCTGGTCGGCAAGGGCGATCTGGCGGCGGTGCAAGACGATAAAGCCATCACCAAGGCCAGGCCTTACACCGACAAACTCAATGCGTACTTGATGAATAAGGCGCGGGGCAGTAACGACCTGGCTTATCTGGCCAGCCCGGTAACGGGCGGAGGCATTGCCGTCAACCGATTCCAGCAGCTTTTCCTGCTGGCCAGGACTCAAGGCAAAAAGACCCCGGAAGAATACGCCCAATGGGTCTGGCACCTGCTCGCCGCACAAAACCAGCGGCTGACCAAAGAGGGCAAGGCTATCGAATCGGTAGAGGAAAACCTGGCCGAGTTGACCGGGCAGGCGCAGGAGTTTGTCGAGAAGCGGCTACCGGTATTGAAAGCGTTGGGGGTAACGGGTTAGCCACGCCGCCCTATCCGTGGGTTGCGGCTTTATTGCAGCCCACTATGGGCGGAAAGTAAGTGATAAGATAAGTTCGTTCGTTTTCAACCTGGTGCGCTCCAATTTCCATGACAAGACCCAAAGCTGAACCCTCGGATTTGCAGAAAGTCCTCCATCTGTGCTGGCAATCGTTCGCGATTGCCGGTTTTTTCAGCCTGTTCATCAACCTGCTGATGCTGGCGCCCTCGCTGTACATGCTTCAGGTTTACGACCGGGTACTGGCCAGCCGCAGCGAATTTACCCTGTTGATGCTGACCTTGCTCATTGCCGGTTCGCTGATCGTGATGGGGGCGCTGGAATGGGTGCGTTCGCAAATTCTGGTTCGAGTGGGGGCGCGGATGGATGTTCTGCTCGATGCCCGCCTGTTCTCGGCAGTGTTTGACTGGTCGCTGCGCCGACCGGGCAGCGGTTCAGCCCAGCCACTGCACGATCTCAATAACCTGCGTCAGTTTCTCACCGGCAGCGGCCTGTTTGCGTTCTTCGACGCGCCGTGGGTACCGATTTACCTCATCGTGTTATTTCTGATGCACCCGTGGTTTGGCTGGTTCGCCATCGTTTCTGCGCTGATTCTGGCCGGGCTGACTGTGGCGACTGAACTGTCCACCAGCAAACCACTGGCGGCGGCGAATGCCGAGGCCATGGCCGCCGCCAATTACGCCACCAGTAATCTGCGCAACTGCGAAGTGCTGGAAGCGATGGGGATGTTGCCCCGCATCCGCCAGCGCTGGATCGAGCGCCACCAGCGAGTGATGGGGTTGCAGGCGATAGCCAGCGACCGGGCCGGCGCCTTGGCTGCCACCAGCAAGATGCTGCGGATGTTGCTGCAATCGCTCATTCTGGGCCTGGGCGCGTTGCTGGCGGTAGAACACCTCGTTACTCCCGGCATCATGATCGCCGCCTCGATTTTGATGGGTCGCGCCCTGGCCCCGATTGATCTGCTGATTGGCACCTGGAAAGGCTTCGTGTCGGCTCGTACCGCCTACCATCGCCTCAACGAACTGTTGCATACGGTGCCGGAACGTCCGCGCTACCTGTCGCTGCCGCCGCCCACCGGCGCGCTGAGTCTGGAAAATATCGTGGTAGTGCCGCCGGGAGCGCAGACCCCGGCAGTGCGCGGGATAAACCTGGGCATTGCCGCCGGCGAGTCGATCGGTATCATCGGCCCCAGCGCCGCCGGCAAGTCCACCCTGGCGCGCGCCGTTCTCGGCATCTGGCCGTTGTACGCCGGCAAGGTTCGCCTGGATGGAGCGGACATCCAGAATTGTAACCGCGACGAGTTAGGGCCGTATCTCGGCTATCTGCCGCAGGATATCGAGTTGTTCGACGGTACTGTCGCCGAAAACATCGCCCGCTTCGGCGCGATAGATCCCGATCAGGTAGTCGCCGCTGCTCGTAAAGCAGCGGTTCACGAGATGATCCTGCAATTGCCCAAGGCTTATGACACCCGCATTGGCGAAGGCGGTGCCGCATTGTCCGGGGGGCAACGCCAGCGGATCGGGCTGGCCCGCGCCCTGTATGGCAATCCGGTGCTGGTGGTACTGGACGAGCCTAATTCCAATCTGGACGACCAGGGGGAAGCGGCGCTGGCGCAAGCGATGCTGGAAATGAAACGGCTCGGCAGTACCGTACTGATCATCAGTCACCGAATCAGCATCTTGCAGGTAGTGGATAAGGTGCTGGTGTTACGCGAAGGCCAGGCGCAACACTTCGGGCCGCGCGATCAGGTGCTGACGCAATTTACCCGGCCGACCGCCGTGCCAACGCCGCAACCCGCGACCAGCCAAGCCCAATTCGCCACCAGCCAAGGGCAACCGCGGGCGATGACCCCGATTCAGCCCATTAGCCAGACGCGACCATCCTGAGCGAGGCCCCGCATGACTCAAGCTACTGCTGCTCCGAACCCTTATCTTGCCGGCAAGGTGCCTATCCCACTGGCTCCCACCGACGACCGCCCGATCCGCCGGCTGGGGTTTCTAATTTTATTGGCAGCCTTCGGCGGCTTTGGCGGCTGGGCCGCTACCGCCCAGATCGACAGCGCTGCTGTGGCTGCTGGCACGGTGACGGTGGAATCCTACCGCAAGACCGTTCAGCATCTGGAAGGCGGCATCGTCAGCGAAATCCTGGTGAAGGACGGTGACACCGTGAAGGAAGGCGACATCCTGCTGCAGATGGATGGCACTCAGGCCCGCGCCCAGCTTGAAATCGCCCGCGTCCAGTATTTCTCGGCGCAGGCGCTGGAGTCGCGACTACTGGCTGAGCGTAAACAGACTGAGATCATTGCAATCCCCGATGAATTGAAGGCGGAGGACAGCGATCCCCGGGTCCGCGAGGCGATCAGTGCCGAGCAGCAGACTTTTATCGCCCGGCGTACCACGCTCAAGGGCGAGATTTCCCTGTTACGCCAGCAGATCGAACAGTTGCAGGAACAGACCCGTGGCCTGGATGCACTGGCCAAAAGCAAGCAGCAACGCATTACCTCCTATACCAACGAGGCCAACGATTTTGGGCAACTGGCCAAGCAGGGTTTCAGTGACAAGCTGCGTCAGCGCGAACTGGAACGTGCCGCCGCCGAACTGGAAGGGGAGCGTGCCCAACATCTGTCAGATGTATCCCGCGCCAAGTTGCAAATAGGTCAGGCCGAACTGCAAATCCTGCAATTGCAAAAGCGGTTCCAGTCCGAGGTCGCCGAGCAGTTGCGCGAAGTGCAGGCCAAGTTGTTCGATCTGCGGGAGCGAATGCGCGCTTTGCAGGATACCGTAGCGCGCACCACGGTTCGGGCTCCGGCCAGTGGTAAGGTCGTGGGCATGGGGGTGCATACCGTCGGCGGCGTACTCTCACCCGGTACCCCGATTCTGGATATCGTGCCGCAGGGTGAGCAATTGATCGTGGAAGCGCATGTACAGGTAACCGACATCGACAAGATGCATCCAGGATTGCTGGCTGATGTGCGCTTCTCGTCGTTCAAGTCCCGTACCACCCCGGTGCTGGAGGGCCGCGTTATGACGGTGTCGGCAGATCGACTGGTCGATCGGGCGACTAATATGCCCTATTACCTGGCGCGCATTCAGGTACCGGAGACCGAGATGAGCAAGTTGCAACAAGGTCAAATCCTGGTGCCGGGGATGCCGGCCGAGGTGTTCATCAAGACCGGCGAGCGCACCGCGCTGCAATACCTGTTGCAACCCCTTCTGGATGCTGCGGCCCGCTCCTTCCGGGAGAAATGAGCACTCTGGGTGCCCGACGGGCGGGGGTAAACCGTCGGTTCAAAAATTCGGGACGCTGTTCGAGCCACGTTGCCGGGAAGTCAGCTCAACGATGACTGACTTATCCAGTGACTTTTGGCTTGCAATGTTAGCCGGCATTTTTGCTTTTGGTACTGCTCTGGCATTCTGTCGCGTGCTGTCCCGCTTGATCCACCCGTTGCGCCTGCTGGATCACCCCAACGACCGTTCACTGCACGCCCGGCCCATCCCCCGCACTGGTGGGATGGCGGTATTGGCCGGGGTTTTGGTCGGTGTACTGGTCAATGCAATGGTGATGAAGGATTTTTCCAGCCGTGCAGGGCTGTTTTTGGGTGTGGGCTTGGCGCCATTAGCGGTGATTTCCTGGCTGGATGACTACAGGGATATTGCCGCCCGGTGGCGCCTCCTCATTCACCTCTGGGCCGCTGTCAGCCTGCCGGCGGCGGGCTTTGCTCCCGATAGTTTTAATCTGCCCGGTCTGGTCTTACCCCTTCCCAGTTCAATCGCCGTGCTTCTGACCCTGCTGTTTACGGTCTGGATGATCAATCTCTACAACTTCATGGACGGGATGGACGGCTTCGCCGGCGGCATGGCGGTGATCGGCTTTACGACGCTGGCCTGGCTGGGTCGGGCCGACGCGGAATTCACTGTCATCTGCCTGGTTGTGGCGGCAGCCGGCGCCGGGTTCCTGGTCTACAACTTCCCGCCGGCCAAAATCTTTCTCGGCGATACCGGTTCCACTGTGCTGGGTTTTTTGGCAGCGGCATGCAGCCTGTGGGGCAGCAAGATGGGCCTGTTTCCGCTCTGGATCGCGTGGCTGGTGTTCTCGCCGTTCATCGTAGACGCCACCGTGACCCTGCTGCGCCGGCTGCTGCACGGCGAGAAGGTCTGGGAAGCGCACCGATCTCATTACTATCAGCGGCTGGTACTGCTCGGTTGGGGGCACCGGCGCACGGTGCTGGCGGAATACGCGCTGATGCTGGCCTGCGCCGGATCAGCGTTATTGGCGGTTTCTTTACCGCCTACTGCTCAGGCAGTGCTGGCGCTCGGTTGGGCGCTCATCTACAGCCTGTTGATGTGGAGAGTAGGGCGACTGGAACGGCGGCGTGCTACAGTACTGGCTCCGTGATTCCCGAATCCTTTCTCAATCTCCCCACCACTGCCCGCCGCGCCCTGCTCATTGTCGGCGACACCCTCGCCATTTTGATCGCAGTCTGGGCCTCGTTCGCCATCCGCCTCGGCGATCTCTGGCCGGACCTGCTGCAGGACGTGATCTGGCTGTTTCCACTGGCGGTGGCGATCCTGATCCCGACCTTCGCCGTGGTCGGTCTCTACCGCCCGATCCTGCGCTACGCCGACGAAAGCCTGCTGTACACCATTGTGCTGGGTGTCAGCATCGGCGTATTGCTGATGATGGCCGTCTGGGTGTTCCTGCGCGAAGGGCTGGTGCCGCGCTCGTCCTGGCTGATTGGCTGGCTGGTGTTAATCGCCCTGGTGGGCGGCGGCCGCTTGCTGCTGCGCCGCACGTTGCGACGACGGTTTCGCCGGGGTCTTGCGACTCCGACCAGTGCCTTCCTCTCCACAAGCGTGACTTCCCGCCCAACTGACGGTAGCCAG